>NZ_BAAARK010000002.1:0-503575 GCF_039532155.1 Streptomyces lunalinharesii
CGCCTCCCAAGCTATTGGGAGGACTTTTCAAAGGAACCTCATCTCCATGATGGAGACGGGGTATCAACATATCTGGCGTTGACTTTTGGCACGCTGTTGAGTTCTCAAGGAACGGACGCTTCCTTTGCGCCTGTTTCACCAGGCTCTCCGGGCGCTTCCCTTCGGTCTTGCGTTTCCGACTCTATCAGATCCTTTCGGTCCTGATTTTCGCCGGTGCGATCCGGCCTTTCGGCTTTCTCGCGATTCCAACCTTACCAGATCCGTTTCCGTCTCTGGCCCCCTGCTGGAGCGGGGTCCGGCCGATTCGCTTTCGCTCCTCGACCTTTCCGACTTTATCAGATCCTTTTCGTGTCCGGCCTGCTCCTCGGTGAGGCGCAACCGGCTCGAATTCGGTTCCGAATTCTTGTCGGGATGGTTTGCCTTTCGGCGTGTCCACTACTTTAGCGGCTTTTCCTGACGGCTCATAATCGGGCCGCTCGGGTCTGATTTCCGGCAATGCCGAAGAAGACCCGTCAGGGAGTCGATCGAAGTAGTGGGTTCCGCCACTTCCGGGTCACGCAGATAGCGCTGCCCGTGTCCAGCGGCTCGGGCCACGTTAGACGTTTGGCAGGACAGAGTCAAGTAGCCGTGGTGGTGCGCCGCCTGGGGGTGTGGCGACGGTAGGGGCTCACGGTGGGGTCCCCGTCGATCCAGTAGCGCCAGGGGTGGTCGGCGCCGTCGCCGCCGACGCCGGTGCGCGGGCCGTTGCGCACCCGGGCGAGCGGGGCCGGGGTGCCGTGCAGGATCGTGATCGGGGTGTCGGCGGGGGCGCAGACGTCGACGCCGTCCAGGGAGCGGTCGATGTCGAGGGCGGTGGCCAGGCGGGCCGGGCCCTTGGCGAGTTCGTTGGTGTTGCGGGCCTTGGGGCGGCGGTCGGCGGCCAGCTGCGTGCCGGTGAGCACCTCGCCGGCACGGAGCAGGACCGCACCGGCCCTGCCCTCGGGGCCGCACACCAGGTTGATGCTGAACCACATGCCGTAGATGAAGTAGACGTACGCGTGGCCGGGCGGACCGTACATCGTGGCGTTGCGGGCGGTGCGGCCCCGGTAGGCGTGCGAGCCCGGGTCGCGCTCGCCGTCGTACGCCTCCACCTCGGTGAGGCGGAGTGCGATCGGGCCGTCGGGGCCGTGGCGTACCAGGGTGCGGCCCAGCAGGTCCGGGGCGACGTCCAGGACGGGGCGGTCGAAGAAGTCGCGCGGGAGAGGGGTGCGGTCCGGTACGTCCGTCATGGCCTCCGAGCGTAGTGGAGGGGAGCGGGTGGCTGTCGGGGCGGTTTGGGCGGGTGTGGAAACGGAATTGGGGCGATCGGTCCGCGGTGCGCAAGGATCGGGCCACGATCGACCGGCTGTGCGCACCGACGCGGTGCGTCAGGGGAGGACGGGCATGGGGTTCAGGAAGCTGCTGGCGAGTCTCGGGGCCGGGGGCGCGTCCGTGGAGACGGTGCTCTTCGAGGAGAACGTGGTGCCCGGCGGGGTGGTGCAAGGAGAGGTGCGGATCCAGGGCGGGTCGGTGCCGCAGTCCATCCAGGGGCTGTCCGTCGGATTGCAGGCCCGGGTCGAGGTCGAGCACGGGGACGAGGAAGTGCGGCGGGACGTCGAGTTCCACCGGACGCAGTTGGGCGGGGCCTTCGACGTGCAGGCCGGGGCGGTGCACACGGTGCCGTTCGGGCTGGTGGTGCCGTGGGAGACGCCGGTCACCGCGTTCCTGGGGCATCCGCTGCCCGGGATGAGCGTCGGAGTGACGACGGAGCTGGCGATCGCGCGGGCGGTGGACTCCAGCGACCTCGATCCGGTGCAGGTGCATCCGTTGCCGGCGCAGCAGGCGATCCTGTCGGCCTTCGAGCGGCTCGGGTTCCGCTTCAAGTCCGCCGATCTGGAGCAGGGGCAGATCCACGGGACGCGGCAGCAGCTGCCCTTCTACCAGGAGATCGAGTTCTCGGCGCCGTCCCAGTACCACGGGCTCAGCGAGGTCGAGCTGTCCTTCGTGGCGGACGACCAGGAGATGGACGTGGTGCTGGAGATGGACAAGAAGCCGGGCCTGTTCAGCGAGGGGTCGGACACCTACCGGTCGTTCACGGTGGGGTTGGAGGACTTCGAGGCGACCGACTGGGCGGGTTATCTCAACCACTGGCTGGCCGAGGTCGGCGGGCGGCGCAACTGGCTCTAACCTGGCCGGACGAAGTGTCAGCAAGCGACCAGGAGGTCCGAGGTGTCCGAGCTGAAGCGGCGGCCGCTCCCGCACGATTTCCACCCGCCGGTGGCGGAGTTCACCGTGGTGAGCGAGGAGGTGGAGCCGGGCGGGACGCTCCGGCCGGAGCAGGTGCTCGCCGAGGGGAACCGCTCGCCGCAGCTGCGGTGGGAGGGGGCGCCCGCGGGGACCAAGAGCTACGCCGTCACCTGCTACGACCCGGACGCGCCGACCGGCAGCGGATTCTGGCACTGGGTGCTGTTCGACGTCCCGGCGTCGGTGACGGAGCTGCCGGCAGGGGCGGGCAGCGGTGCGATGAAGGGCCTGCCCGACGGGGCCGTGCACGTCCGCAACGACTACGGGACGCGGGACTTCGGCGGCGCCGCGCCGCCGCCCGGCGACGGGCCGCACCGCTACGTGTTCACCGTCTACGCGGTGGACCAGGAGAAGCTGGGTCCCGACGCGGACGCCTCGCCCGCGGTGATCGGCTTCAACCTGCGGTTCCACACGCTCGGGCGGGCCCAGCTGATCGGCGAGTACGAGGTGCCCGCCGCCGGCTAGCGCCGGCACCGGCCGAGCCGTCGGGCCCGGGAAATGCGTTGCGCCCCGGCGCTCCCCGCACGCACAGTGGTACGCGTACCGCCGCCTCCACGAGGCGGCGGGCAGCCGGTACCGCAGTGGCGGGAGCGCCGGGGCGCCGGTGTGTGCGCCCCCGTTCGCCGGAGCCCCACGCACGGGGCGTCCGCGCCGGCTGCCGTTCGCTCCGGGTTCCGGATGTCACGGGGGCCGGGACCCGGAGCGCACTCCCCTTCGCACGCGCCGCACGGCGCTGCCGCCGCCGCTCCGGCGCACCCCTTCTTCATGCTGCGCTCACCCGCCATTTCCCTTGTGGCACACGGAAATTGCGTTGTCCGGGAAATACCTGCCCCTGCACAGTGGAGCCACTTCGCCACGGCGGCGATCGGGGTCCGGGAGGTGGACGGGATGCGCGAGACGCTGGTGCTGAATGCGAGCTTCGAGCCGCTGGCTACGGTGTCGCTGCGGCGTGCGGTGGTGCTGGTGATGCAGGACAAGGCGGTCGTGGAGCACGCCCACCCGGGGATGCGGATCCGGGCGGCGTCGATGGACGTGCCGGTGCCGAGGGTGATCAGGCTCAGCAGGTACGTCCGGGTGCCGTTCCGAAGACGGGCGCCGTGGTCGCGGCGCGGGGTGCTCGCCCGTGACCAGCACCGTTGCGCGTACTGCGGGAAGCGGGCGACGACCGTGGACCACGTCGTGCCGCGGTCGCACGGCGGTGGGGACACCTGGCTGAATACCGTCGCTTCGTGTGCGGAGGACAACCACCGCAAGGCGGACCGGACGCCGGAGCAGGCGGGGATGCGGCTGCTCCGGCGGCCCTTCGAGCCGACCCCGGCGGATGCGCTGGTGTCGGCCCTGGGGATCTCCGTCCGGGACGAGCTGCCGGAGTGGCTGCGGGCGCTCCCGGCGTGACGCCTCGGGCGGTGGGTGCCGTCGCCCAACTCTCGTTATTTCAGGAGGAGTTGGACGATGGCCACCAGCCCGACCACGACGATCACACCTCGTAGGGCGGCCGGTGGCAGCCGGCGGCCGATCTTCGCCCCGATCTGACCGCCGAGCGCGGAGCCGACCGCGATCAGGACGACGGCAGTCCAGTCGAAGTGGGCGACGAAGAGGAAGAAGAGCGCCGCCACGCCGTTGACCAGGGCGGCGAGGACGTTCTTGAGGGCGTTCAGGCGCTGGATGTCGTCGCTGAGCAGGACGCCCATCAGGGAGAGGTAGATGATGCCCTGGGCGGCGCCGAAGTAGCCGCCGTAGACGCTGGCGAGCAGGAGGCCGGTGAACAGGGCGATGCCGCCGTCGCGGTGGGCGGTGGTGCCGTTGCGGGCCCGCCGCGCGCGGACCGCGGCGGCCAGCCTGGGCTGTGCGACGACGAGCACCAGGGCGACGGCGATCAGGCCGGGGACCACCGCGTCGAAGGCGCTGGAGGGCAGGGCCAGCAGGAGGAACGCGCCGAGCAGTCCGCCGATGAGCGCGGCGACCGCGAAGCGCAGCACGCGGCGCCGCTGACCGCGCAATTCGCTGCGGTACCCTATCGCGCCGCTGATCGAACCGGGCACCAGGCCAAGGGAGTTGGAGACGTTCGCGGTCACCGGCGGGAGGCCGAAGGCCAGCAGGACCGGGAAGGTGATCAGGGTTCCGGAACCGACGATGGTGTTGATGGTGCCGGCGCCCAGGCCGGCGGCGAAGACTGCGACTGCTTCCCAGGGGGACAAGCCGTTCTCCTTACAGAATCAGGGTTGCCTCCCCGCCACGGAGGTCGAGGGGCAACCCTGATCATGCACGAGCGCGGACGCGCCGTCAGTCGATGGGCGGGGCCTGGCGCTCGGGGCCGCCGGGCTTGGGGATGCTGGCGTTGCCCGCGGGGTTGAAGTTGCCGAGGGCACCGCCGAGGCCCTTGAGGGCGTCGCCGATCTCGCTGGGGACGATCCAGAGCTTGTTGGCGTCGCCCTCGGCGATCTTCGGGAGCATCTGGAGGTACTGGTACGACAGCAGCTTCTGGTCCGGGTCGCCGGCGTGGATGGATTCGAAGACCACCCGGATCGCCTGGGCCTCGCCCTCGGCGCGCAGGGCCGCGGCCTTGGCCTCACCTTCGGCGCGCAGGATCGCGGACTGCTTCTGGCCCTCGGCGGTGAGGATCTCGGACTGCCGGACGCCCTCGGCCTGGAGGATGGCCGCGCGCTTGTCACGGTCGGCGCGCATCTGCTTCTCCATCGAGTCCTGGATGGAGGTCGGCGGCTCGATCGCCTTGAGCTCGACGCGGTTGACGCGGATGCCCCACTTGCCGGTGGCCTCGTCGAGGACGCCGCGCAGTGCCGCGTTGATCTCCTCGCGGGAGGTCAGGGTGCGTTCGAGGTCCATGCCGCCGATGATGTTGCGGAGGGTCGTGACGGTGAGCTGCTCGATCGCCTGGATGTAGCTGGCGACTTCGTAGGTGGCGGCCCGGGCGTCGGTGACCTGGTAGTAGATGACCGTGTCGATGTTGACGACGAGGTTGTCCTGCGTGATCACCGGCTGCGGCGGGAACGGCACGACCTGTTCGCGGAGGTCGATGCGGTTGCGGATGGTGTCGATGAACGGGACGACGATGTTCAGGCCGGCGTTGAGCGTGCGGGTGTAGCGGCCGAAGCGCTCGACGATGGCCGCGCTGGCCTGGGGGATGACCTGGATCGTTTTGATGAGTGCGATGAACACGAGCACCACCAGGATGATCAGGACGATGATGATCGGTTCCACAGCGGCTCCCGTGCCCTTCGTTGCTGGTCCGTCCGGCCGCGGCCGGCTTGTTGTTGATCAGTCTTTCAGAGGTGCGGGGCGTCGCGCATCGGGTTCGGTCAGATGACCAGGGCGGTGGCGCCTTCGATTTCCACCACGTCGACCTGTTGGCCCGGTTCGTAGACCCGGTCGCCGTCGAGTGCGCGGGCGGACCAGATCTCTCCGGCGAGTTTGATGCGGCCGCCGTTCCCGGCGTCGACCCGCTCCAGGACGGTGGCGGACCTGCCCTTGAGGGCGTCGATGCCGGAGGCGAGCCGCGGTCCCTGACCGCGGTGGCGGTTGGCGATCGGTCGGACGACGGCGACCAGCGCGATCGACACCACGACGAACACCAGGAATTGCGCAACGGTGCCGCCACCGAGCGCTGCGGTGACGGCACCGGCGACGGCGCCGACCGCGAACATCCCGAATTCGGGCATCGCGGTCACGACGAGCGGAATGCCCAGCCCCACGGCGGCGATGAGCCACCACACCCAAGGATCCACGGGCTCATGGTAGATCGGCCGGGCGGCCCGGGGACAGGGCGCGATCGGTCAGCCGTCGTCCGCCGCGGCGCGGTGGGAGCTGCTCCGCCCGGACGAATCCGGGCGGAGCGCGCATCGGGGTCGATGACGGGCGAGCGGTGGCCCTTACTTGAGGGGCAGACCCTGCGCGGTCCAGCGGTCGTTGCCGTTGTGCTCGACGACGAGCGGGAGGCCGAAGCAGTGCGAGAGGTTGCTGGAGGTGAGTTCCAGGTCGAGCGGGCCGGCGGCCAGCACCTTGCCCTGACGGATCATCAGGACGTGGGTGAAGCCCGGCGGGATCTCCTCGACGTGGTGGGTGACCATGATCATCGAGGGGGCGTAGGGGTCGCGGGCGAGCCGGCCGAGGCGCCGCACCAGGTCCTCGCGGCCGCCGAGGTCGAGACCGGCGGCGGGCTCGTCGAGGAGGAGCAGCTCGGGGTCGGTCATCATGGCGCGGGCGATCAGGGTGCGCTTGCGCTCGCCCTCGGAGAGGGTGCCGAACTTCCGCTCCAGGTAGGCGTTCATGCCGAGGCGGTCGAGGAAGGCCCGGGCGCGCTGCTCGTCGACGTCGTCGTAGTCCTCGTGCCAGCTCGCGGTCATGCCGTAGGCGGCGGTGAGGACGGTCTGCAGCACCGTCTGACTGCGCGGCAGCTTGTCGGCGAGCGCGATGCCGGCGATGCCGATGCGCGGGCGCAGGTCGAAGACGTCGACGCGGCCCAGCTGCTCGCCGAGGACCCGGGCGGTGCCGGCGCTCGGGAAGAGGTAGCTGGAGGCGACGTTCAGCAGCGTGGTCTTGCCGGCGCCGTTGGGGCCGAGGATCACCCAGCGTTCCCCCTCCTTCACCGACCACGAGACCTGGTCCACCAGAGCCCGTCCTTCGCGGACCACGGATACGTCCACCAGCTCCAGCACATCGCTCATGAGCGCACTGTCTCCCATTGCTTCTCGGTCGTCGTGTGCGCCTGTAGGCGCAGCCCCCCTGCAAACCTACGCCACTCGTTGTCAGTGCCGTTCCCTAGGCTGGGGACCATGCTCGACGAACCTCGTTCAGGACGGCTGGCAGCATGGGGAAATTCCCTTTTGGCCGGCTTTGTCTCACCTGATGATGCCGCACACCACATCGCGGACGACGACGCGGTGCACCGCGTCGCGGGCCTGCCCGGAGAGGGCGCCCCGGTCGGCCTGACGCTCGCCCTGGGGCGGCTGCGGACGCTCGGCGCGACCGGCCTGCGGGTGGCGCTGCCGGTGCCGGGACATCCGCTGGGGCTGAGCGGCCCGCCGGAGTTCAACGCGCGGGCGTTGGAGGCCGGTGAGGCCGTGCTCGCCCAGGGCGCCGGGCTGGGGCTGGTGCCCGAGGTGTTCGAGGCGGGGCCCGAGGGCGCCGCCGGCCCCGACGTGCACGTCGAGGTGGTCTGGCACTGCCTGCCGACCCGGGAGGCCCCGCCGGCCGACGTGCCGTCGCTGGGCGAGGCCGAGCGGGAGCTGGCCGAGGCGCTGCGGGAGGCGACGGAGCTGCTCTCCCGGCTGGACGTGGCCGGTTCCGGTCCGGTGGCCGACGCGGCGCTGGCGGCGTACCGGGCGCGGGCGGAGGCCGGCCGGCAGGTGCTGGCGCCGGGCTATCCGCCGCGCGCCGTACGGGTGCTGGAGCTGGCCCAGCGGGTCGGCGCGCTGATCGACATCGCCCAGGGGACGGGCGGGGACGGCCGGGAGCACGGCGCGGCCGTCAGCTCCTCGGAGATCGCGGCCCGCGCCGAGGCGCTGCGGCCGGTGGAGCGGACCGCTCGCCGGGCGCAGGTGGCGGCGTACAACTCCGCGGTGGAGGAGCAGGAGCGGCGCCGGGGGTGAACGCGGAACAGGTCCCGCCGGCCATGGAGTGGCCGACGGGACCTGGGGAGGACCGGGCTGAACTGCCCCGGGCGGCCCGGGAGTTGCCCCGGGCCGGCGGCGTCAGTTGTTGACGGCCGGGTTGCCGAAGGCGGAGTTGAGCACGCCGACGACGTTGACGCTGTTGCCGGAGACGTTCGCGGGGACGTGCACCGGGGCCTGGACGAGGTTGCCCGAACCGACGCCCGGGGAGTTCAGGGCCTTGCCGTCGGCGTGCGCACCGTCGTGGGCGAACGCGGAACCGGCGGCGGCACCGACGGCGAGACCGGTGGTGGCAAGGACAAGGGCGGCCTTTTTGACGCTGTTCATGGTGGCGTGTTCCTCACGTGCTGGCACAGGGCCGAAATGACGGTGTATGTGGAGGGCGGACCAGCCGCACGGCCAGGGCTGGGCGGGGCCGGTCCGGAGTGACCCGCGCGAGCCGGTGACGGCCCGGCGCAGGGGTCAGCTGGTCGGAGCGGACGCTCCGGGCCTCACTTGTTGAGGCAGGTGTTGCCGAAGACCGGGTTGAGCAGGCCGATCACGGAGACGGTGTTGCCGCAGACGTTCACGGGGATGTGGACCGGCACCTGGGCGACGTTGCCCGAGACGACGCCCGGCGACTGCACCGCGGCACCCTGCGCCTGCGGGCCGTCGTGCGCCGAGGCGACGCCGGCGCCCGCCAGGGCGAGACCGGCGCCCGCCATCGTGATGGCCGCAACCCGCTTGATGTTCTTCACTTCGCTTGCTCCTCGTTGCCGATGCCGTGGCCAGCCGCCACGACTGCACTGGGAAACGGCCCGGCACGGAACGGGGATACGCCAAATGGGCTACGTATACACGACAGTATGAATCTCGACTGCGCGAGGCGACGTTCGGTTCATCGTTTTGACGGTCCGCCATCATGCCGGTCCGCCCCGGGATTCAGGCCCCGATGCCGTGCCGGACGGCCCACAGCGCGGCCTGGGTGCGGTCGGCGAGGTCGAGCTTCATCAAGATGTTGGAGACGTGGGTCTTGACGGTCTTCTCCGACAGCACCAGGGCGCGGGCGATCTCGCGGTTGGACCGGCCGTCCGCGATCAGCGCCAGCACCTCGCGCTCGCGGTCCGTGAGCGAACTCCCCCGGCCCTGGCCGCCGTTCCCCTCCTCCTGGGAGAGCAGGGCACCGGCCACCTCAGGCTGGAGCAGGACGTGCCCGGCGTGCACCGAGCGGATGGCCCCGGCCAGGGCGTCCGGGTCGATGTCCTTGTAGACGTAGCCGGCGGCGCCCGCGCGCAACGCCGGGACGACGGTGCGCTGTTCGGTGAAGCTGGTGACGACCAGCACCTTGGCCGGGTTGTCGAGGGTGCGGAGCTGGCGCAGGGCCTCGATGCCGTCCATGCCGGGCATCTTGATGTCCATGAGGACGACGTCCGGGCGCAGTTGCTCGGTGGCGGCGATGCCCTCGGCGCCGTCGGACGCCTCCCCCACCACCTCGATGTCGTCCTGGACCTCCAGGAACGTGCGCAGGCCGCGGCGCACCACCTGGTGGTCGTCGACGAGCAGCACGCGGATCGCGCGCCCCTCGCCGGTGGCCCGTTCCGTACCGCCCTGCGTGCTGTCAGCCACCGGGCACCTCCATCTCGACAGTGGTGCCCGTGCCGGGCTCCGATTCCACGGTGAGCGTGCCACCGACGCCGCTGGCGCGGTCGCGCATCGACACCAGGCCCAGGTGCCGGCCGGCCCGGCGGACCACGCGGGTGTCAAAGCCGCACCCGTCGTCGGCGATCCGCAGCAGGGCGCCCTGGCCGAACCGGGTGAGGCTGACCTCGACGCGCCCGGCGCCGGAGTGCCGCAGCGCGTTGTGCAGCGCTTCCTGGGCGACCCGGAGCATCGCCTCCTCCTGGGCGTTGGGCAGGGCCCGGATACCTTGGGCGGTGAAGGTGACGCGGGCGGAGTGGGCCCGGTCGAGGACCTGGGCCTGGGAGCGCAGGGTGGCCACCAGGCCGTCCTCGTCGAGGGCCGCGGGGCGGAGTTCCACGACGGCGGCCCGGAGCTCGTCGGCGGCCTCCGCGGCCAGCGCGGCGACCTGGTGCAGCTCGTCCTTGGCGCGGGCCGGGTCGCGGTCGACCAGGGCGGTCGCGGCCTGGGCGGTGAGCCGGAGCGAGAAGAGCTTCTGGGAGACCGCGTCGTGCAGCTCGTGGGCGAGCCGGGCGCGCTCGCCGGCGATGGTCAGCTCGCGGCTGCGCTCGTAGAGGCGGGCGTTGGTGAGGGCGATGGCGGCGTGCTGGGCGAGTATCCCCAGCAGGCGCTCGTCCTCCTCGGTGAAGCCGCAGCCGCCGGTGGGCTTGGGGCAGCGCTTGTTGGCCAGGAACAGGGCGCCGAGGATCTCGTCGCCGTCGGCGACCGGCAGGCCCAGGAAGTCGGACATGTCCGGGTGGGCGGCGGGCCAGCCGCCGAAGCGGGGGTCCTCGCGGACGTCGGCGAGCCGCTCGGGGGTGGCTTTGTGGAGCATCGCGGCGAGGATGCCGTGCTGGCGGGGCAGCGGGCCGATGGCCTTCCACTGCTCGGCGCTGACGCCGTCCACCACGAACTGGGCGAAGCCCCCGTGGTCGTCCGGCACGCCGAGCGCGGCGTACTCGGCGTCCAGCAGCTCACGGGCCGAGGCGACGATCGTCTTGAGGACGTCGCGCACCTCCAGATGCCTGCTCATGGCCAGGATCGCGGTGCTCACCGCGGGGATTCCGGCCCCCGGTCCGTTGCTCATGTGCTCACCGTACCGGCGCGGCGAGCGGCCCGTATCGGTCCGCCGACGCCCTCGGCCTACGCCGGCGGGCCTAGGCCGAACGCCCCGCGCCGGCTCCGCACGAGCCTTTCCATTAGGTCCCTTTTGGTCGCTTTTATTCCGTTATGCCCTTATTCATGCCCCCTATATAGGGGTGCGCCTTATATGGGGAGAGGTTCCGCCTACGGAAGAGCGTGGTACGAGGACGCCTAGTAGAGCGGCCGGGTACGTCGGGTCGCCACCTGGAGATGAAATCAATGCTTGTCCCCTTATATAGGGACAGGTCGGGTGAAGCCGGTGGGTGGCTTCGCGTCGATCCCGTCGGGGAGGCGGGCGGTATCGGGCACACCTGCGGGGATCCGTGTTCCCCGTCGCCGGAGCGGACCAGACTCTGGGCATGTCCTCTTCATCCCAGGCGCACCCCGCGCCCACCCCCACGACGAAGCACTGGACGCCCACCCACGGAGAGCCCTACCGGTCGGTGCCGTACCGGCCGGAGCGGATGCCCGCGGCCGAGTCGCTGGCCCGCGCCGCCGAGCTGCGCGAGCGGATGGACCGGCGGCGGACCGTCCGGCAGTTCGCCGCCGACCCGGTGCCCGAACAGGTCGTCCGGGACGCCATCGCCTGCGCGGCCACCGCACCATCCGGCGCGCACCAGCAACCCTGGACGTTCGTCCTGGTCAAGGACCCCGAGGTGCGCCGCCGGATCCGGGCGGCGGCGGAGGCCGAGGAGCACCGCTCCTACGAGGGGCGGCTGGGCGAGGAGTGGCTGGCGGCGCTGCGGCCGCTGGGCACGGACGAGGTCAAGCCGCACCTGACCGACGCCCCGCACCTGATCGTGGTCTTCCAGCAGCGGCACTGGCTGGGGCCGGACGGCGCCAAGCGCAAGCACTACTACGTGGACGAGTCGGTGGGCATCGCGGTCGGCATGCTGCTGTCCGCGCTGCACCTGTCGGGGCTGGCGGCGCTGGTGCACACGCCGAGCCCGATGCGGTTCCTCCAGGAGGTGCTGGGGCGGCCGGCGAACGAGAAGGCGTTCGCGGTGCTCCCGGTCGGGTACCCCGCGACGGACTGTCGGGTGCCCGATCTCGTACGAAAGACCCTTGACCAAGTGTTGGTCGAGGTATGACTCCGCACAGCCTTTCCATAGGCTGCGCACAGCCTGTGCGATTGCAATTACTGCCGGCGAGATAAACCCCGGCCCGATGTGACCCCGCGCATAGGGCGCAGGTCACTTACGACCTCGGTTAGTGGACTTAAGAATCGCGTGTGAACTGGGAATATTCCCGTCCGGACGCATTCCCGGCCAAGCCGGTTCCACTAACCGAGGTCGTACGTCACATCATTGCTCGGCGAATTTTCGGCCGCTAAGAATGGCTCCCGTCGCTCGGCGCCGTATGAGAACTCGGCGTTCTGCCGCCGCTCATGGCCCGTGCGACGCCCCCCATTGGAAGAGGTCGAGCCGCCATGTCGAAGTACGCCGTCTCCGGTCTGAAACTGACCCGTGTCCACAAGCTCACCGCCGCCGGCGTAGCCGCCGCGGGTGCCGCCGCACTGGTCTTCACCGCCGTCCCGGGTGCCGACGCCGGCCAGAGCAAGGCCGCGGCCGCCTCTGCCAGCCTGAACGTCAAGCCGGTGGCCTTCAGCGCCGTCGACACCGCCGCCCGCGCCCAGCAGGCCACCATCGCCCAGCAGGCCGACGCCTCCGCCGCCCAGGGCAAGGCCGAGGCCGCGGCCGCCAAGCAGCAGGCCGAGGCCGCCGCGAAGGCGAAGGTCGAGAAGGAGCGCCAGGTCAAGGAGGCCGCGAGCCGCGCCGCCGTCCGCCAGGCGATCCCCGCCGCCGTCCAGAAGCCGGCGAAGGTCTACCCGAACAACCTGGACGGCTGGATCCGCGAGTCGCTGGACATCATGGGCAAGAACAACATCCCGGGCAGCTACGACGGCATCTACCGCAACCTGATGCGCGAGTCGTCCGGCAACCCCACCGCGATCAACCTCTGGGACTCCAACGCCCAGGCCGGCATCCCGTCCAAGGGCCTGCTCCAGGTGATCGACCCGACGTTCCGCCAGTACCACGTCTCCGGTACCTCCTGGAACATCTACGACCCGGTCGCCAACATCACCGCCGCCTGCAACTACGCGGCCGCCCGCTACGGCTCGATGGACAACGTCAACTCGGCCTACTGAGCCGGACCTCCGCCGCGTACCGCGGCACCGCACGCACCGCCGAGGGGCGGCACCCGGAATCGGGTGCCGCCCCTCGGGCGTGCGTGGCGGTGACCGCGGGCCCTACTTGCGCATGACCTCCGGCTCGTGGCGGCGCAGCAGCCGCGCGACGACGAAGGCGAGCGCCACGCCCAGGGTGACCAGGATGACCACGTCCATGACGTAGACGCCGGTCTGGTGCTTCCACAGCGGGTCCGGGTTGCCGGGCTCCCACGGCAGCAGGGTGTTCATGTCCTGGGTGGCGCCGAGTGCGGCGACCGCCCAACGGGACGGCATCAGCCAGGAGAACTGGGAGACGCCGACGGTGTCGAAGAGCTGGAAGAGGACGCCGGTGAAGACCACCTGGACGATGGCGAACATGACCAGCAGCGGCATGGTCTTCTCGGCGGTCTTGACCAGCGACGAGATGATCAGGCCGACCATCATCGAGGTGAAGCCGAGGGCGATGATCGCGATCGTCATCTCGACGGCCGGGGCCTTGGCGACGATCAGGCCCTGGGACGGCATCTGCCGGGTGGAGAAGCCGATCGCCGCGATGATCACGCCCTGGAGGGCGGTGGCCACGCCCAGCACGATGATCTTGGACATCAGGTACGCCGACCGCGAGAGGCCGGTGGCCCGTTCGCGCTCGTAGATGACCCGCTCCTTGATCAGCTCACGGACCGAGTTGGCCGCGCCGGAGAAGCACATGCCGACCGCCAGGATCAGCGAGATGGTGCTCGCGTCGCGGTTGGTCTGGTGCCTGGCGATGGGGCCGTACCCGAGGCCGTAGTCGCTGGGGATCAGCAGGGAGACCACGCCGAGGACGGCCGGCAGGATCACCATCAGGGCGAGGAAGCCGCGGTCGGAGGCGAGCACCGAGACGTAGCGGCGCATCAGGGTCCAGAGTTGGGAGCCCCAGCTCTGCGACTTCTGGATGCGGGCCGGCGGGGCCTGGACGTTGACCGACTGCGGCGGGGCGTCGTCGAGGTCCGCGGCGTACATCTGGTAGTGCGGGGAACCGCGCCAGCGGCCCGCCCAGTCGTAGTCCCGGTAGTTCTCGAACGCCGAGAAGACGTCGGCCCAGGTCTCGTACTGGAAGAAGTTCAGTGCCTCCTCGGGCGGGCCGAAGTAGGCCACCGAGCCGCCCGGGGCCATCACCAACACGCGGTCGCACAGGGCGAGTTCGGCCACCGAGTGGGTGACCACCAGGACCGTGCGGCCATCGTCGGCGAGGCCGCGGAGCAGCTGCATGACGTCGCGGTCCATGCCCGGGTCGAGGCCCGAGGTCGGCTCGTCCAGGAAGATCAGCGACGGCTTGGTCAGCAGCTCCAGGGCGACCGAGACGCGCTTGCGCTGGCCTCCGGAGAGCGAGGTGATCTTCTTGTCCTTGTGGACGTCGAGCTTGAGTTCGCGCAGCACCTCGTTGATGCGGGCCTCGCGCTCGGACTCCGCGGTGTCGCCGGGGAAGCGGAGCTTCGCGGCGTAGCGGAGCGCCTTTTGGACGGTCAGCTCCTTGTGGAGGATGTCGTCCTGCGGGACCAGGCCGACGCGCTGGCGCAGCTCGGCGAAGTGCTTGTAGAGGTTGCGGTTGTCGTAGAGGACGTCGCCCTGGTTGGCGGGGCGGTAGCCGGTCAGCGCCTTGAGCAGCGTCGACTTGCCGGAGCCGGAGGGGCCGATGACGGCGACCAGCGACTTCTCGGGGACGCCGAACGAGACGTCCTTGAGGATCTGCTTGCCGCCGTCGACGGTGACCGTGAGGTGGCGGGCCGAGAAGGAGACCTCGCCGGTGTCGACGAACTCCTCCAGGCGGTCACCGACCAGCCGGAAGGTGGAGTGGCCGACGCCGACGGTGTCGTTCGGGCCGACCGGGGCGCTGCCGGACTTGGGGACCGGCTGGCCGTTGACGTAGGTGCCGTTGTGGCTGCCCAGGTCGCGGATCTCGAACCGACCGTCGGGGGTGGCCCGGAACTCCGCGTGGTGGCGGGAGACCTGGAGGTCGGAGACGACCAGCTCGTTGTCGAGGGCACGACCGATCCGCATCACCCGGCCCGTGTCCAGGCGGTGGAAGGTGGTCGGGCTGCGGTCGCCGCCCTGGGGCGGCTCGGCCGCGCGCTGCTGCTGGGGCTGCGCGGGCTGCTGGGCCGGGACGGCCTGCTGGGGCGCGGCCTGCTGCGGCGGGACGTACGGCTGCTGGCCCTGCGGCGGGGCCTGCCACCCCTGCTGCGCCGGCTGCTGCTGCTGCGCGGGCGGGGCCTGCCACCCCTGGTGCGGCGCGGCCGCGGCGGGCTGCGCGCTGAAGGCGTCGGCGGGCGCCGCGGCGGCGGACAGGCTCAGCCGGGGGCCGTCGGTGGCGTTGCCCAAGTGGACGGCGGCGCCGGGGCCGATCTCCAACTGCTGGACGCGCTGGCCCTGCACGTAGGTGCCGTTGGTGCTGCCGTGGTCTTCGATGAGCCAGCTGCGGCCGGACCACCGGAGGGTGGCGTGTCGCCAGGAGACCCTGGCGTCGTCGAGCACCATGTCACCCTGCGGATCACGGCCCACGCTGTAGGACCGGGACGGATCGAGGGCCCAGGTCCTTCCGTTCAGTTCCAGTACGAGTTCAGGCACTCCATGCCCCATTACATAGTCCCCCGAGTGACGCCCTGTATGGGAAGTCTAGGGATGGCGAACATCGTGAAGAACTATTTCAGGCTCGGACCGCGGACCGGAAACCGGGACAGGGCCGGGGAACGGGGCGCTCCCGCCGCATCCGGCGAACCCTCCCGGAGAGCCGGAAGGGCCCGCTCTGCCTGAAATACCAGGAATTCAGGCTATTCGGCGCACCGGAGACGCTCCACACTTCCGCCTCGGGACGGAAAACGCCATACCAAAAGGGAAGTTGGAGCGCCAGCCGGGTCCCCCGGGCCGGTGCAACCCGACGACCCCGGACACGAGTCCATAACGATCACGCGCACCCGGTGGAGCACCGGCGGGAGACCGGCCCGGTGGCACTCGGGCACCCCCGGGCGGCGGGTCCGATCCCCGGACACGCGTACGGCCGCGGCCGCCCGCCGGTTACCGTAAAGGCACCATGAGCGCATCGCAGACCCCGCCTGCCGCCGCCGCACCAGGCGAAGACGAACCGACACTCCTCGTCAAGATCTTCGGGAAGGACCGGCCCGGCATCACCGCGGGCCTGTTCGACACCCTCGCCGCCTACGCCGTCGATGTCGTGGACATCGAGCAGGTGGTGACCCGGGGCCGCATCACCCTGTGCGTGCTGGTCACCACCCCGTTCCCCGACCAGGGCACCACCGGGTCCTCCGAGGGCGACCTGAGGGCCACCGTGCACAGCTGGGCCGAATCGCTGCACCTCCAGGCCGAGATCATCTCCGGCCGCGGCGACAACCGCCCGCGCGGCGTCGGCCGGTCCCACGTCACCGTGCTGGGACATCCGCTCACCGCGGAGTCGACGGCCGCCATCGCCGCGGCCATAACGGCCACGGGGGGCAACATCGACCGCATCTTCCGGCTCGCCAAGTATCCGGTGACGGCCGTGGAGTTCGCCGTCTCCGGGGCCGAGACCGAGGCGCTGCGCACCGTGCTGGCGCCGGAGGCGGCGAAGCTCGGGGTGGACGTCGCGGTGATCGCGGCCGGGCTGCAGCGCCGGGCGCAGCGGCTGGTCGTGATGGACGTCGACTCCACCCTCATCCAGGACGAGGTCATCGAGCTGTTCGCGGCGCACGCCGGCTGCGAGGCCGAGGTCGCCGAGGTGACGGCCGCCGCGATGCGCGGCGAGTTGGACTTCGAGCAGTCGCTGCACGCCCGCGTCGAGCTGCTCCGCGGACTGGACGCGTCCGTGGTGGACCTGGTCCGCAAGGAGGTGCGGCTCACGCCGGGCGCGCGCACCCTGGTCCGCACCCTCAAGCGGCTCGGCTACCAAGTCGGTGTGGTATCGGGCGGTTTCACCCAGGTCACCGACGCCCTCCAGGAGGAGCTGGGGCTGGACTTCGCCGCCGCCAACACCCTGGAGATCGTCGACGGGAAGCTCACCGGGCGGGTCACCGGCGAGATCGTGGACCGGGCCGGCAAGGCCCGGTTGCTGCGGCAGTTCGCGCACGAGGCGGGGGTGCCGCTGGTGCAGACCGTCGCGATCGGCGACGGCGCCAATGACCTGGACATGCTCAACACCGCCGGGCTGGGGGTCGCCTTCAACGCCAAGCCGGTGGTCCGCGAGGCCGCGCACACCGCCGTCAACGTGCCGTTCCTGGACACCGTGCTCTATCTGCTGGGAATCACCCGCGAAGAGGTCGAGGCGGCGGACACCCACGTGGAGTGAGCCGCGGGGCCGCGCGCCCGGCGCCGGCGGTCCCCCCGGGGGCGCCCGCCCGGGCCCCGCTCCGCCCGCCGGCTCCGGTCCCGGACAGTCGTAAGGCCCCGGTGCGCACCTCGCGCACCGGGGCCTCGTCATCGGTCACCCGCCGCCGCGGGCCGTTCACCGTCCGGGACGGCCGCCGCGGTGACCGCTGCGCGGCCGGGCCGGGCGCGCTCCCGCGGAGATCCGTCAGAAGCGCCCTAGGCGTGCGGCGACCAGAACGCGACGAGCCGGCCGACGCCGTGCTCGACCGCCTTCCAGGAGCCGGTGAACGTCAGCACCGCCATGGCCGACGTGGGGAAGCCGCTGCGGTTCATCCGCGCCAGCAGATCCCCGTCGGCCTCTCCCGCCAGGGCGTCGGCGAGGGCGTGCACGCCGGGGTTGTGCCCGACGACCAACAGGTCGCTCACTTCGTCGGAGGTCTCGTTCAGGATCGCGATGAGCTCGCCGAGGGAGGCCTCGTACAGGCGCTCCTCGTAGACGGTCTTGGGTCGCTGCGGCAGCTCGGAGACGACCAGCTTCCAGGTCTCGCGGGTGCGGGCGGCCGTCGAGCAGAGGGTCAGCTCGGGGGTGATCCCGGCACCGGCCAGCCAGCGGCCGGCGACCGGGGCATCCTTGCGGCCGCGATCGGCGAGCGGACGCTCATGGTCGCTCTCGTCCGACCATTCGGCCTTTGCGTGTCGGAGCAGGACAATCCGGCGGGGTGTATCGACGCTCATGCGTCCCAGCTTCGCACGAAACCCGCCGCCCGGCGCGGGGTGTTGAGGCGCTCCGCCCTGCCGGGTGACCCCGTCGGGAGGCCCCGGCGCGCGGGCCGCGCTCACCCTCCGAGCCGGAGCACCCGGGCGAGGAACTCCAGCAGCGGCGCCAGGCTCTCCGGGGCCCGCGACGCACCGGCGGCACTCGCCGAGCCCGGGCTCGCCACCAGCACCAACAGGACGACGAACGAGACGATCGGCAGCGCCAACCCCCACCACGGCAGGGCCTTCCGCAGACGCGGTGCCCGGGCTGCGGACGGGCGGCTGAACGCGGCGGACATGGCGGGCTCCCAAGGGGTCGCGGGACCGGCGCGGCGGTGAACGGCGCCGCGCCCACCGCGGTTCCGCGGTGTGACGACGACGCTACGCAGTCGCGGCGGCCCTTCCCATCCGGGAAGCCACCCATTGATCCCTGACGTCCGCCCCCTAGGGGATCGGGGGACAACCCCACCCCGGGCCGCAACGAGCGGGCCGCGGGGCCGGCCGCCTCGGGATCATGGCGCGGCGATGCTCGCGATGATTCCGACGACGACGGTCACCCCGAGCATCAGGGCCAGGACGAGCAGCAGCTTCTTCTGGCTGTCCTGCGGATTCGGTTCGAGCACTGGCATGCGCCCAGTGTCGCACCCGCCCACCGCGCGGCTCCCGCCAGGGCTCGCAACCGGGTGCGAGCGGCGCGACACGCGGTCCGCACGGCGCCCCCGCGCCACGGGGGCACGAGGGCGCAGGGGCGCGGGCGGCCGGCGCTCAGCCCCCGGCCGCCGCCGTCACCGCTCGTCCTCGATACGGCGGTTGCGGCCCGCCAGCACACCCACCGCGATCTGCGGCACCATCAACCCGATCATCAGCGCGATCGGCAGGCCCCAGCCACCGCTGTGCTGGTAGAGCGTGCCGACCAGCAGCGGCCCGGGGATGGAGATCAGGTAGCCGACGCTCTGCGCGAAGGCGGACAGCTTGACCACGCCGGCGGCGCTCACGGAACGCATCCCGATCATCGTCAGGGCAAGCGGGAAGGCGCAGTTGGAGATGCCCATCAGCAGCGCCCACGCCCAGGCCCCGGCGGCCGGCGCCAACGCCAGACCGGTGTAGCCGGCCAGTCCGCAGACGCCCAGCACGACCACCAGCGGCCCCTGGTGCCGCATCCGGGCCGCCAGCCGCGGCAGCACGAACGAGAGCGGCACGCCGACGGCCATGGTGACGGCCAGCAGCACCCCCGCGGTGCCCGCCGAGACCCCGGCGTCGCGGAAGATCTGCGGCATCCACCCCATGGTGATGTAGGCGGCGGTCGCCTGGAGGCCGAAGAAGACGGCCAGCGCCCAGGCGGTCGGCGACGAGGTGATCCGTATGGGGGTTTCCGCGGTCGCCGGGGTGCCGCCCGCGGGTGCCGTGGGCGAACCGGCCGGCCGGCGCCGCACCACCACCAGCCACGGCACCACCGCGAGCACGGCGAGCAGCGCCCACACGGCCAGCCCGGTGCGCCAACTGCCGCCGAGCGCAGCGGTCATGGGGACGGTGAGCGCCGCCGCGAGGGAGGTCCCCAGGGCGAGCGCCATCGAGTAGAGCCCGGTCATCGGCCCGACCCGCTCGGGGAACCAGGTCTTGATGACCACCGGCAGCAGCACGTTGCTGACCGCGATGCCGGCCAGCGCCAGCGCGCTGGCGGCCAGGAAGCCGGGCGTACCGCCGGCGTACGGGCGCACCACGACGCCCACCGTGATCGCGACCATCCCGGCGCAGACGATCGCGCCGGGCCCCCAGCGCCGGGCCAGCCGGGGCGCGGCGAAGCCGAAGACGGCGAAGCACAGGGCCGGCACGGAGGTCAGCAGACCGGCGACGGTGCCGCTCATGCCGAGCCCGTCGCGGACCTCTTTCAGGAGCGCGCCGAGGCTGGTGATCGCCGGGCGGAGGTTGAGGGCCGCGAGGACGAGACCGGCGATCACGACGCCGGAGAGCCAGCTCGGCGCCGGGCCGCGTTCCGGGACGCGCTGGGGTGCGGCGGAGGGCTGCGCCGCGCCGGCGCCGGCGTCGGCGGGCGGGGCGGCGGGGGTCCGGGGCTCGGCGGCCGGGCCGAGGGTCGCGAGGTCTTCGTCTGCCATAGGGGTCATCATAGAATCATGGGATGAATAGTTGTCCAGCCGTAGTCGGTAGCCTCGGCTCCCCCGCACGGCGCCACGGACCCCGACGGACCGCCGTCCGCGCCGCCGCCGCCCATCCGGCCCACCGGCCCCAACACCCCGGAGCCCAGCCATGCCCTTGACCTCGCCCCGCCGGTCCGCGCTGGCCGACCAGGTGATCGCGCAGCTGCGTGCCCAGATCACGTCCGGCGACTGGCCGGTGGGGTCCCGCATCCCGACCGAGCCGGAACTCGTCGAGCAGCTCGGGGTGGCGCGCAACACCGTCCGCGAGGCGGTCCGGGCCCTGGCGCACAACGGGCTGCTCGACATCCGGCAGGGGTCGGGCACCTACGTGGTCGCCACCAGCGAACTGGCCGGGGTGATGAACCGCCGGTTCGCCGACGCCGACCCCCGGCACGTCGCGGAACTGCGCTCCGCGCTGGAGACCGAGGCCGCCCGGCTCGCCGCGCACCGCCGCACCGAACAGGACCTGCGCCAGCTCGACACCCTCCTTCAGCGCCGCGAACGGGCCTGGGAATCCGGCGCCGCCGAGGCGTTCGTGGAGGCGGACGCGACGCTGCACATGGCGGTGGTGGCGGCCTCGCACAACGACGTGCT
Organism: Streptomyces lunalinharesii; assembly: GCF_039532155.1. Classification (NCBI taxonomy): domain Bacteria; kingdom Bacillati; phylum Actinomycetota; class Actinomycetes; order Kitasatosporales; family Streptomycetaceae; genus Streptomyces; species Streptomyces lunalinharesii. The sequence goes on from NZ_BAAARK010000002.1 coordinate 20,763, forward strand.
GGCCGAGATCTACGCCGACCTCGGGGGCGTGCTGCGCGAGTTCCTGCGCGCCGACGTCGGCGACGTGCTGCGGCCCGAGGCGCACATGGACCACGCACGACTGGTGGCGGCGATCCGCGCCGGCGACGGCGAACGCGCCGCCGCCGAAGCCAGCACCCACCCCTTCGGCTGCCGGCTGGGGGCGGGGCCCCTGGGGCCCTAGGTTCTTAGGGTCCCAAAGCTCCTGGGGCCGTGGGTCCCTAGGGGAGGTCGAACAGGTCCCGTAGGGGACGGGAGCGCCCCCTGCGGGCCGCAACGCGGCGGGGGGTTGGGGGTATTCCCGCGCGGCGCCGGATGCGGCGGGTGCGGCGCGGGCAGCGGGTGCGGCGTGGGAAGCGGACGGAACGCGTACTGCCCGCCCCGGCGGACCGGGGCGGGCAGTACGGGAGTTCGGCGGTGCGGGTGCTGACGGAGCGTCAGGCGCCCATCATGTGCACGCCGCCGTCGACGTGGATGATCTCGCCGGTGGTCTTCGGGAAGAAGTCCGACAGCAGGGCGACGATGCCGCGGCCCGCGGGCTCGGGGTCGGCCATGTCCCACGCGAGCGGGGAGCGGCCGTCCCACACCTTGGCCAGGTCCGAGAAGCCCGGGATGGACTTGGCGGCCATCGAGCCGATCGGGCCCGCCGAGATGAGGTTGCAGCGGACGTTGCGCTGGCCGAGGTCCCGCGCCATGTAGCGGTTGGTGGCCTCCAGGGCGGCCTTGGCCGGGCCCATCCAGTCGTACTGCGGCCAGGCGAACTGGGCGTCGAAGGTCAGGCCGACCACCGAACCGCCCTCCTCCGGCATCAGCGGCAGGCACGCCATCGTCAGGGACTTCAGGGAGAACGCCGAGACGTGCATGGCCGTGGCGACCGACTCGAACGGCGTGTTGAGGAAGTTGCCGCCGAGCGCGTCCTGCGGGGCGAAGCCGATGGAGTGGACGACGCCGTCCAGCCCGCCGAGCTCCTCGCGCACCAGGCCCTCAAGGCGGGCCAAGTGCTCGTCGTTGGTCACGTCCAGCTCGACGACCTTGGCCGGCTTGGGCAGCTTCTTGGCGATGCGCTCGGTGAGGGTGGGTCGCGGGAAGGCGGTCAGGATGACCTCGGCGCCCTGCTCCTGCGCGACCTTGGCCGCGTGGAAGGCGATCGAGGACTCCATCAGCACACCCGTGATCAGGATGCGCTTGCCGGCGAGGATTCCGGTGGTGTTCGTCATCGTGCTCAGTGCCCCATGCCCAATCCGCCGTCCACGGGAATGACGGCTCCGGTGATGTACGCGGCCTCGTCGGAGGCCAGGAAGCGGACCGAGGCGGCGACCTCCTCGGGCTGCGCGTAACGCGCCAGCGGCACCTGCTTCACGATGTTCTCCCGCTGCTCGTCGCTGAGCGCCCGGGTCATGTCGGTGTCGACGAAACCGGGGGCGACGACGTTCACGGTGATGTTGCGGCTGCCCAGCTCACGGGCGAGCGAGCGGGAGAAACCGACCAGCGCGGCCTTGGACGCCGCGTAGTTCGCCTGCCCCGGCGCGCCCATCAGGCCGACCACCGACGAGATCAGGACGATCCGGCCCTTGCGGGCCCGCAGCATCGCCCGGTTGGCGCGCTTGACCACCCGGAACGTGCCGGTCAGGTTGGTGTCCAGGACCGTGCTGAAGTCCTCTTCGGACATCCGCATCAGCAGCTGGTCACGGGTGATGCCGGCGTTGGCCACCAGCACCTCGACCGGACCCTGCTTCTCCTCGATCTCCTTGTACGCCTGCTCGACCTGCTCGGTGTCCGTGATGTCGCACTTCACGGCCAAAAAGCCCGCCGGGGGCTCGCCCGAGCGGTAGGTGATGGCGACCTTGTCGCCTGACTCGGCGAAGGCACGGGCAATGGCCAAGCCGATGCCGCGATTGCCTCCGGTGACCAGAACCGAGCGGCTCAAGAGATCACCCTTTCCGTTTTCTGTCCGTCTTGCGTTCGGTACGAAACTATCGGTCGGGCGGCCCGTACGGAGAATCGAGCCCACACAGGGGCGCGCCCCCGTTCACTGTCGGGTCTCCACAGAAGCACGGCATGATGCATCCGCCGACTACGGGAGGATGCCGTGCCAGCCGCACCCCATGACCTTGACGAGACCTTCCGCGCACTGCCGCTGCGCGCCCTGGCCGACGCCGCACTGGCGCGGGCCCGCGCGCTGGGCGCGGAACACGCCGACTTCCGCCTGGAACGGGTGCGCAGCGCCATGTGGCGGCTGCGGGACGCCCGCACGTCGGCCACCTCCGACACCACCGATCTGGGCTACGCGGTGCGCGTGGTGCACAACGGTGCCTGGGGCTTCGCCGCGGGCGTCGACCTGACGATGGACGCCGCGGCGCGGGTGGCCGGGCAGGCGGTGGCGATGGCGAAGCTGTCGTCGACCGTGGCGGAGACCGCCGGCGTCGGGGCCCCGGGGCGCGGCGCCGGTGGTGCGGACCGGTGGGCGACGGGCGGGCGGGTGGAACTCGCCGAGGAGCCCGTCCACCCGGACCGCACCTGGGTCTCCGCGTACGACGTCAACCCGTTCGACGTGCCGGACGCGCAGAAGACCGGGCTGCTGGCCGAGTGGAGCGCCCGGCTGCTGGCCGCACCGGGCGTGGCGCACGTCGATGCGCACCTGCTGGCCGTGCAGGAGAACAAGTTCTACGCGGACACCGCGGGGACCAGCACCACGCAGCAGCGGATCCGGCTGCACCCCGAGTTCACCGCGGTCGCGGTGGACCCGGCCAGCGGCGACTTCGAGTCGATGCGGACCCTCGCGCCACCGGTCGGCCGCGGTTGGGAGTACCTCACCGACGGCGGCTACGACTGGGACGGCGAACTGGCCGCGATCCCCGGGCACCTCGCCGACAAGCTCCGCGCCCCGAGCGTCGAGCCCGGCACCTACGACCTGGTGATCGATCCGTCCAACCTCTGGCTCACCGTCCACGAGTCGGTGGGGCACGCCACGGAACTGGACCGGGCGCTCGGCTACGAGGCCGCGTACGCCGGCACGTCCTTCGCCACCTTCGACCAGTTGGGGACGCTCGTCTACGGCTCGCCGTTGATGAACGTCACCGGGGACCGGACCGCCGAGCACGGTCTGGCCACCGTCGGCTACGACGACGAGGGCGTCGCCGCGCAGTCCTGGGACCTGATCACGGACGGCGTCCTCACGGGGTACCAACTCGACCGCAGAATGGCGAAGTTGGCGGGCTTCCCGCGCTCCAACGGGTGCGCCTTCGCGGACTCCCCGAGTCACGTGCCGGTCCAACGGATGGCCAACGTCTCGCTGCGTCCGGCGCCGGACGGCCCGTCCACGGACGCGTTGGTCGCGGGCGTGGAACGCGGCATCTACCTGGTGGGGGACCGTTCGTGGTCCATCGACATGCAGCGCCACAACTTCCAGTTCACCCAGCAGCGGGCCTTCCTGATCCGCAACGGGCGGCTGGCCGGGCAGCTGCGGGACGTCGCCTACCAGGCCACCACCACCGACTTCTGGGGTTCGATGACGGCGCTCGGCGGTCCGCAGACCTACGTCCTGGGCGGTGCCTTCAACTGCGGCAAGGCCCAGCCGGGCCAGATCGCGGCGGTCTCCCACGGCTGCCCCTCGGCCGTCTTCGAGGGCGTCAACGTCCTCAACACGACGCAGGAGGCCGGGCGATGAACGCGCACCACCATTCGGGCCGCGGGTCCGGGGAGCGTCCCTGGGCCCGTCACACTCCCCACACGACGCAGGAGGCGGGTCGATGAGTCCGCGCGGTACGCGCAGCAACCAGCCGAACGAGATCGTCGAGCGGGCCCTGGAGCTGTCCCGCGCCGACGGCTGCGTGGTCCTCGCCGAGGAGCACTCCAGCACCAATCTGCGCTGGGCCGGCAACGCCCTGACCACCAACGGCGCCACCCGCGGCCGGACGGTCACCGTCGTTTCGACCGTGGACGGCGCCCGGGGCACCGCCTCCGGCGTGGTGTCCCGGTCGGCGGTCACCGTGCCGGACCTGGAGCCGCTGGTGCGGGCCGCGGAGGCGGCCGCCCGGGACGCCGGGCCGGCCGAGGACGCCCAGGCGCTGGTCGCGGACGACCGGACGACCGCCGGCTTCACCGACGCGCCGGCCGGGACCTCCCCGGACGTCTTCGCCGCGTTCGCGCCGGCCCTCGGGGAGTCCTTCCGGCAGGCCCGGGCCGGCGGGCGCGAGCTGTACGGGTTCGCCCAGCACGGCGTGGTCTCGTCGTACCTGGGCAGTTCGACCGGTCTGCGGCTGCGGCACGACCAGCCCACCGGGACGCTGGAGCTGAACGCCAAGTCGCCGGACCGCACCCGGTCGGCCTGGGCCGGCCGGGCCACCCTGGACTTCACCGACGTCGATCCGCGCGCGCTGGACGCCGAGCTCGCCCGGCGGCTGGCCTGGGCCGAGCGCCGGATCGAGCTGCCGGCCGGCCGCTACGACACGCTGTTGCCGCCGAGCGCCGTCGCGGACCTGCTGGTGTACCAGCAGTGGTCGGCGACCGCCCGGGACGCCGCGGAGGGCCGGACGGTCTTCTCCAGGGCCGGGGGCGGTGCGGGCGCCGCCGGGACCCGGATCGGCGAGCGGGTCGCCGCGCTGCCGCTGACGCTGCGCAGCGATCCGACGGCGGCCGGGCTGGAGTGCGCGCCGTTCGTCCTCGCCCACGCCTCGGGCGAGGACGCCTCGGTCTTCGACAACGGGCTGCCGCTGGCCGCCACCGACTGGGTGCGCGAGGGGGTGCTCAACCGGCTGGTGGCCACCCGGCACGGTGCGGCGCTGACCGGGCTGCCGGTGGCGCCGGCGGTCGACAACCTCCTGTTGGAGGGCGGTGGTCCGCGTGACCTCGACGCGATGGTGGCCGCGGCGGGCCACGACGGGCCGGCGCTGCTGCTGACGTCCCTGTGGTACATCCGGGAGGTCGATCCGGCGACGCTGCTGCTGACCGGGTTGACCCGGGACGGCGTCTACCTGGTGCGGGACGGCGAGGTCGTCGGTGAGGTGAACAACTTCCGGTTCAACGAGTCGCCGGTGGACCTGCTGGGCCGGGCCACGGAGGCCGGCCGCACGGAGCGGACGCTGTCGCGGGAGTGGGGCGACGACTTCCCGCGGACCGCGATGCCGCCGCTGCGGGTGCCGGACTTCCACATGAGTTCGGTCAGTCCGGGCGTGTGAGTCGGCGCCGGGCTGGCGGTGCGGGGGCCGCCGCCCGGTAGGGGGCGGGCGGCGGCGGCAACGGCCGGACCGGCGGATATCGCGGTGAGCGACGCCGTGCGGCCTAATAGACTGTCGCCCTGTCCTCCCCTCGGGGAACCACGATCGATCAGGAACGCCATGACACGCCTCGGCGAATCCGTCGCCCGCGCCCGCACGCTGCTCTCCGCAGACCTCTCCTCGGACGACACCGTCCGGGAGCTGCTCCAGGAGACCCGCGAGCGGCGCTATCTCGACCTGACGGACCTGTCGCCCACGGAGCAGGCCGAACTCATCGCGTCCCGCACGGTCGAGGTGCTGCCGGGCGTGGAGAAGCTGGCCGAGCGCATCGAGGAGCGCCGGTCGGCCGGCGAGGGCCTGCACATCAAGCTGGGCATCGACCCGACGGCGACGGACGTGCACCTCGGTCACGCGGTGCCGTTGATCATCCTGAGCCGGTTCCAGCGCCTCGGCCACGCCGTCACCCTGATCATCGGCGACTTCACCGCCAAGATCGGTGACCCGTCGGGCCGGACGGCGGAGCGGCCGCCGCTGACCGACGCGGACATCGCGCACAACCTCGCCACGTACCGCGAGCAGGTGCGCCCGTTCTTCGACTTCGAGAAGGTCAGCTTCCGGCAGAACAGCGAGTGGCTGGCGCCGTACACCTTCCCGGAGCTGCTGGGGCTGCTGGCGCAGGTGCCGGCGTCGCAGCTGCTCCAGCGCGAGGACTTCCGCAACCGGCTGGCGGCCGGCTCCGGTCTGACGATGACCGAGCTGCTGTACCCGATCGCGCAGGGTCTGGACTCGGTGGCGCTGGGCTGTGACGTCGAACTCGGCGGCTCCGACCAGCTGCTCAACCTCCAGATGGGCCGCAAGCTGATGGAGCTGCGCGGGCAGCGGCCGCAGTTGGTGGTGACCATGCCGCTGATCGAGGGCACGGACGGCAGCGGCGCCAAGATGTCCAAGTCCAAGGGCAATTACGTCGGGCTGAGCGCGCCCGCCGACGACGTCTTCGGCAAGATCATGTCGGTGCCGGACCGCCTGATGGAGCCGTACCTCAAGGCGTGGACCGAGTGGACCGACGAGGAGATCGCCCTGGTCCTGGGCCGGATCTCGGAGCGGGCGACGCACCCGATGGACCTCAAGAAGGTCCTCGCGGGTGAGGTCGTGGCGGCGCTCTACGGGCTGGACGCGGCGATGGCGGCCCGGGCCGGTTTCGTGGCCCAGTTCTCCAAGAAGTCGTTCGCCGACGTGGAGTCGCTGCCGGTCGTGGACGTCGCGGAGCACGGGGAGCTGCCGGTCGCGGCGGTGCTGACGACGGTGCTGGAGTTCACCCCGAGCGCCTCGGCGGCGCGGCGGCTGGCGAAGCAGAACGCGCTGCGGCTGGTGAGCGAGGGCGAGTCCGGTCAGTCGACGGTGGTGCTCGCCGAGGCCGACGCGGTGCGTCCGCTGGCCGAGGTCCTGGCGGAGAAGCTGTCCGGCACGGAGGGCGTCGCCTACCTCAAGGCCGGCCGCAAGTTGGCGCAGCTCACCGGGCGCTAGGCCCTTGCGGTCCGGGCCGGCCGCGCGGCCGGCCCGGACCGCTCCCTGGCCGCTCGTCCTGCGCACCGGAGCCGGCGGGCGGCTACGTCATCCGAGGTACGGAGCGGTCCGCCGACGACGTGACCCGGTCTCGTAGGGCCGGGAAGGGCGGCGTACCGTGGGATCTGACCGGAATGCGGGGAGAATCCGGCACGACGGAGCAGGTGGTGGAACGCGATGCGGAAGCACAGCGGTGGCGACGAAACCTTCCGGATCACGGGAGCGCGCCAGGGGCTGACCGAGGACGTGCGCGGGCGCCAGCGGCGGTACGTGATCTCGATGGCGGTGCGGACCCTGGCCGTGGTGCTCACGGCCGTGCTGTGGAACGTCGAGCGACCGGTTGCCATTGCAACGCTCGTGATCGGCTTGGGGCTCCCGTACGTCGCGGTGGTCATCGCCAACGCCGGTCGGGAGAACGTCCCTTCGCTGCCGTCGACGTTCGTCAAGCCCGTACGGCGGGCGCTGCCGTCGGAGCCTTCGGAATCCGTTGCGGAACGTCCGGCGGACGGGACGTCGTCGTCGCGCGAGGAACGGGGCTGAGCTTCGCTGACGGTGCTTGCTCAGCAAAGCTCAAGAAAAGCTCAGATCAATCGTGCGGTTCCGCTGCACCACGCACCATTCCCCATGACATACTGCGTACGCGCTCCGCATCCCCCGTCGGAGCGACGGACCGACGCCGGGCGGCTCCCCCCGTGGCTGCCCGGCGTCGTCATGTCCGCGGGGTGACGGCCCTGGAGAGCGGCCCCGAAGGGGCGTGCGGCGGGACGTAGGGTTGAGGCGTGAACTCCCCGAACACTTCAGAGAATTCCGTCATCTGCTCGGCCAAGGGCTGCCGTGCCGACGCGGTGTGGGTGCTGGCCTGGAACAACCCGAAGCTGCACACCCCGGACCGGCGCAAGACGTGGTTGGCGTGCGAGGAGCACCGGGAGCACCTGTCGCAGTTCCTCGCCGTGCGCGGGTTCCTCAAGGACGTGGTGACGCTGGCGGAATGGGAGCGGGTGCGGTCAGCCTCCGATGGCTGACATGGGGCGGTCCGGCTGGAGGAAGGTGGGGTCGTCGAGGCCGGATCCCGCCTTCTTGCCCCACATGGCGAGCTTCCAGAGGCGGGCTATCTCGGCGTCGGGGGCGCCGGAGCGCAGGGCGCCGCGCAGGTCGGACTCCTCGGTGGCGAAGAGGCAGGTGCGGATCTGGCCGTCGGCGGTGAGCCGGGTGCGGTCGCAGGCGCGGCAGAACGGGCGGGTCACCGAGGCGATGACGCCGACGCGGTGCGGGCCGCCGTCGACGATCCAGCGCTCGGCGGGGGCGGAGCCGCGCTCGTCCTGACCCTCGGGGGTGAGGGTGAAGCGGGTGCGCAGCGAGGTCAGGATGTCGCCGGCGGTGATCATGCCGTCGCGCTTCCAGCCGTGTTGGGCGTCCAGCGGCATCTGCTCGATGAAGCGCAGCTCGTAGTCGTTCTCGACGGCCCAGGCCAGGAGGTCGGGGGCCTCGTCGTCGTTGAGGCCGGGCATCAGGACGGCGTTGACCTTGACCGGGGTCAGGCCGGCGGCGCGGGCGGCTTCGAGGCCCTTGAGGACGTCGTCGTGCCGCTTGCGGCGGGTCAGGGCCTGGAAGACGTCGGGCCGGAGGGTGTCGAGGGAGACGTTGACCCGGTCCAGGCCGGCGGCCTTCAGGGCGGCGGCGGTGCGTGCCAGGCCGATGCCGTTGGTGGTCAGGGACATCCGGGGCCGCGGCGCGAGGGCGGCGACCCGCTCGACGATGCCGACCAGGCCGGGGCGGAGCAGGGGCTCGCCGCCGGTGAAGCGGACCTCTTCGACGCCGAGGTCGCGCACGGCGATGTCGATCAGCCGGACGATCTCGTCGTCGGTCAGCAGGTCGGGCTTGGCCAGCCATTGCAGGCCCTCTTCGGGCATGCAGTAGGTGCAGCGCAGGTTGCAGCGGTCGGTGAGTGAGACGCGCAGGTCGGTGGCCACGCGGCCGTAGGTGTCGATGAGCATCTGGCCCCCTCCCCAAGAGTCCGGCTCGGTCCGTCGATCAGTACGCCTTCGAGACTACGCGATGGTTCCGACGGTGAGGAGGCGTGAGAAGCACGAGGTGGGCGGGGTGGCGTCGTAGGTCTCTACGATGCCACCCCGCCGGTGCCCTGTGCGGACGACTCAGTGCGCGCCGGTGCCGGTCAGGGAGCGGACTTCCAGTTCGGCGTACTTGGCGGCGTCCGGTGCCTCCCGGGAGAGGAGGGAGCCGAGCCAGCCGAGCAGGAAGCCCAGGGGGATGGAGATCAGGCCCGGATTCTCCAGGGGGAACACCGCGAAGTCGGCGCCGGGGAACATCGAGGTCTCCTTGCCGGAGACGACGGGCGAGAAGAGGACCAGCAGGACGGAGGAGAGCAGGCCGCCGTAGATGGACCAGAGGGCGCCCTGGGTGGTGAAGCGCTTCCAGAAGAGGCTGTAGAGGAGGGTGGGGAGGTTGGCGGAGGCGGCGACCGCGAAGGCGAGCGCCACCAGGCCGGCGACGTTCAGGCTGCGGGCGAAGACGCCCAGGACGATGGCGATCGCGCCGATGCCGACGGTCGCCCAGCGGGCGGCGCCGACCTCTTCCTGCTCGGTGGCCCGGCCCTTGCGCAGGACGTTGACGTAGAGGTCGTGGGCGAAGGAGGAGGACGAGGCGAGGGTGAGGCCGGCGACCACCGCGAGGATGGTGGCGAAGGCGACGGCGGAGATGACGGCGAGCAGGACGGCGCCGCCGGTGGAGCCCGCGCCGCCGCCGATCTCCTGGGCGAGCAGCGGGGCGGCGGTGTTGCCCGCCTTGTTGGAGGCGGTGATGGTGCCCGGCTTCAGGAGGGCCGCGGCGCCGAAGCCGAGGGCCAGGGTCATCAGGTAGAAGACGCCGATGATGCCGATCGCCCAGTTCACCGACTTCCGGGCGGCCTTGGCGGTGGGGACCGTGTAGAAGCGGATGAGGATGTGCGGCAGACCGGCGGTGCCCAGGACGAGGGCGAGGCCGAGCGAGATGAAGTCGATCTTCGAGGTGGCGGTGGCGCCGTACTTGAGGCCGGGTTCCAGGAAGGCGGAGCCCTTGCCGCTGTTCTCGGCGGCGGCGCCGAGCAGCGCGGAAAGGTTGAAGTGGAACCGCCACGCCACCAGGAAGGTGATCAGCAGGGTGCCGGCAATCAGCAGGACGGCCTTGACCATCTGGACCCAGGTGGTGCCCTTCATGCCGCCGATGGTGACGTAGAGGATCATCACGATGCCGACCAGGACGACGACGAGGATCTTGCCCGCTTCGCTGGTGATGCCCAGGAGCAGGGTCACCAGGGCGCCGGCGCCGGCCATCTGCGCGAGCAGGTAGAAGATCGAGACGACGATGGTGGAGGTGCCGGCGGCGGTCCGGACGGGGCGTTGGCGCATCCGGTAGGCGAGGACGTCGCCCATGGTGAAGCGGCCGGAGTTGCGCAGGGGTTCGGCGACCAGGAGGAGCGCGACGAGCCAGGCGACGAGGAAGCCGATGGAGTAGAGGAAGCCGTCGTAGCCGAAGAGGGCGATGGCGCCGGCGATGCCGAGGAAGGACGCGGCGGACATGTAGTCGCCGGAGATGGCCAGGCCGTTCTGGAAGCCGCTGAACTGCCGTCCGCCGGCGTAGAAGTCCTCCGCGCCCTTGGTCTGCCGGCCGGCCCAGACGGTGAGGCCGAGGGTGGCGGCGACGAAGACGGCGAAGAGGGTGACGATCAGGGTGCGGTGCTCGCCGGCGCCGCCGGCGGCGAGGTGCTGGGTGAGGTTCATGCGCCGGCCTCCTGCACGCCGGTCTGCTCGGGGTCGTCCTTGGGAGCGTCCTTGGGAGCGCCCTTGGGGGCGTCGGCCGCGTGGACCGGGGCCGGAGTGGCGGCGGTGCCCTCCAGGCGGGCCTTGATGGCCTCGGCCCGGGGGTCGAGGCGGGCGGCGGCGTGCCGGGAGTACCACCAGGCGATCAGGAAGGTGGTGGCGAACTGGGCGATGCCGAGGACGAAGGCGACGTTGAGGTGGCCCGCGACCTTGGTGGCCATGAAGGCGCCGGCGTAGCTCGACAGCAGCACGTAGCCGAGGTACCAGAGGACGAAGGCGACGGTGAGCGGGAAGGCGAACGAGCGGTGGGCGCTGCGGAGTTCGGCGAACTCCGGGCTCGACTGGACCTGTCGGTAGTCGGGCGGGTCGTGCTGTCCCGGGTCGGCGTTGGGTGCGGTGATCACGGGTCTCCTGACACTCGGTGAGCTGGTGCGGGGCCGACGATAAGCCCTGGATAAGTGACGTGGATCACGCATCGTAGGACGGTCGGACACGATGCGACAGACGATGGATGGTTGAATTCCTGAAGAAATCGGGGGAATGGCCGCACCGGCCGCCACCGGTCGGGCGACGCTTCGTTAGCCGGTCATGACTCCGCCGCCCCCGCAGGACCCGCCTGCGCACGCCCCGCGTCGGCGCCCGTACGGCAGCGTCCACCTGGCCGCCCCGATCGCCGCCACCCCGTCGCGGCCGCGCCCCGGGGCGGACGCCCGGCGCTGGTACGGCCCGCGGATCCCGCTGCCGCCGCTGAGCATGGGCACCCTGCGGCACCGCGGCGGAGCGGGGCGGCGGGACTGAGCGCACGGGCCCGCTCCGGGGCGTGCGCCTATACCCGAACCGGCGCCTGACCGTCCGTCAATTTGCCGCCCCTATGAGGTTTTCCCTGCATTCCATTGCTGTGCGTCGGTGATCGCCGATAGCTTCACCTGTCATGCACCCGCCTGTGCGCGCCCCGCGCACGGGCGGTCCGACGGATGAGGTGGAGTACCCATGGCACGTCCCCTTGCACATCCCCGGAACAGACGCCTGCGGGCCCTGGCCGTCCCGCTCGGGCTGGCACTGACCGCGTCGACGGGCTTCCTCGGAGCCCTCCCGGACGCGGTCGGCGCCGCACCGCCGGACAGTGGCCCGCTGCTGTCGTACGTCGTGAACACCGTCCCCGGCCACGCCACCGTCGACGCCGTCGAGCGGGCGATCGGCCGGGCCGGCGGCAAGGTGATCACCGCCCACGAGCGGATAGGCGTGATCGTCGCCCATGCGGCCGACCCCCGGTTCGCCGCCACCCTGCGGACCGTGCCGGGCGTGCAGTCGGCGGGCGCGACCCGCACCGCACCGCTCAAGCAGTCCGGCACCACCGACATCGGCACCCCGCAGAAGATCACCGCGGCCCAACTCGCGGCGGCGCAGAAGACCGCGAAGGCCACCGGCGAGGAACCGCTGGAGCCGCTCCAGTGGGACCTCCCCGCCATCGGGGCCGACCGGGCCGCGAAGGTGAACCCGGGTAGCCGCAAGGTGACCGTCGGGGTCATCGACACCGGCGTGGACGACACCCACCCGGACCTCAAACCGAACTTCTCCGCCCGGCAGTCCGCGAACTGCGTGGGCGGCGTGCCCGACACCTCGCCGGGGGCCTGGCGGCCCTACGACCCGGTCGAGGACGCCCACGGCACGCACGTGGCGGGCACCATCGCCGCGGCCCGCAACGGCATCGGCGTGGCCGGCGTCGCACCGGGCGTGAAGGTGTCCGCCCTCAAGGTGAGCGAGCCCAAGACCAGCCTGTTCTACGCGGAGAGCGTGGTGTGCGCCTTCGTCTTCGCGGCCGACCACGGCATCCAGGTCACCAACAACAGCTATTACGTGGACCCGTGGATGTTCAACTGCAAGGACGACGCCGACCAGGCGGCCATCGTTGACGCGGTCGGCCGGGCGGCGAAGTACGCGCAGGACAAGGGCGTGGTCAACGTCGCGGCGGCGGGCAACGCCAACGCCGACCTCGCGGCCGACAAGCTCACCGACACCGGCAGCCCCAACGACTCCACGCCGGTCAACCGCACCCTCAGCCCCAAGACCTGCTGGGACGTGCCGACCCAGCTGCCCGGGACGGTGACGGTCGCGGCGACCGGATCGCACCGCTTGAAGTCCGGCTACTCCAACTACGGCCTGGGCCAGGTCGACGTGGCCGCGCCCGGCGGCGACACCAAGCAGGTGCCGGACCTGCCGGCCAAGAACGGCAACGTGCTCTCCACCATCCCCGGTGGCGACTGGGCCTTCTACGCCGGCACGTCGATGGCCTCCCCGCACGTCGCGGGCGTGGCGGCGCTCCTGAAGAGCACCCACCCGAAGGCCAGCGCGCAAGAGATCCAGTGGCTGCTCAAGCAGCAGGCCGACAACCCCGGGTGCCCGGCGGGTGACGCCACCTGCACCGGCACCCCGCTGGTCAACAGCCACTTCGGCTACGGGATCGTCAACGCGCTGAAGGCGGTGCAGTAGCAGGCGGGACCGCCTCCCGCCCCGCCCGTCGCCCCGCCCCGCCCGCCGGTCACACGGTGCGCCCCAGATACGCCGCGAGCCGGTCCGCCGCGGTGGCACCGGGCGGGGCGGGGCGCTGCGGGGCGAACGAGCCGCCCTCGGTGCGGGGTGCGGCCCCGTAGATCCGGTGCGCCGCCGCCAGGATCTCCTCGGCGACCTCCGGGGCCAGCCCGGTCGGGGCGCCCAGCGCCCGCGCCACGTCCCAGCCGTGGGCGAGGAGTTCGACCACCACCTGTTGGACGAGGAGGGCGCCGGGCGCCTCGTAGGGGCCGAAGGTGCGGGTGAGCATGCCGCTGCCGCGGAAGGTGGCGAGCGCGGTGTGGGTGGCGTCCTCGAAGGCGGTGCCCGGGTCGTCGCCCAGGTGGTCGGCGGCGTGGTCGGTGCGCGGCGTCCCCTCGGCGATCGAGGTGACCATCAGGCTCTCCCACACGAGGTGGTCGAGCAGTTGCCGGACGCTCCAGTCGGCGCACGGGGTGGGTCGGGCGAGGTCCGCCGGGCGGACGCCGGCGACCAGTGCGCCGACGGCCCGCGCGACCCGCTCGTAGGCGTACAGCACCCGCTCCGGGTCGGGGGCGCCGAACGCGGTGCGGTCCACCAGGACGGGGGTGCGGTGGGCGCGCAGGGCGGCGGCGGTCCAGGTGCCGGCGGTGTCCCAACGCGGCGGGGCGGGGCGGCCGGTGGCGGTGCACAGCAGCCGCCAGTACCGCTCGACGAGGGGTTCGGCGGCGGTCCGGAGCTGGTCCAGCAGTCGGGTCCGGGCGGCCGGGCCGTCCTCGGTGGGCGGGTCCGGGGTGCCGGCCTGGGTGGGGAGCCAGGCGGCCACCAGCTCGGCGACGAGCGGGGCGGCGGCCGGCGAGTCCGGGGCGATGCCGTCGGCGACGGCGGTCTCGGCGAGGGTGCGCAGCACGGTGGCGACGCGCCGGGCGGCGTCCGCGTCCGCCGCGGGGTCGCCGTCGGCGGGCGGCGCGGTGCGGGCGCTGTAGGCGGCCAACCGGCGCAGGGCGGCGCCGAGTTCGGGGTCGCGGACCAGGGCGGCCAACTCGATCCAGGCGGCCAGCTGCTCGGGGGTGGGGTCGTCGGGCAGGTCGGGGGTGGCGGCCAGCAGGCCGCTGCGGTAGGCGGGCGCGGGCACGCCGTCCAGGGCGTCGTCGACGAACGCGGCGACGATCCGGCGGCGTTCCTCGGCGGACAGGCGGGCGGTTCGGGTCATCCCGGGGAGTTCCTCTGCGGTGCTGCCCCGCGCGGCCACGGCCCTCAGGACGGCGCGCCGGGAGCGCAGCGCGGCGATCTGCGCGTCCAGGACGTCCGCCGAGCGCTCCGCCGTGTCGGCGAGGGTGCGTTCGCGGTCCAGGACGGCGCGGATGGCGGCGGTGCCGACGCCCAGGTCGCGCAGGCTGCGCACGATCTCCAGGCGGGCCGGGGCGTCCGGTCCGTAGAGGCGGTAGCCCGCGGGGGTGCGGGCGGCGGGCGGCAGCAGGTCCTGGTCCGACCAGTTGCGTATGGTCTTGACGGAGACGCCGGTCAGGCGCGACAGCGCGCCGATCGACAGCAGTTCCGTGCCGTCCTCGTACATGCCCCCACCTTCGGGTCTCCCACGGGGGGAGACTCAAGGGGCACGCTACGCGAGGGCCGGGCGGGGCATCGGGGGGACCGGGTCCCGCGGGCCGGCCGCCGCCAACACCCCGACGGCCAGGGCGCATTGGGCGGCCGTGTAGGTGAGCATGATCCAGAACTGCGGGGCGGGCAGCTGCGGCCACCGGGCGATGCCGCCGGCGATCAGGGAGTCGGAGAGCAGGAAGAGCAGCCCGCCGACGGCGGCCCAGGGGGCCGTCCAGAGCGCGCCGAACGCCATCACGGTGAGCAGCAGGCTGTATCCGGCGACCGGGATCCGCAGGTCGGCGGGGAGGTCCGGCCACAGCAGGACCACGGTGACGACCAGGGCCGCCGCGTACAGCCCGGCGGCGCCGGCGGTGCGCGCCCGGCGCCGTCCGGGCGCGCCGGCGGGCCCGCCGGCGCGTCCCCGGCGGCCGTGCCGGGCGAACAGCGCCAGGTAGCAGAGGTGGCCGGCGGCGAACGACGCCATGCCGACGAGGAACGCGGTGCCGCCGCCGATCTGGAGGAAGGTGTCGCCGCCGCAGCCGAAGAGCAGCGCGCCGGCCAGCAGCGGCGGCCCGCCGCGCAGCAGGACGTGGGCGGCGAGCAGCGGCATCAGGGCCGGTTTGGTGAGGTGCACGACGGTGTCGGCCAGGGCCGCGGGGCCGCTGCCGGGCGCGGCGCCGGCGTGCGCCACCAGGGCGGCGAGGTGGCCGACGCCCAGGACGGCGAAGACCAGCAGCAGGGCCCGGGCGGCGCGGGGCCGGGGCGCGGGCGCCCTCACGCGGCGGACTCCCCCACGGCGGGCTCGGCGGCGCCGGTGCGGTCCGCGGCCGGGCGCACGCCGGCCGGCCCGCCCGGCTGCTCGGCCGCGGCGGCTGCTTCGGCGGCCAGCGCGGCCCGGACCCGGGCCGGTTGCCAGCCCGGTCCGCGGAACACCAGCCCGACGCGCTCGCTCCAGCTCTCCGCGGCCCGGACGTCGCGGGCGATGGCGGCGTACTCGTGGGTGGCGACCCGCAGCGGGTTGAAGGTGTTGATGTTCTTGGTGAGGCCGTAGACGGGCCGCTCGGTCTCGGGGACGAACGAGCCGAACATCCGGTCCCAGACGATCAGGATCCCGCCGAAGTTGCGGTCCAGGTAGCCGCCTTGGGAGGCGTGGTGGACGCGGTGGTGGGAGGGCGTGTTGAAGACGAACTCGACGGGGCGGGGCAGGGTGCCGATCCGCTCGGTGTGGACCCAGAACTGGTAGACGAGGTTGGCGCCGGAGGTGAAGGCGATCGCGGCCGGGTGCACGCCGAGCGCGACCAGCGGCACGTAGAACGGCCAGACCGTCCACGTCGTCCAGGGCTGCCGCAGTGCGGTGGTGAAGTTGAACTTCTCGCTGGAGTGGTGGACCACGTGGCAGGCCCACAGGACCCGGATGACGTGGTGGCCGCGGTGCGACCAGTAGTAGAAGAAGTCCTGGGCGAGCAGCATCAGGGGCAGCGTCCACCACAGGACGGGGAGGCGCAGCGGGGTCAGTTCGTAGACCGCGGCGTAGATCGCCACGATCGGGATCTTCCACAGCGCATCGAAGACCAGGCTGCCCAGCCCCATGCCGACGCTGGTGGCCGCGTCCTTCGCCGCGTAGCCCTCGGCGTCGTCGTCGGGGTGCAGGCGGTAGCTCACCATCTCCACGACGGTGAGCAGGACGAAGGCGGGTACGGACCACAACACGACATCGGGCAGGTGCGGCATGCCCCGCACCATAAAGGCGTCGACGGGCGTCCCGCTAGAGGTTGTTACTGAGAAGTATGTAAGACGTGGTGTCAGCTTCGGGGCGCGGACGTACCGGCGGTAGCCCCGGGCGGTCGCCCGGCACCCGCCGGCGGTGGCGGGTGCCGCGCGGCCGGGGCCTCACCAGATCCGTACCGAGGCCCCCGGCGCGAAGGCCGGGCTGGTGGCGTCGGGCGGGGGTGCGGTGAGGGGGACGGCGATCTCGGTGGTGGTCGGGCCGCAGCGGGCCGCGATCCGGGCCAGGGCGGTCGGGTCGAAGCCGTAGACGCGGGCCGCGTTGCCGCCGACCATGGCGGCGACCTCGGTGGGCGGGACGTCGGCGTAGGCGGCGCGCAGGCCGTGTCGGGAGTACGGGTGGGTGCCCTCGTCGTGGGGGTAGTCGCTGCCCCACATGATCTTGTCGAGGCCGATCCGGTGGCGCAGCGGGACCTCGTGGGGGCGCATGAAGCTGGCGCCGACGTAGCAGTGGGCGTGCCAGATCTCGGTGGGGGTGCGGTCCAGGGAGGCGGCCAGGCCGGCGCCGAAGCGGGCTTCCGCGGTGTCGGCGCGGGCCCCGGTGGCGACCAGGCGGCCGTGGTAGTAGTCCAGCATGTCCAGGACGCCGGGGATCCAGCCGGAGCCCTGTTCGGTGAGGACGAGGGTCAGCCCCGGGTGGCGGGTGAAGACCCCGCCGAAGATCAGGTGCCACAGGGCCCGGTGGGAGAACCACGTCGTCTCGACCATGAACACCGCCCGGGCGGCCGGTTCGTCGCCGAGCGGCGGGGAGGCCGAACCGGCGTGGTGGTTGACGGGGACGCCGAGCTCGGCGCAGACCGCCCACAGCGGGTCGTAGTACGGGGAGTGGAGTTCCGGCAGGCCCGACCCGGGTGGGGTGCCGGGGAGCATGATGCCGCCGGTGAGGCCGGCCTCCTTGGTCCGGCGGACCTCGCGGACCGCCTCCTCGACGTCGTTGAGGAGGATCTGGGCGACGCCCGCGCGGCGCCCGGGGGCCTCGGCGCAGAAGTCCGCGAGCCACCGGTTGTGGGCGCGCAGCCCGGCCCAGCGCAGGGCGAAGTCGGTGCCGGTGGGCGCCGGTGCCATCAGGGACGCGCTGGGGAAGAACGGCGGGATGGTGTTGGGGAAGACCACCTCGGCGACGATGCCGTCGGCTTCCTGCTCGGCCAGGCGGCGGGCGGAGTTCCAGTTGCGGTCGGCGGTGTCGCCGAGCAGGTCCTCGTGCGGGTTGACGTAGGTGGCGGCCCAGGCGTCGAACTCCTCGTGGTGGCGGGCCGGGAGGTAGGAGCGGTAGTCCAGGAGGTCGGCGCCGGCGTGGCAGTCGGCGGAGATGACGGTGTAGCGGGGCGCGTCGGCGGTGGCGCCGGTCACGGCGGCGGCGTCAGGCACGGGTCACCCCCACGAACGGGAAGTCCCGTCCGGTCAGCCAGTGGCGGCCGGTCTCGCGGGCGGGGCGCCAGGCCGCCTCGACCGCGCTCTGGTCGGCCGGTTGGCCGAGTTCCGCCGGGGTGGGGCCGATGCGGCGGGCGTGCGGGGCGAGCCGGTCCGCGTCGAAGCCGAAGACCTCGGCGGCGGAGGTGCCGAGGATGCGCCGGGTCTCGGTCACCGGGATGTCGTGGAAGGTGTCCGCCAACCACTGCCGGGTGCGCGGCCAGGTGCCCTCCGGGTGCGGGAAGTCGCTGCCCCACAGGATGTTGTCGACGCCGATCTCGTAGCGCTGGGCCAGTTCGCGGCGTTTGGTGTTGGTGGCGCAGACGAAGACGTTGCGGTCGAGGTACTCGTGCGGGGGGCGGCGCAGCCCGGCGAACGGGGACAGCTTCTTGCCGCCGTGCGCGCCCAGGTAGAGCCGGTCCATGAACCACAGCAGGTTCGGCAGCCACCAGCAGCCGGACTCGGCGACGCCGAACCGCAGGCCGGGGTGGCGTTCGAAGACCCCGGACCAGAGCAGGAACCACAGCGGGCGGGCCGGCCACCAGGTCACCTCGGTGACGAAGATGCCCAGGTGGTCGCCGTACTCCTCGCGCGGCGCGGCGCCGGAGTGTGTGAGCACCGGCATGCCGGCCTCGGCCGCGGCGGCCCACACCGGGTCGTACCGCCGGTCGTGGTAGGGCGCGCCGGCGCCCCACATGGCGGGCACCATCAGGGCCCCCAGCCCGTCGGCGCGGGCCCGGTGGACCTCGGCGACGACGGTGTCGACCTCGCCGGTGAGGGGCAACAGGGCGACGCCGCAGTGGCGTTCGGGGTCGGTGGCGCAGAACTCCGCGAGCCAGCGGTTGTGGGCCCGGGCGCCGGCCATGCCCAGCTCCGGGTCCTGGTCACCGGTCAGGCCCAGGCCGACGCCGAAGGGCGCGGCGGTCGAGCTGTCCACGGCGTCCGCGTCCGGGAAGACGACCTCGGCGGCCACCCCGTCGCCGTCGAGTTCCTTGGCCCGTTGTGCCGGGTCCCAGCCGCCGCGCAGCCCCTCCTCGTGCTCCTCGAACCACTGGGTGGCGAAGGTCTCGTTGCGGACGCCGAGCCGGGTCATGGCCGCGCGCCGGGCGTCCCGGCCGGCGAGGAAGTCGTCGAAGGCCCGGTGGAAGCGGTGCTCCAGGTAGGGGCGGTACTCCTCGGTGGGCAGTCCGGCGTGGCAGTCGGAGGAGACGATCAGGTACGGGTCCCGGGGGTCGGGGCCGGCCGGTGGGCCGTCGTGCGGGGCGCGGCGCGCCGTGGTGGTGTCCTGGTACGGGTCGCTCATGGCGGTCCCTCACTCGTCGTCGAGGATGAAGTGCTCCAGGTACGTGGGGGCGGTGCGGTCGAGTTGGGACCGCGAGCGCGCCCGGATCTGTGCGTCGGTGTGCTCGCTGGGCGGCAGCATCCAGAAGCGGCCGGCCCGGATGCCGTCGACGACCTGCTCGGCGACGGCCTCCACGGGCGTGAACGCCACCTCCTGCCCGGCCGCCCGCACGGCCGCCTCCCACGCCGCGAGGCTGCGGTACGGCGTCCTGCGGGGGCGGGACTTGGCGTGCCGCGCGGGCCGGTTGCGGTGCGACTCCCACAGGCCGGTGCGGAGCATGTGCGGTCCGGGGAAGAGCACCGACGCCCCGATGGGCGCGCCCTCGGCCGCCAGGTGCGCGTACAGCGATTCGGTGAGCGTCACGACGGCGGCCTTGGTGACGGCGTAGACGGAGGCGGTGGGCAGCGGCGCGATCCCGCCGTCGGTGGACGAGGTGTTGACGACGTGGCCGGGCTCCCCGGCGGCCAGCATCCGGGGCAGGAAGCACTGGACGCCGTGGAAGACGCCCCAGACGTTGACCTCGAACGCCCAGCGCCAGTCGGCGGGGTCGTGCTCCCACATCCGGCCCTCGGCGCCGGAGCCCACCCCGGCGTTGTTGCACAGCACGTGGACGGCGCCGAAGGTCTCGTAGGCGGCACCGGCCAGCGCCTCGACCTCGGCCCGGACGCCGACGTCCACGGTGCGGACGAGCAACTCGGCGCCGTCCGCGGCCAGTTCCTCGGCGGCGGCCCGCAGCGGCGCCTCCTCGACGTCGGCGAGCACGACCTTCAGCCCCTCGGCGGCGAAGCGGCCGGCCAGCGCCCGGCCGATGCCGCTCGCGGCCCCGGTGACCACCGCCACCTGCCCGGCCCGCAGTTCCATCAGGCGCTCCCTTCCGGTGGGGCGTCGTGGACCTGCCCGGGGTCGTCGTAGCGCTGGTGGACGTAGGGCAGCAGGTCCTCGGCCCGGACCCGCCCGACGACCTCGCCGCTCTGGTCGGAGGTCTTCTCGCCCAGGGTGATCCCGACGAGGGTGCGCACCGGGAGGTCGGCGACCGGGTCGTACATCGACTCGCGCAGCACCACGTCGCCGGTGATCCGCTCCAGGCGGCGGACCTTCTCGGTGCGCCGGCAGTGCACCAGGAGCGGGTCGCCGTCGAAGCCCGAACCGTCCACCGCCGGCAGGAACTTGAAGTAGAAGTCGTACCGCACCTCCGGCTCCGGGAGCGGCAGCGGGCCGCTGACCGCGCCGCGCACCTCGACGAAGGCGATGCCGTGCCGGGCGAGCGCGGCGCGCACGGTCAGGCCGTCCCGGACGACGGTGACCTCGCCCAGCTTCTTGGGCTCGCCGAAGACCTCGCGGCCGCCGGTCAGCGCCCGCTCGTGGGTCATCGGCATGACCAGCGGGTACCAGCCCTCGATGCCGTCGTGGGCGGCCGCGACCGCGACCGAGCCGGCGCCCAGCGGATAGCCGGGCAGGTTGACGGCGCTGATGGTGGCCCGGACCAACGGGCGGCCGGTGGGGGTGAGCGGCGGCGGGAGAACGGCCGCGACCGCGTCCGGGTCGGTTTCCCACAGGGCCACCACGCCGGTGGACCAGATGTCGGGGAGCCGGCCGCCGGCGGCCCGGGTCGCGGCGATCTCCGCGTCGGTGCGGGCTCCGTAACGCATGCGTGCCATGGCGTACCACCCTTCGTCGACGTGACGCGCGGGGGTCGTGCGAGGCGTCTGTAACACAGTTACACCGCCACCGATGAAGGGTAAAGAGGCATGCGTCGAACGGAGTTGGGCGAGAGTGGGGGCCATGACACGTACCGCACTGACCGGTGAGGAGGTGCTGGCGGCGGCCGCCCGGCTGGTCCGGGCGCACGGGCCGGCGGCCCTGACCATGCGCCGGCTCGCCACCGAACTCGGCACCGCCGTCACCTCCATCTACTGGCACGTCGGCAACCGCGAGTCCCTCCTGGACGCGCTGGTGGCCCGCACCCTCCAGGAGATGGGCGAGATCCGGCCGACCGGGGACACGCCCCACACGCGCCTCACCTCGGTGGCCCGCGCGTTGCGCACCGCGCTGGGCGAGCGCCCGCACCTGATCGCGATGGTGCACGAACGCGGGCTGACCGAGCGGATGTTCCTGCCGGCCCAACAGGCCCTGGTCCACGAGGTGCACGCGGCCGGGCTGCGCGGCGAGCTGGCCGCCGAGGCGGTGCGCGCCGTGCAGTTCCTGGTCGTCGGCTCGGTCCTGGTGGAGCGCAACCGCGCCCGCTCCCCCGCACAGCACCCCAGCGAGCGCGAGCTGTGGGACGCCCCGACGACCGGGCGGGACCCGGCACTGGCCCGCGCACTGGCCGCACCCGCCGACGCCGAACGGCTCTTCCTGGTCTCTCTGGAGGCGCTGGTCACATCCCTCCTCAAACCAGAACGAAGCGGGACATAGCTTCGGCATGCGTGGACCGGCGGGCGGCGGGCCGGTGCGCCGCCCGGTCCCCCCGGCGCGCCGCGTCCGGGCCGGACGCGCCCCCGGCGATGCGGTGGCTGTCGGTGCCGGCCCGTATCCTCAATGACCATGCTCGAAGACCGCAGCGCAGCCGCCCCCTCGATCGCGCCGAAGATCGGCCGGCAGCCGGGCCCGCAGACGCCGCCGGCCGATTGGCCGGCCGGGTACCCCGAGGGATACGCGGTGGTCGACGTCGAGACCACCGGCCTGGCCCGCGACGACCGGATCATCTCCGCCGCCGTGTACCAACTCGACGCCCACGGCGCGTTCCAGGACTCCTGGTACACCCTGGTCAATCCGCAGCGCGACCCCGGCCCGGTCTGGATCCACGGACTGACCAGCGACGTGCTGGCCGACGCGCCTCTCTTCCCGGAGGTCGTGCCGGAGCTGTCGGCGCGGCTGGCGGACCGGGTGCTGGTCGCGCACAACGCCATGTTCGACTGGTCGATGCTGGCCCGGGAGTACGCCCGCGCCGCGGCGGTCGCCCCCGTGCGCCAACGGCTGTGCACCATCGCGCTCTCCAAGGAACTGGGCCTGCCGCTGCCCAACCACAAGCTGGAATCCCTGGCCGCCCACTTCGGCGTCGTGCAGGAACGCGCCCACCACGCCCTGGACGACGCCCGGGTGCTGGCCGAGGCGTTCCGCCCCAGCCTGCACCGGGCCGCGCGGGCGCAGGTCCGGCTGCCGCTGCTGACCTGCCAGCCCCTGACGGAGTGGTCCGACGCCCCCGCCCCCCGCGCGCACCCCAGCGGCTCGTCCTACCGCCCCACCTCGTGGCGGCCGGCCCGCAGGCGCCCGGCCTGCCCGTACCCCAACCCGGGTCGCTACGAGCCCGGCGGCCGGCTCGTCCAGGGCATGCGGGTCGCCTTCTCGGGAGACACCTCCGTCGACCGCGACCTGCTGGAGGACCGGGCGGTCGAGGCCGGACTGCACGTCGCGACGAGCCTGTCCCGGCTGACCAGCCTGCTGGTGACCAACGACCCGGACGCCCACACCTCCAAGACGGTCAAGGCCGCCGCGTTCGGCACGGCCGTCATCGACGAGGCGGCGTTCATGCAACTGCTGCGGGACGTGGCACCGGCCGCGCCGGCGTCCGGGTGAAGCCCGCCCAACACACCCGCGAGCGCCTCCCCCGGTAGCCGCCCCACCCGCACGCTGTGGCCCATGGCACGTTGTGAGGTCTGCGGAAACGAATACGGCATGACGTTCGAGGTGCACGCGCAGGGCGCGGTGCACGTCTTCGACTGCTTCGCCTGCGCGATCCACCGCATGGCTCCGATCTGCGAACACTGCCGGGTGCAGGTCATCGGGCAGGGCGTGGAGGCCGACGGGAGCTGGTACTGCGGTGCGCACTGCGCCCGCTCGGCGGGGCGGGTGGGCATCGTCGACCGGGTCTGAGGCGGTGGCGACCGGGGCGCACGACGGTGCCCCGCGGCCCCGGCGGCTTCGCGGGCGCGCCTCGCGGGGGCCCCGCGGACAAGGCCCTCAGGGACGCGGGGTACCGTCGCAGCCGTGTACCGCTTCCTGTTGACCCGGCAGTGGGTGATCCTCACCCTCCTGGGACTCGTCCTGATCCCCGTCATGATCAAGCTGGGGTTCTGGCAGTTCCACCGCCATCAGCACAAGGTCGCGCAGAACGCGCAGATCGCGCGCAACCTCGCGGCCACCCCGGTGCCGGTGACCGAGCTGGCCGCGGTCGGCCGGAAGCTGCCGCAGGGCGACATGTGGCGCCGGGTCACCGCCACCGGCACGTACGACACCCCGCACGAGGTCGTCGTCCGCCAGCGCACCGCCGCCGACGAGCAGACCATCGGCTACTACGTCCTGACGCCGCTGGTCCTGGCCGACGGCAAGGCCGTCGTCGTCAACCGCGGCTGGATCCCGGCCGGCGACGACCTCACCAAGTTCCCGCACGTCCCGGCCGCGCCCACGGGGACGGTCACGGTCACCGGCCGGATGATGGTCGACGAGACCACCGCGGTCAGCGGGATCAAGAACACCAAGGGCCTGCCGCCCCGCCAGGTCATGCTGATCAACAGCAGGCAGCAGGCGAAGCGGGTGGGCCGGCCGACGCTCGGCGGCTACATCGAGCAGACCGCGCCCCGGACCAAGGACAACTCCCCCGAGCTGGTGCCCGAACCGGACCACGACTCCATCGGTCCGCACATGGCGTACGCGGTCCAGTGGTGGCTGTTCGCGGCGGCGGTGCCGGTCGGCTGGGTCGTCCTGGTACGTCGGGAGCGCCGCGACCGGCTGACCGCGGCGGCCCGCGAAGCCACGGCGGCCGAGCAGGCGGAACGAGCCGAGCAGGACGGGCCGGCCGGACCGGCCTCCGCGCCGGCGGACCCCGGCGACGGCGACGGCACGACGGCCGCGGACGCCGGGCCCGTCGACGGGCAACCGGTAGCCCGGACGGCCGGCTCCCCCGACTAACCCGCCCGCCGCGCGGGAAGGGGCGCGGAGTGCACCCACGCATCGAGGACTACGCGCTCATCGGCGACCTGCAGACCGCCGCGCTCGTCGACCGGAACGGCTCCATCGACTGGCTGTGCCTGCCCCGCTTCGACTCCCCCGCCTGCTTCGCCGCCCTCGTCGGCGACCAGGACAACGGCCACTGGACCCTGGCGCCACGGTCCGCCGGCGCCCGCGCGGAGCGCGCCTACCGCGACGACTCGCTGATCCTCGACACCGTCTGGGAGACCGAGGGCGGCAGCGTCCGGGTCACCGACTTCATGCCGCAGCGCGACCACATGCCCGACGTCATGCGGGTGGTCGAGGGGCTGCGCGGCCGGGTCGAGATGCGGAGCGTGCTGCGGCTGCGGTTCGACTACGGACGGGTGGTGCCCTGGGTGCGGGCCACCGAGGGCTGCCGGGTGGCGGTCGCCGGCCCGGACTCCGTGTGGCTGCGCACCCCGCCCGCGAGCACCACCTACGGCGAGGACTTCAGCACCCGCTCCGACTTCGCCGTCGCGGCCGGCGAACGCGCCGCGTTCGTGCTGACCTGGCACCCCTCGCACGAGCCCCGGCCCGAGCAGCTCGACCCGTTCGAGGCGCTGGCGGACACCGCCGAGGACTGGCGGGCGTGGTCCACCCGCTGCCGCTACGACGGCCCGTACCGCGCCGCGGTGGTCCGTTCCCTGATCACCCTCAAGGCGCTCACCTACGCGCCCACCGGCGGGATCGTCGCGGCCCCCACCACCTCGCTGCCCGAGGAGCCGGGCGGGGTCCGCAACTGGGACTACCGCTACTGCTGGCTGCGCGACGCCAGCCTGACCCTGAACTCCCTGCTCCTGGCCGGGTACCTCGACGAGGCCGGTGCCTGGCGCGACTGGCTGCTGCGCGCGGTCGCCGGCGCCCCCGACGACCTCCAGATCATGTACGGGCTGGCCGGGGAGCGGCGGCTGCCGGAGTTCGAGGTGCCCTGGCTGTCCGGCTACCGGGACTCGCTGCCGGTGCGGATCGGCAACGCCGCCGTCGAACAGCGGCAGCTCGACGTCTACGGCGAGGTCATCGACTCGTTCCACGTCGCGCGCACCGCGGGACTGCCGGCCGAGTTGCACGCCTGGAGCATCCAACGGACGCTGATGGACTACCTGGAGTCCACCTGGCGCGACCCCGACGAGGGCATCTGGGAGATCCGCGGCCCGCGCCGGCACTTCGTGCACTCCAAGGTGATGGCCTGGGTCGCGGCCGACCGCGCGGTCCGGGCGCTGGAGGGGCACCAGGAACTCACCGGGGACCTGGACCGCTGGCGGGCGATGCGCGACGAGGTGCACCGCGAGGTCTGCGCCCACGGCTACGACGCCGAACGCGGCACCTTCACCCAGTCCTACGGCTCGACGGAACTGGACGCCGCGACGCTGCTCATCCCCCGGGTCGGCTTCCTGCCGGGGAACGACCCGCGGGTGGTCTCCACCGTCGACACGGTGCGCCGCGAGCTGACGCACGGGGGTCTGGTACGCCGTTACAGCACCGAGGGCGAGTCGGTGGACGGACTACCGGGCGACGAGGGCACGTTCCTGGTCTGCTCGTTCTGGCTGGCGGACGCGCTGTTGCTGACCGGGCGCCGGGAGGAGGCCCGGCAGCTGTTCGAGCGGCTGTTGGCGCTGCGCAACGACGTGGGGCTGCTGTCCGAGGAGTACGACCCGGCCACCGCACGGCAGTTGGGCAACTTCCCGCAGGCGTTCAGTCACGTCGGCCTGGTGGGGACCGCCTTCGCGCTGCACCACGGGGCAGGGGCAGACTAGGGCCATGGATCTTGGACTGACCGACCGGACGTACCTCGTCACCGGCGCCACCCGCGGCCTGGGCTTCGCCACCGCCCGCGCCCTGGTCGCCGACGGCGCCAACGTGGTGATCACCGGACGCACCGAGGAGGCCGCGGCCGAGGCCGCCGCCGCCCTGGGCGAACGGGCCCTGGGCCGCGCCGCCGACAACGCCGACCCGACGGCCCCGGCCCGCCTGGTGGCGGCCGCCCGGGAGCGCTTCGGCGGCTTCGACGGCGTCCTCATCAGCGTGGGCGGCCCGGCACCTGGCACCGCCGCCGACAACACCGACGACCAGTGGGAGACCGCCTTCGAGACGGTGTTCCTGGGGGCGGTGCGGTTCGCCCGCACCGCCGCCGCCGAACTGGGCGAGGGCGGCGCCATCGGCTTCGTCCTCTCCGGCTCCGTCTACGAGCCGATCGCCGGGCTGACCCTCTCCAACGGCCTCCGCCCGGGCCTCGCCGGCTTCGCCAAGTCCCTCGCGGACGAGGTGGGCCCGCGCGGCATCCGCGTCGTCGGCGTCCTCCCCGGCCGGATCGCCACCGACCGGATGACCCAGCTCGACGCGCTCTCCGGCGACCCCGAGGGCTCCCGGGACCGCAACTGCGCCGCCATCCCGCTGCGCCGCTACGGCGACCCCGAAGAGTTCGGCCGCACCGCCGCCTTCCTCCTGTCCCCCGCCGCGTCCTACCTGACCGGCGTGATGGTCCCCGTGGACGGCGGGGCCCGACGGGGCTTCTGAACACCCGCCCGGCGGGCACCGGGAGACGCGGGGCGTCGGGGCGTCGGGCCACCAGCCCACCAGCCCCGCGCGCCTAACTGACCCGTTCCGCCCGGTGGCGCACCGCCCGCAGCCGGACCTCCGTCGGCAGCCGGTCCAGGCCCACCGAGGTGCGGGCGTGGGCCACCGCCCCGTGGGCCAGCCGGCGCACCACGGTCCCGGGGTCGGCGTGCGGGGCGAGCACCACCAGGGCGCGCACCTGGGGCTCCGTGCGGCGGCCGGTGAGGGCGACGGCCGCCCGGTCGACGCCGTCCACCGCCGCCGTCTCGGCCGCGAGCACGGCCTCCAACGCCCGCCCGTGCACCAACGCGCCCTCGCCGTCGCCGCTGTCGACCAGCACCGCACCGAGCCGGCGCCGCCGTACCTGGGCGAGCAGCCACCACAGCAGCAACAGGACCAACACCGCCAGCCCGGCGATGACCACCGGCCACCACCAGCCGCGGTCGGTGAACCGGGTGCGTTGCCGGGCCGGGAGCAGGACGTCGTCCGGACCGGTCCAGGGCCATCCGGCGGGCAGGTCGAGGTGCCACCGGGCGGGCAGGTCCAGACCACCGAGCAGGACCAGCCCGCCGGCGCCGAGCAGCACCAGGCCGACCAGCCCGAGCAGCACCCGGTTGACGCTCGCGCGAACGGTGCGCATCGCCCGCTCACCTCCCCTTGGGACGCCGCACGTCGACGCCCAGCCGCAGCGGACGCGTCAGGTCCAGTTGCCGCAGGCCGTCCTCCAGGACGGTGACGAGGTCGCCGCGGACCTCGTCCAACGGCCGGAAGTGCGCCACCGCCCGGGCCCGGGCCCGGCGTCGGCCGACGGTCACCCGCACCGCCTGCACGCCGGAGACCTCCATGGCCCGGTCGCGCAGCACCAGCGCGGCGGCCGGCCGGTCCAGCCCGGCCCGGACGCCGGGGGCGGTGCGCCGCATCGGCAGCACCGCGCGCAGCCCCGGGGTGCCGGCCAGGACCAGCAGCCAGATCCCGAGCGCCGCGGCCGCCGCCGCGGCGCCCAGGACCCAGGGGTCGTCGAGGGGCCGGACGGCCAGTTCGTGCGCCAGCCACCGGCGCCAGGCCATCGCGGTGCGCCCGGCCCGCACCGCGGCCACGTCGTACAGCAACAGGCCCGCGGCGGCCAGCAGCACCAGGGCGACCAGCGCCGCCGGCACCCGGCGGGCCGCCCAGAACCGCCCGGCGGACCCACCCGCGCGCGGTGCGGGAGCCGCGGCGTCCGGTGCCGCGGTCGGCGAACCGCCCGCGGTGCCCGGACGCGCCCCGGTCCGCGGCTGGGCCCCGTCCGCGGCCGGTGCGCCCCGTGCGTCGCCCGGCACGCTCACCGCAGTCGCTCCCGGCCGGGCGACGACGCGTTCAACCGCTCGACCCGCACCGCCACCTCGGTGACCGTCATGCCCGCCAACGTCCGTACCCGCTCCGCCACCTGACGGCGCACCAGCCCGCAGTGCGCACCGATGGGGGTGGGGTAGGCCAGCTCCACGGCGACCCGCAGCCGGGCCTCCCCGAACGGCGGGTGCACCTCGCGACGGGCCACCGTCACCGTCGCGTGGGCGTCCGTGGGGTCGCCGGGGGCCGCCGCGTGCAGCGCCTCCCGGGCCGCCCGCGCGGCGATCTTGGCGACCACCCGGTCGGCGACCCTGGTGGCGCCGCGCTCACCGGCCGGGACGTCGGCGGCAGCGGCCGATGCGGACACCGTCGCCATCCGGACTCACCGCCGCCGGTCGTCGCGGTCGCCGGTCCGGGGGCGGAAGAACTCCCCCGCCGCCAGGTCGCCCTCCAGGAACCTGCCGGCCACGAACCCGACGGCGCCCAGCGCCGCCACCAGGACGAACGCCCCGAACCCGCCGAAGTACCCGGCGAAGCCCAGCGCCATACCGGCCACGAGGCCGATCACGGCCATGCTCATCGTGCGCTCCTTCGCTACCGCTCCGGCCGGGCCCGGTCACTGGAGCCGCGGCTCCGCTCCCTCGGCCGCGATGTCCTCGTCGTCCTCGTCGGGCAGCTTCACGTCGCTGACCGCGATGTTGACCTCGACGACCTCCAGGCCGGTCATCCGCTCCACGGCGGAGATCACGTTCTCCCGGACGGCCCGGGCGACCTCCGCGATGGCGACCCCGTAGTCGACGACGATCTCCAGGTCCAGCGCGGTCTGCACCTCACCGACCTCGGCCTTCACCCCGCGCGTCGCGGTCGCCGACCGCCCGCCGCCGGGCACCCGGTCACGGACCGCGCCCAGCGTGCGGGCGAAACCGCTGCCCATCGTGTGGACGCCCAGCACGTCGCGGGCGGCGAGCCCGGCGATCTTCTCCACGACGCCGTCGGCGATGGTGGTCCGGCCGCGGGTGGCGGGGTCGCCGCCGCCCCGTTTGACCGGCGGCTTCGTCGCGTCCGCGCCCTGCTGACTCTCCGTCATCGCCGTGCGTCCCTTCTGCGCCGCCGCACCGACCCACCGCGTCCCGCGGCACCCGGCGGGCCGTCCTCGCGGACGCAGCACCGCGCCGGACCCGGTGAGCAGCCCTCTGACGAACTGCCCTTTTTCATACCAATCGTTCCGCTCTCCACAGTAGGGGCGGACGAGGGGGCGCGCCCCGGGGACGCGGCAGCGGAGTGCCGCAACCGGCCGCGGCGGGCGCACTGCGGCAGGCTGGGAAGTGGTCAGGGAAAGGGGTGACGCGGTGGCCGCGAACGCGTTGGCACGTGCCGTGCGGGAACAGCTCGGCATCGGCCGGGTGCTGCCGCTCGGCGACCCGGCGGACGGGGCGTGGATCACCGAACGCGCGGCCCGCGCGGCGCTCCTACGGGCCCCCGGCATCCCGCCCGGCGTCCGCCTGGACGCCCTCCGCCTCGCCCTCGCCGCCCCCGACGAGGCCCCGGCACCGACCGTGCCGGCGCCGCCCGGCGCCCTGCCACCGGGCCCCCTGCGCCTCGCGGTGCACCTCGCCGCACCCCCCGGCCTTCCCCTACCGCCCCTCGCCGAACGACTCCGGACGGCCCTGCTGGCCACCGCGGAGGACGGCCTGGGCCTACGGGTGCGCGCGGTGGACCTGCACGTCGACGCGTTGCTGGACGAGGCGGCCGCGCCGACGGCGCAGCCGCCGGGGACCCCCGCGGCACAGGAGGACCGCGGCGACGCCCCGGAACCGGCCGGCGCGAAGGCCCCGGACGACCTCGCCTCCCGGGTGCGCGCCGTCCCCGGGGTGGCCGGGCTCGCCCCGGCGCTCGCGGGTCGCTCCGCCGCGGTGTCCCGCAGCGACGACGGCCACCACGTGCTGGTCCAGGTGGCGACCGCCGCCGGCCACCGGGCGTTGGACGTGGCCCGTGCCGTCCGCCGGACGGTCACCGGCCCGCCGCCGGCCCCGGCCACCGCCGCGGTGCTGGTCACGGAGGTGGCCGCCGTCTGACGGCCCGGTGCGGGGGTGGGTGGTCAGTCGCCGACGCCGGCCAGGTCCCGCAGCCGCCGCGCCTGGGCGGCCCGCTCGGCGCGACGCTGCTCCTCGTAGGTGCGCCCCGCGGCGCCGGCCAGCAGGGCCTTGGTCTCGATGACGGCGTCCCGCGGCGCGGCGGTCAGCGCGGCGGCCAGATCGGCCACCGCGGCGTCGAGTTCGTCACCGGGCACGACGAGGTTGGCGAGGCCGATCCGCGCGGCCTCGTCGGCGTGCACGAAGCGTCCGGTGGCGCAGATCTCCAGCGCCCGGGCGTAGCCCACCAGGCCGACCAGCGGGTGGGTGCCGGTCAGGTCCGGGACCAGGCCCAGGCTGGTCTCGCGCATCGCGAACTGCGCGTCCTCGGCGGCGACCCGCAGGTCACAGGCGAGGGCCAGCTGGAAGCCCGCACCGATGGCGTGCCCCTGGACGGCGGCGATGGACACCAGGTCGTTCCGCCGCCACCAGGTGAACGCCTCCTGGTACTCGGCGATCGTCGCGTCCAGCGCCTCGTCGGCACCGCGCGCCAGATCCAGGAACGACGGCTCGCCGTCGAACCCTTCGGGCGTGAACGCCTGCCGGTCGAGCCCCGCGGAGAAGGACTTGCCCTCACCGCGCAGCACCACGATCCGTACGGTGCCCGGCAGCAGCGCACCCGCCTCGGCCAGCGCCCGCCACATCGCGGGGCTCTGGGCATTGCGCTTGGCCGCGTTGGCGAGGGTCACCGTGGCGATCGCGTCGTCCACGGTGAGCCGCACACCGTGCTTGTCGAGCAGAGTCATGAGGGCGCCTCCGAGTCAGCCACCGCACCTGCGTGCGTAAGTGACTGAACGGTAACCTCCCGGCCGAACCATCGGACGGCCGGGGGGCGACCGCCTGCACTCGGAGCCGCGGCCGTCAGACCGAGGCGGCCTTCTTGCCCCTCGTGGCTCCGCCGCGGCCTCGCAGGACCACACCGGATTCGCTGAGCATCCGGTGCACGAATCCATAGGAGCGGCCGGTTTCCTCGGCCAGCGCCCGGATGCTCGCTCCGGAGTCGTACTTCTTCTTCAGGTCTGCCGCGAGCTTCTCGCGCGCGGCGCCGGTCACCCGGCTGCCCTTCTTCAGAGTCTCGGCCACCCGTGCCTCCTCGTGGGAAGTGCGCTCTGGACTCTCATGATCACCCCTCCTCGGCTTCCTGGCCACCCATTCCGCAAGGTCTGTGGGACATCCTTTGCCGTCCCGCGCGCGCCCGACGTGGTCGGAATTGCCTCTTCCGTGCGCCTCGCGGGCCCCGCGCACGCCCAGGCATGCGAAAAGTGCCAGGTCAGGTGGTGTGTCCTGGAAAAGGCGACCGGCCGGGCCGTGAGGGCCCGGCCGGTCGCCGCAGGCTCGCCGGTGTACGAGCCGTTCTCACTCAGATGATGGATCACCCATCGGCCGAATGATCCAGCAGGCGTGATCCATCCGGCGGCACCGCCACGGCGGTGATCAGGCCAGGGCGACCAGGTCCGCGTAGTCCTGGCCCCACAGGTCCTCGACGCCGTCCGGCAGCAGGATGATCCGCTCCGGCTCCAGCGCGTCCACCGCGCCCTCGTCGTGGGTCACCAGGACGACCGCGCCGGTGAAGGTGCGCAGCGCGCCGAGGATCTCCTCGCGGCTCGCCGGGTCGAGGTTGTTGGTGGGCTCGTCGAGGAGCAGGACGTTGGCGGAGGAGACGACCAGGGTCGCCAGGGCGAGCCGGGTCTTCTCGCCGCCGGAGAGGACGCCGGCGGGCTTGTCGACGTCGTCGCCGGAGAACAGGAAGGAGCCGAGCACCTTGCGGACCTCGACGAGGTCCATGTCGGGTGCGGCGGAGCGCATGTTCTCCAGGACCGTGCGGTCCGGGTCGAGGGTCTCGTGCTCCTGCGCGTAGTAGCCGAGCTTGAGGCCGTGGCCGGGGCGGACCTCGCCGGTGTCCGCCGTCTCGACGCCGGCCAGCAACCGCAGCAGGGTGGTCTTGCCCGCACCGTTGAGGCCCAGGATGACGACCCGGGAGCCCTTGTCGATGGCCAGGTCGACGTCGGTGAAGATCTCCAGGGAGCCGTAGGACTTGGACAGGCCCTCGGCGGTGAGCGGGGTCTTGCCGCACGGCGCGGGGTCCGGGAAGCGCAGCTTGGCGACCTTGTCGGAGACCCGCACCGCGTCCAGGCCGGCGAGCAGCTTGTCGGCGCGCTTGGCCATGTTCTGGGCGGCGACGGTCTTGGTGGCCTTCGCCCGCATCTTGTCGGCCTGGGAGTTGAGCTGCGCGGCCTTCTTCTCGGCGTTGGCGCGCTCGCGCTTGCGGCGCTTCTCGTCGGCCTCGCGCTGCTGCTGGTAGAGCTTCCAGCCCATGTTGTAGACGTCGATCTGCGCGCGGTTGGCGTCCAGGTAGAACACCTTGTTCACGACCGTCTCGACGAGGTCGACGTCGTGGGAGATGACGATGAAGCCGCCGCGGTAGGTCTTGAGGTAGTCGCGCAGCCACACGATGGAGTCGGCGTCGAGGTGGTTGGTGGGCTCGTCGAGGAGCAGGATGTCGGAGTCCGAGAAGAGGATCCGGGCCAGCTCGACGCGGCGCCGCTGGCCGCCGGAGAGGGTGTGCAGGGGCTGTCCGAGGATCCGGTCGGGCAGGCCCAGGCTGGCGGCGATGGTCGCGGCCTCGGCCTCGGCGGCGTACCCGCCCTTGGTGAGGAACTCGGTCTCCAGCCGCTCGTACTTCTTCATCGCCTTGTCGCGGGTGGCGCCCGTGCCGTTCGCCATCCGGTCCTCGTTCTCCCGCATCTTGCGCAGGACGGAGTCCAGGCCGCGGGCGGAGAGGATGCGGTCGCGGGCCAGGACATCGAGGTCGCCGGTGCGCGGGTCCTGCGGGAGGTAGCCGACCTCGCCGGAGCGGGCGACCGTGCCGCTGGCCGGGATGCCCTGGCCGGCCAGGACCTTGGTGAGGGTGGTCTTGCCGGCTCCGTTGCGGCCGACCAGGCCGATGCGGTCGCCCTTGGCGATGCGGAAGGAGGCGGACTCGATGAGGATGCGGGCGCCGGCGCGCAGCTCAAGGCCGGAAGCGGTGATCACGGGAAAACTCCAGGGCAGGAAGACGGCGGGTTGGACGGACGGTCCGAGAGCGGTCTACGCCGTCTAATGAACCCAAAGGAGAACTGCCATGGAGGCAGTCTAACGGGCCGGCGCAAGTCGTTTCCGGCGCTGCCGGACGCCGCTGCGCGACTGTGAGCCAGGACACAGGGGTCCGGGTGGCGGCTCGCCGGGCGGCGCCGCGGGAGGTGCGGTGATCGACCGGGCGGGGGCGCCGACGGTGCTCCCCGCGCCGCCGTACCGTGCCGCCGCAGGGTTGCCCTCCGACGGCTGGCCGAGGCGTTCGGACGCACCGTCGGCGCGCGGCGCGACGGCCCCGGCGGCGCGGCGCCGCACGCCCAACTCCGCGACGGGGAAGGGGCGGTGAGGCCCGGCGTCCGGCGCCCGGCCGGGGCGCCGGACCGTTACGCGCCGCCGGTGTGCACCTGGAAGGCCGCCCGGCGGACGGCCTTGGCGAGCGCCGGGTCGGGGTGCGCGGCGGCCAGCGCCACCAGTACCTGGACGGTGCGCGGGTGGCCGACCGCGCGGACCTCCGCCAGCAGCCGCGGCACCGAGCCCTGGACGGCCGAGTCCAGGTGCCGGACCAGCAGTTGGGTCTCGCCGTGGTCGGCGACGGCCGCCGCGGTGTCCACCCACAGCCAGGTCGACTCCTCGCGGGTGAGGACGTCGGGCGCGGTCTCCGGGTCGCCGCCCTCGTGCTCGAAGAGCCACAGCAGGGCGTAGGGCCGCAGGACCGGCTCGTCGGCGACGGCGCGCACGGCGGGTTCGGCGGGGGCGCCGACCGCACGCAGCGCCTCGAAGGCCAGTCCGCGCAGCAGCGCGTCCTCGCCGCGGGCGACGGTCAGGAGCTCCTCGACGGCGCCGCCCACGGAGCGGGCGGCGAGCCAGGCGCGGTACTCGGCGCGGGCCGGGCCCGGGGTCAGCCGGGCGCAGCCGCGCAGCATCGCCTCCGCGGACTGCTCGATGTGGCCGGCCGGGCTCTGCGCGGCGACGCAGATCTGCTCCAGCTTGACCCACACCGACCAGTTGCCGAGCGGCGTCAGCTGCGCCTCCTGGCCGTAGTGGCGGCCCTCGTCGGCGCCCTGGTCGGCGGGTTCGGGGGCGCCCTCGGGCGGCATCAGCGCGCCGACCGCGAGCAGTGCGTCCAGCGCCCAGCGCAGGAGGTCGGTGAGCGGCGCCCCCGCGGCGTCGCTCACCGTGCCCCCGGCGTCGGCGTCGTCCGCTGCCGGGTCCGCCCCGTAGGGCACCTCGCAGCGTTCGGTGCGCAGTTCGGCGACGCGCTGGGTGAGCATGTCGAGCAGCACCGGCAGGCGCACCGGCCCGGCGGACAGGTGCAGCAGGGACAGCAGCTGCGGGACGGCCTCGACGACCTCGGCGACGGCGGCCGGGCCGGCAGCGGCCGGCGTGGGCACTGCCAGTGACCAGGCGTCGAAGAGCGCGACCCAGCCGCGCAGCACGGCGACGTCGTCGCGGTCCCAGGCGCGCAGCCGCCACCCGGGGCGGGCCAGGCCGTCGTGGAGCTCGACCAGGCCCGCGAGCCGGGCCCGGTCCCAGTCGGCGCGGACGTGGTGGGGCGTCAGGCCCAGCGCGTCGGCGGCGTCGGCGACGGCGGCGTCCGGGAGCGATCCGTCGGGGCCGGCGCGCAGGCTGCCGGTGCGGTCGGCCCAGCGCGCGAGCCGGGCCGCGCCGGCCAGTGCGGCACGGGCCTGGCGGGCCAGCTCCGCGGGCGGCGGGGTGCCCTCTGGGGGCCTGGGCGCCGGGCGGGTGGCCCGGGTGCTCACCGCCCGGCGGGCGGCCGCAATCGGTTGTCGGGGGACGAGTCGGAGCCGGGAGTCGCGCGGTGTACGGGACGTCACAAGAGCAGTCTTGCCGCTGACGGCCCGAAAGCCCAATCGGAACCCGGCCCGTGGGCCTCCCGGCCTGCGCCACCGGGCCGTCCCGCGCCGGACGGGGGAAGTTGTCCCCCTGTACAACCTCCGGCCCCCGCGAGGGCGCCTCGGGGCCCGGGGCGGCGGTCGGCCGGCCCGGTCACATGAGGGGGGTGAGGAAGCGGCGCAGGGTCTCCTCGTAGCGGTCCGGGTCGGCGTTCCACATCGCCGCGTGCGGGGCATGCGGAACGGGCTGAAGGGTGATCAGCTCCGGACGGCGGGCGGCGAAGCGGCGGGAGGCGTCCCAGGGGGCGAGGGTGTCCTCCGGGCCGTGGAAGACGAGGACCGGCGCGTCGAGTGCGTCGGGGTCGACGGCGTCCGCGGGGCGGTCGACGGGCAGTCCGGTGTGCCCCTCGGCGGCGCGGACGGCCAGCGGCAGCAGGGCGCGCGGGACGTGGCGGGCGGTGGCGAGGGCGCGGACGGTGGCGTGCCGGTCGAGGACCGGGGAGTCCAGGACGAGGCCCGAGACGCGGTGGCCCAGCCCGGAGTTGAGGGCGGCGCGCAGCGCCATGGTGGCGCCGGTGGACCAGCCGTAGAGGACGACCGCGCGGGCGCCGTAGCGGACGGCGTAGCGGATGGCGGCGTCCAGGTCGCGCCATTCGCTGTCGCCGAGGTGGTGGACGCCGTCGGCGGTGCGCGGGGCGCCGGGGTCGTTGCGGTAGGCGAGGTCGAGCACCGGGAAGTGGTGGCGGTGCAGGAACGGCAGGACCACCATGGGGTGCTCGCGGGTGGTGCCGAGGCCGTGGACGGTGATGACCCAGGTGTCGCGGGTGCCGGGCACGAACCAGGCGGGCAGCGCGCCGAGTTCGCCGGGGACGTCGACGTCGGCACAGGTGAGGCCGAGGGTGTCGTAGGGGTTGCCCAGGTGCACCTGCGGGGTCAGCCGCATCCGGGCGCCGGGCCGCAGCGTGCCGTGGGTGACCCGCTCCAGCCGGCGCACCACGGCGTCGGCGGGGTGCGGGGTGCCGTGGACGACGGGGCCGACCACCGCGTGGCAGCCGGCGCCGGTGAGCCCGTAGGTGCCGGGCCGGAGGGAGGCCAGGCTCCGGGTGAGGACGATGTGGTCGTCGGCGGCCCCGTGGACGGTGAGCCGGGAGTCGCCCGGGAAGGGGTGGCCGGGCGACGGTTTCAGGGCAACATCCCCGGCGTACCGCCCGGCCGCCACGGCGGCCACCGCGATGCCGATCACGGTGGTGGCGGTCAGCGCCGCCACGGTCCCCAGTCGCATTTCTCCAGTGTGCGCAGCGCCGCCGGACCCGGCCACCGGGCGCCGGGAGCGGCGGCCGGACCAGCGGTGTTGTGCGGTTCCCGGGGCTGGCGCGCGAGTGTCCGCGGGCGTTTCGGGCGCTACGCGGGGTCGTCGGCGGGCTGGCCGTAGCCGCGCAGCCGTTCGCCCGCGGCGTCGAGCTGGGCGGGCGACAGCAGGCTGGGGGTGTGGCCCGGCACGGTGGCGGCGGTGAGCCAGACCCGGCACATCCACTCCAGTTGGGCGGTGCGGTCCAGGGCCTGGGCGAGGCCGGCGCCGTAGGCGAGGGTGCCGTGGTTCTGGAGGAGGGCCGCGGTGCGGTCGCGGAGCGCGTCGAGCAGGTGGGCGGCGAGTTCGTCGCTGCCGTAGAGGGCGTAGGGGGCGACGCGGACGGGGCCGCCGAGCGCGGCGGCCATGTAGTGGATGGGCGGGAGTTCGGTGACGAGGGTGGAGACCGCGGTGGCGTGCGGGGCGTGGGTGTGCACGACGGCGGTGGCGTCGGTGTGGCGGTAGACGGTGAGGTGGAGCGGAAGTTCGCTGGTGGGGCGGAGCCGGCCGATGATCGGGCGGCCGTCGAGGTCGACGCCGGTCAGGTGGGACGGGCCGAGCCGGTCGTAGGGGATGCCGCTGGGCGTGACGAGAATCAGGTCCTTGACGCGGACCGAGACGTTGCCCGACGTACCGACGACGAGGCCGTCGGCGGCGGTGCGGCGGGCGGTGGCGACCAGCTCGCTCCAGGCGTCGGCGAGGTGGTCGGGGTGGTCCTTCATGCTGTCCTCCGGTGCGACGCTGCGGGACGTGCGGAAACGCACGAGGGCGCTGCACGACACCGTACGAGCGGGCCGGGGCACTGTACGCCGCCTCGCCAACTGTCCGGTATCCGCCATATGGGGGTACCTGGCCATCTAGGGGCGATTGGCCGGAGATCGACCACTTGGCGTCGATCATCCATTAACGTCGAGTGAACTACACCCCTCACATGTCATCACCCAGGGGGACCCATGACCTGTGACCGTTCCACCCCCCGGACCAGGCTGGCGACCGCGATAGCGGTGGCCTCGCTGGCCGGGGGCACCGCACTCGCCGAACACCCCTCGTCGGCCGCGGCGGACAGCCAACCGCTCGGGCACGACGTCTCCTCCTACCAGAAGCAGATCGACTGGCGGGCGGCGCGCGCGAAGGGTGCGCGGTTCGTCTACGTCAAGGCCACCGAGTCGGACAGCTACCGCAATCCGCACTTCTCGGCGCAGTACAGCGGCTCCCGGGCGGCCGGGCTGCTGCACGGCGCCTACCACTTCGCCGTGCCCAGCGCCTCCTCCGGCACCCGGCAGGCGACGTACTTCCTCCAGCACGGCGGCCACTGGAAGGCGGACGGCTGGACGCTGCCGCCCGCCCTCGACATCGAGCACAACCCGTACGACGCCCGGAAGTCCTGCTTCGGGCTGGGCCGGACGGCGATGGTCCACTGGATACGGGCGTTCAGCGACGAGGTGCGGCGCAGCACCGGCCGGCGGCCCGTGATCTACACCACCGCCCGCTGGTGGGACCGCTGCACGGGCGGCAGCCGGGCCTTCGGCGCCACCCACCCGCTGTGGCTGGCGGACTACTCGGGCGCGGCCCAGTTGCCCGCCGGCTGGTCGTACCTGACCCTCCGGCAGTACGCCTCTCGGGGGCCGCTGCCGGGCGATCAGGACCGCTGGAACGGGACCCTGGCCCAGCTCAGGAGATTTGCCGACGGATGAGGCAGAAGTGACGGTAGGGGCGCCTCCGCGTGAACACTGCGGGGGTGTCACCGCGGCGCCCGGCCGAGTTCACTTTCCGTTCACCCGTCGTCCGTACGGTCCCGAGGACACTGACCTTCGAACAGGATTGCCTGGGTGAATGGAACACATCACGCTTCTCATCGGGATCGTGATCGTCACGGCCTTGGTGTTCGACTTTACGAACGGCTTCCACGACACGGCCAACGCAATGGCCACCACCATCTCCACCGGGGCCTTGCGACCCAAGACCGCGGTGGCGATGTCGGCGGGGCTCAACCTCGTCGGGGCTTTCCTCTCCGTTGAGGTGGCGAAGACCATCTCCGGCGGCATCATCGACGAGAGCGCCGGCATCAGACCTGAAGTGATCTTCGCGGGTCTGGTCGGCGCCGTCGTCTGGAACCTCCTCACCTGGCTGGCCGGCCTGCCGTCCAGTTCCTCCCACGCCCTCTTCGGCGGTCTGATCGGCGCGACGCTGGTGTCCGTGGGCACCGGCGGCGTGCACGGCGAGGCCGTCGTCATGAAGGTCCTGATCCCCGCGGTCGCCGCGCCCTTCGTGGCGGGGCTCGCCTCGATGGCGGCGACCCGGCTCACCTACCGACTGGCCCGCGGCCGCGACGAGGCCGACACCGCCAAGGGCTACCGCGCCGGGCAGATCGCCTCGGCCGCCCTGGTCTCGCTGGCCCACGGCACCAACGACGCGCAGAAGACGATGGGCGTGATCACCCTCGCGCTGATCACCGGCGGGGTCGTCGCCCCGCACTCCGACCCGCCGATGTGGGTGATCGTCTCCGCCGGCCTGGCCATCGCGCTCGGCACGTACCTGGGCGGCTGGCGGATCATCCGCACCATGGGCAAGGGCATCACCGACATCCAGCCGCCGCAGGGCTTCGCCGCCCAGACCGGCGCCGCGGCCACCATCCTGGCCTCCTCCCACCTCGGTTTCGCGCTCTCCACCACCCAGGTCTGCTCCGGGTCCGTGATGGGCTCCGGGCTGGGCCGCAAGGGCGGCGTGGTGCGCTGGTCCACGGCCGGCCGGATGGTCGTGGCCTGGGGCCTGACCCTGCCGGCCGCCGGACTGGTCTCCGCCGGCGCCGCCTACCTCGCCGACCAGGGCCCCTGGGGCGTGGCCACGGTCGCCGTCCTGGCCCTGGCGGTCTGCGGCGGCATCTGGGCGGCCTCCCGGCGCAAGCCGGTGGACCACACCAACGTCAACGAGGGCCCGGCGGTGGAGCCGGCGGGCGTCGTCACCACGGCGCTCCAGACGGTCGCGCCGCCCCCGGCCGGCCCTGTCGCGGCGAACGCCGCAGCGGACGCCGCGACCCACGCCGCGCCCGCGACCACCCCGGCGAAGACCCCCGCCCAGCCCGCGACGGCCTCGTCCTGACGCCGACCACCCTGACCTAAGGACTCCGCAATGCACATCGACTGGGCAGCTCTCGGCCAGGTCTTCGGCGTCAGCCTCGTGGTGACGGTGGGGCTCGTGGGCCTGTTCACCGTCGGGATCGTGGGCACCTCCCGCAAGCCCGCCGCGGACGGCGACGCGACGGCCACGACCGTCCCCGGTACGGGGTCGCGCGTCGGGGCGCTGGCCGCCTACGGGCTCTGCGCGGCCGCGGTGGCCTACGGGATCTACCTGATCGTCGCCGCCTGACGGCGGAGCCGGCGCGGCCGGCAACGGACGGGGCGTCCGGTGGACGCGGCAGCAGCCGCGGCCCCGGGCGCCCCGTCCGCGTGCGGCACCCCACCGGCCCCGCGGGTGGCCTTGGCCACAGGGTGGCGGTCGGCACTGCGTCGCAGGTCAAGGGTGAGTTGACGGACCTGGGCGGGCGTGGTGGACTTCCGGGGCCAATCGGCGACAGCAGAGGAAGTCCGGTGCGAATCCGGCGCGGTCCCGCCACTGTCACCGGGGAGCGCTCCTCCGACGAGGGCCACGGTCCGTACGCACGCCGTACGGGCGGGAAGGCCGGGGCGGCGCCGATCCGGGAGCCAGGAGACTCTGGTCGCCGTCACGTCGAGCCAGGGCGCGGACCCTGAGTGAGGACACCGCCATGCCCGGCTGCCCGTCGAGAGCTCCACTGCCCGCTGTCGCAGGGCCCCTTCGAGGGCGGACGGCGGCCTGATCCGATGCGCGGCGAACACGCGGGGTACGCGTGCGGCGCGGCCCTCGGCTTCCTCGGTGACCTGATCGTCGCGGACCCGCGGCGCGGCCATCCGGTGGCCGCGTTCGGCCGGGCCGCGGGCGCCCTCGAACGCCGGCTGTGGCGCGACCACCGCGGTTACGGAGCGGCCCACACCCTGTTGTGCGCGGGCGGCGCGGCCGTCGGCGCCGCGTTGCTCCAACGCGCCCTCGGGGAGCGTCCGGGCGCCCGGACCGCGCTGACCGCGGCGGCCGCGTGGGCGGTGCTGGGCGGCACCTCGCTCGGCCGGGAGGCGCGGGCCGTGGGCGGCGCGCTGGCCGTCGGCGACCTGGACGTGGCACGGGAGCGGTTGCCGCACCTGTGCGGGCGCGATCCGCAGGCGCTGGACGGGCCGCAGATGGCCCGTGCGGTGGTGGAGTCGGTCGCCGAGAACACCTCCGACGCGGTGGTCGGCGCCCTGGTGTGGGGCGCGGTCGCGGGCGTGCCCGGCCTGGTGGCGTTCCGGGCGGTGAACACCCTGGACGCGATGGTGGGGCACAAGTCCCCGCGCCACCGGCGGTTCGGCTGGGCGGCCGCCCGCCTCGACGACGTCGCCGGCTGGCCCGGCTCCCGACTGACCGCCGCGCTGACCGTGGTGGCGGGCCCCGACCGGCGCGGTGCGCTGCAGGCCTGGCGGGCCGACGGCGGGGCCCACCCGAGCCCCAACGCCGGCCCGGTGGAGGCGTCGTTCGCCGGCGCGTTGGGCGTCCGGCTGGGCGGCACCCTCGCGTACGGCGGGCGGGTGGAGCACCGGCCGGTGCTCAACGGTGGTGGGCGGCCCCCCGCGGTGTCCGACATCGAGCGGGCGGCCCGGCTGTCCCGGCGGGTCGGCCTGCTGGCGCTGGGCGTCACGGTGGCGGGCCGGCTGGCGGTCGGCGCGGTGCGGCGCGGGAGGAAGG
Organism: Streptomyces lunalinharesii; assembly: GCF_039532155.1. Taxonomy (NCBI): domain Bacteria; kingdom Bacillati; phylum Actinomycetota; class Actinomycetes; order Kitasatosporales; family Streptomycetaceae; genus Streptomyces; species Streptomyces lunalinharesii. The sequence continues at coordinate 62,086 of NZ_BAAARK010000002.1, forward strand.
GCGTGACGGCGAACGTGAGCGGGAGGGTGACCCGGTGAACGGGCGCAGGAAGACGGCCGACGGGGCCGTGGGCGGCGGGCTGTTGGTGGCCGGGACGACGTCCGACGCCGGCAAGAGCGTGGTGACCGCCGGCATCTGCCGCTGGTTGGCGCGGCAGGGCGTCTCGGTGGCGCCGTTCAAGGCGCAGAACATGTCGCTGAACTCGTTCGTGACCCGCGAGGGCGCGGAGATCGGCCGGGCGCAGGCGATGCAGGCGGCCGCGGCCCGGGTCGAGCCGACCGCGCTGATGAACCCGGTGCTGCTCAAGCCGGGCAGCGACCGCAGCAGTCAGGTGGTGCTGCTGGGGAAGGCGGTGGGCGAGCTGAGTGCCCGTGGCTACCACGCCGGCCGGCAGGAGCAGTTGCTCGGCACCGTGACCGACTGCCTGGCCCAGCTGCGGCGCACCCACGACGCGGTCGTCTGCGAGGGCGCCGGCAGCCCGGCCGAGATCAACCTGCGGCGGACCGACATCGTCAACATGGGCCTCGCCCGGGCGGCGCGCATCCCCGTCGTGGTGGTCGGCGACATCGACCGCGGCGGCGTCTTCGCCTCGTTCTTCGGGACCACCGCGCTGCTGTCCGAGGAGGACCAGTCGCTGGTCGCCGGCTACCTCGTCAACAAGTTCCGCGGCGACGTGACGCTGTTGGAGCCGGGCCTTCAGATGCTGCGCCGGATCACCGGACGGCAGACCTACGGCGTCCTGCCGTACGCGCACGGGCTCGGCATCGACGAGGAGGACGGCCTGAGGGTGTCGCTGCGCGGCGCGGTCCGCGAGTCGGTGGTGGCGCCGCCGGCCGGCGAGGACGTGCTGCGGGTCGCGGTGTGCGCGGTGCCGTTGATGTCCAACTTCACCGACGTGGACGCGCTGGCCGCCGAACCGGGCGTGGTGGTGCGGTTCGTGGACCGGCCGGAGGAACTCGTCGACGCGGACCTGGTGGTGCTGCCGGGGACCCGCGGCACGGTCCGCGCGCTGGCCTGGCTGCGCGAGCGCGGACTGGCGGACGCGGTGGTCCGCCGGGCCGCCGAGGGCCGTCCGGTGCTGGGCATCTGCGGCGGCTACCAGATGCTCGGCGAGCACATCGAGGACGAGGTCGAGTCGCGCGCGGGTGCGGTCGACGGGCTGGGGCTGCTGCCGGTCCGGGTCCGCTTCGCGGTGGAGAAGACGCTCGCCCGGCCGTCCGGCGAGGCGCTGGGCGAGCCGGTGGAGGGGTACGAGATCCACCACGGGGTGGCCGACGTGACCGGTGGCGGCACGTTCCTCCACGACGAGCGGGGCGACGCCCTCGACGGCTGCCGGGTCGGCAGCGTGTGGGGCACGCACTGGCACGGCTCCCTGGAGAGCGACGGATTCCGCCGGGCGTTCCTGCGGGAGGTGGCCCGGGCGGCCGGGCGCCGGTTCGTACCGGCGCCGGACACCTGCTTCGGGGCGCTGCGCGAGGAGCAGTTGGACCGGTTGGGCGATCTGATCGAGGAGCACGCGGACACCAAGGCGCTGCTGCGGCTGATCGAGGAGGGGGTGCCGGTGGGGCTGCCGTTCGTTCCTCCGGGGGCGCCGTGAGGGCCGCCGGAGGCGGGATCCCCGCGGGTGCGGGGCGCATGACAGCAGCTCCACCACGTGCTCGTGAAGCAGCGGGCCACCCCCGCAGACGCAGGGCCGAGGACACCAACACGCCGCACGGCGCGCACAGTTCGACCGGCAACGGACGTAAGCCACCCGAAGGAGCGATCACCACATGAGCACCCGGTATCCGTTCACTGCCGTCGTCGGCATGGACGACCTGCGGCTGGCGCTGCTGCTGAACGCCGTCAGCCCGGCGGTCGGCGGTGTCCTGGTCCGTGGCGAGAAGGGCACCGCGAAGAGCACCGCGGTGCGTGCCCTGGCGGACCTCATGCCCGAGGTGCCGGTGGTGGCGGGCTGCCGCTTCAGCTGCGACCCGCTCTCCCCCGATCCCCAGTGCCCGGACGGTCGGCATGAAGGCGGTTCCGCCGCGTCCCGGCCGGCGCGCATGGTCGAGTTGCCGGTGGGCGCGTCCGAGGACCGGCTCGTCGGCGCGCTCGACATCGAGCGGGCGCTCGCCGACGGGGTCAAGGCGTTCGAGCCGGGGCTGCTCGCGGCCGCCCACCGCGGCATCCTCTACGTGGACGAAGTCAACCTCTTGCACGACCACTTGGTCGACGTGCTCTTGGACGCCGCCGCCATGGGTGCCTCCTACGTGGAACGCGAGGGCGTCTCCGTGCGGCACGCCGCCCGCTTCCTGCTCGTCGGGACGATGAACCCCGAAGAGGGCGAGCTGCGGCCGCAGTTGCTGGACCGGTTCGGGCTGACCGTGGAGGTCGCGGCGTCCCGCGAACCGGAGCAGCGGGTCGAGGTGGTGCGGCGCCGGCTGGCGTACGACGACGACCCGGCCGGCTTCGCGGCGCGCTGGGCGGACGAGGAGCACCGGCTGCGCGAACGGATCGCGCTGGCCCGCGCGTTGCTGTCCCAGGTGCGGCTCGGCGACGCGGCGCTGCGACAGATCGCGGCGACCTGTGCGGCGTTCGAGGTGGACGGGATGCGGGCGGACATCGTGATGGCCCGCACGGCGACCGCGCTGGCGGCGTGGGCGGGCCGGACCGAGGTGCGGCCGGAGGACGTCCGGCAGGCGGCGCTGCTGGCACTGCCGCACCGGCGGCGGCGCAACCCCTTCGACGCGCCGGGGCTCGACGAGGACAAGCTCGACCAGGTCCTGGAGGACTCCGGCGGGCAGGACCCGGAGGGCGACGACGATCCGGAGCCGGAGGGTCCGGACGACCGCCCCGACGGACCGGACGGCGGCCCAGGCGGCGGCCCAGGCGGGCTGCCGCCGCAGGACGGCGGGCCCCGGGAGCAGCCCGGCGACGCGCCCGGCCCGGAGCTCCCGCGGCAGCAGGAGCCGGAGCGGCCGGCGCGGTCCGAGGAGTCCGCACCGGAGCCGGCGGGCGAGCCCGCGGCGTCCGGGCCGGCGCCGGAGCAGGCCGCAGTGGGCGCCACCGAGCCGTTCCGGATCCGGCGGCTGGACGTGCCGGGGCTGGGCGAGGGCGCGGACGGCCGACGGTCCCGGGCGCGGACCGCGCACGGCCGGACGACCGGGGCGCGCCGGCCCCGAGGGGCCCTGGGCAAGCTGCACCTGGCGGCGACCGTGCAGGCCGCGGCGCCGCACCAGTGGGCCCGCGGGCGGCGCGGCCCGGGCCTGGTGGTGCGCCGGGACGACCTGCGGGAGGCGGTGCGCGAGGGGCGCGAGGGCAACCTCGTGCTGTTCGTGGTGGACGCGTCCGGGTCGATGGCGGCGCGGAAGCGGATGGGCGCCGTCAAGGGGGCCGTGCTGTCGCTGCTGCTCGACGCGTACCAGCGGCGGGACAAGATCGGGATGGTCACCTTCCGGGGTTCGGGTGCCGAGGTGGCGCTGCCGCCGACGTCGTCGGTCGAGGCCGGCGCGGCGCGGCTGGCGCAGCTGCCGACCGGCGGCCGGACGCCGCTGTCGGAGGGGCTGCTGCGGGCCCACGAGGTGCTGCGGGTGGAGCGGCTGCGGGACCCGTCCCGCCGGCCGCTGCTGGTCGTGGTCACCGACGGTCGGGCCACCGGCGGGCCGGAGCCGCTGGCGCGGGCGTACCGGGCGGCGGGGTTGCTGGCCGCCGGGGGCACCGCGTCGGTGGTGGTGGACTGCGAGGCGGGCCCGGTGCGCCTGGGGCTGGCCGGTGAGCTGGCCCGGGAGTTGGGCGGCGCCGCCGTCACCCTCGACGAGCTGCGCGCGGACAGCGTCTCCGCGCTCGTCAGGTCCGTGCAGGGCAGGCCCGCGGCGGGCGGCAGTGGTGCCGGCCGGGGCGGGGATCGGGATCGTCACAACAGGAAGGCCGCGTAATGCCGCAGGGACAGCCGTCCGTCGTACCGGAAGACGGGCTCACCACCCGCCAGCGCCGCAACCGCCCGCTGGTGCTGGTCCACACGGGTCAGGGCAAGGGCAAGTCGACCGCCGCCTTCGGGCTGGCGCTGCGGGCCTGGAACCAGGGCTGGCCGGTCGGGGTGTTCCAGTTCGTGAAGTCGGCGAAGTGGAAGGTCGGCGAGGAGCGGGCGCTGACGGTGCTGGGCGCCACCGGGGAGGGCGGCACCGTCGCCTGGCACAAGATGGGCGAGGGCTGGTCCTGGGTGCAGCGCGACTCCCAGCTCAGCAACGAGGAGGCGGCCCGGGAGGGTTGGGAGCAGGTCAAGCGGGACCTGGCCGCGGAGACCTACCAGCTGCTGGTGCTGGACGAGTTCGCCTACCCGCTCAAGTGGGGGTGGGTGGACGTCGAGGAGGTGGTGGCGGTGCTGCGGGACCGTCCCGGCACGCAGCACGTCGTCATCACCGGGCGGGACGCGCCGGCGGCGCTGCGGGACTTCGCGGACCTGGTGACGGACATGACGAAGGTCAAGCACCCGATGGACGCGGGGCAGAAGGGCCAGCGGGGCATCGAATGGTGAGCAGGTCATGAGTGGCGGTGCCGTCCCCCGGCTGGTGATCGCCGCGCCGTCCTCGGGCGCCGGCAAGACGACGGTGGCGACCGGTCTGATGGCGGCCTTCGCCGAGTCCGGTCTCGCGGTGTCGCCGCACAAGGTGGGGCCCGACTACATCGACCCCGGCTACCACGCGCTGGCCACCGGCCGCCCCGGGCGCAATCTGGACGCCTTCCTGTGCGGACCGGCGCAGATCGCTCCGCTGTTCCTGCACGGGGCGGCGGGCGCGGACCTGGCGCTGGTCGAGGGCGTGATGGGGTTGTTCGACGGGGCGTCCGGGCAGGGCGAGCTGGCGTCGACCGCGCAGGTGGCGAAGGTGCTGCGGGCACCGGTGGTGCTGGTGGTGGACGCCTCGTCGCAGTCCCGTTCGGTGGCGGCGCTGGTGCACGGCTTCGCGTCGTGGGACCCGGAGGTGCGGCTGGCCGGGGTGATCCTCAACAAGGTCGGTTCACCGCGGCACGAGGAAATCCTGCGGGACGCCATGGACTCCTCGGGGGTGCCGGTGCTCGGGGCGCTGCACCGTGCCGAGCAGGCCCGGACGCCGTCCCGGCACCTGGGGCTGGTGCCGGTCGCCGAACGCCGGGCCGAGGCCCTGGAGTCGGTGCGGGCGCTGGCCGCGCGGGTGCGCGAGGGCTGCGACCTCCCGGCGCTGCTGGCGCTCGCGCGCAACGTGCCGGAGCTGCCGGACCGGCCGTGGGATCCGGGCACGGCGGTGCCGGCGCCCGCCGCGGGGGCCGGGCGTCCGGTGGTGGCGATGGCCGGCGGGCCGGCGTTCACCTTCTCGTACGCCGAACACGCCGAATTGCTGACCGCGGCCGGCGCCGAGGTGGTGCCGTTCGATCCGCTGCGGGACGAGCGGCTGCCGGCCGGCACGCGGGGGCTGGTCATCGGCGGCGGCTTCCCGGAGGTGTACGCGCCGGAGCTGTCGGCGAACGCGCCGCTGCGGGCGGCGGTGGCTCAGCTGGCCGCGTCCGGGGCGCCGGTCTCCGCGGAGTGCGCCGGGTTGCTCTACCTCGCCCGGTCGCTCGACGGGAAGCCGATGTGCGGGGTGTTGCCCGCCGACGGCCGGATGACGCAGCGGCTCACGCTCGGCTACCGGGAGGCGGTGGCGCTGAGCGACAACGCGCTGGCCGCGGCCGGGACGCGGGTGCGGGGCCACGAGTTCCACCGCACGGTGCTGGAACCAGGCGCGGGGGCGTCCCCGGCGTGGGGGGTCACGCACCCCCGGCGAGCGGTGGAGGGCTTCGTCGCGGGCGGGGTGCACGCCTCGTACCTGCACGTGCACTGGGCGGCGGAACCGGCGCTGGCCGAGCGGCTGGTGGCGGGGGCGGCGCGCGCCGCGGTGCCGGCCGCGGGCGGCGCCCGGTGACCGCCGGCGGCACCGCCGCCTGTGCGTGCGCCGCGCCGGTCCGCACCGACCGCGGCCCGGTGTCGTGCGGGCGGCGAGCCGTCGCCCCGTGAGCGGCGCACGCCCGGCCGGCGCGCCGCAGCGGCCGGACCCGGTCGTGGTCGCCGGCGTGGGGGCCCGTCGGGGTGTGCGCGTGGAGGAAGTGGTGGCGCTGGTCGGTGCCGCGCTGGCGGCGGTCGGCCGGGCGCCGGGTGCGCTGGTGGCGCTGGCCACCGTCGACGCCAAGGCGGCCGAGCCCGGGGTGCGGGGTGCCGCGCGGCGGCTGGGGGTTCCCCTGCGGGCGTTCCCGGCGGCGGAGTTGGCGGCGGTGCGGGTGCCGGCGCCGTCGGCGGCGGCCCGGGACGCGGTGGGCACCCCGAGCGTCGCGGAGGCGGCCGCGCTGCTGGCCGCGGGGCCGGGCGCCCGTCTGGTGCTCGGCAAGCGGGTGTCGGCGCCGGCCGGGCGCCCGGGCGCGGCGACCTGTGCCCTGGCGGCCCCCACCGGCCAGGACACTTGGGACACTTGGGCCATTACCCGCGGTACGGCGGGCGCGGCCGTGGGGTCCCCGGATGCTGCCGCTATCGTCGTCCCCTCCCCCGACCCGTCGGTGCACGTACCGGCTGCACCGGACCGGCGGGCGGCGGAGGTCGGCGGCGGCCACCGCGGACAGGAACTTCCCGGCACCAAGGAGACGTTGTGACCATCCGTCCCGCACTGCTCATCGCCGGTCACGGCACCCGTCACGAAGGGGCGGCCGACGCCCTGCGCACGCTGGTGCGGGTGCTCGGCGAGCAGCACCCCGACGTACCGGTCGCCGGGGGCTTCTTCGGCGCCCCGGCGTCGCCGCTGCCGCTGTCCGGCGCGGTCGACGCGTTGGTCGCGCGGGGCGCGACCCGGCTGGTCGTGGTGCCGCTGCTGATGGCGCCCACCGGCTCCCTGCGGGAGACGCTGCCGGAGGCGGTGGCGCGGGCGGTCGCGGCGCACCCCGGCGTCGACGCGGTCTGCGAGCCCGAACTGGGGCCGCACCCCCGGCTGCTGGCGGCACTGGAACGACGGCTGGACGAGGCGCTGGGCGGCGGTGCGCGGCGGCCCGAGGACCGGGACCGCACCACGGTGCTGCTGGTGGGCCGGGGCGCGGCCGATCCGCACGCCAATGCCGAAGTGGTGCGGGCCGCCCGACTGTTGTGGGAGGGCCGGGGCTTCGCGGGCGTGGAGACCGCGTTCGTGACGCTGGCGGCGCCGGACGTGCCGGCCGGGCTGGACCGGTGCCGGGTGCTGGCCGCGGCGGCGCCGGGGACCCGCCGGGGGCACCGGATCGTGGTGCTGCCGTACTTCTTCTTCGCCGGTGACCTGCTGGAGCGGCTGCGGATGCAGACCGAGGGCTGGGCGGCGGCGTACCCGGGCGCCGAGGTGCTGGGCGCCGACCCGATCGGTGCGGCGCCGGAGTTGGCCGAGGTGGTCCTGGCCCGCTACCGGGCGGCGGTGGCGGGCGGGGCGGCGTTCACCGGCCGGGCCGGCGACGCGCTGCCCACCACCGCCTTGAGCGCCGCGTCCGCCGGGGGCCCGGCATGACCGGGCCGGCACTGTCCGCGCCCCGCACCGGGCCCGGTGCGGGAGAGGTCGACCTGCGGCACCACGGTGACGCGGAGGTGCGCGGCGCCGCTCTGACGGACCTGGCGGTCAACGTCCGGGCGGGCACTCCCCCGGCCTGGCTGAAGGCCGAGATCGCCGCGTCGCTGGACGGGCTGGCGGCGTATCCGGACGGCCGGGCGGCCCGTCGGGCGGTCGCCGTCCGGCACGGCCTCCCGGAGCGTCGGGTGCTGTTGACGGCCGGCGCCGCGGAGGCGTTCGTGCTGCTGGCGCGGGCGGTCCGGGCGCGACGGCCGGTGGTGGTGCATCCGCAGTTCACCGAGCCGGAGGCGGCGCTGCGGGACGCCGGGTACACGGTCGGGCGGGTCCTGCTGGCGGAGCGGGACGGCTTCCGGCTGGATCCGGCGGCGGTGCCGGACGACGCGGACCTGGTGGTGGTGGGCAATCCCACCAATCCGACCTCGGTGCTGCACCCGGCGGCCGCGCTGGCGTCGTTGGCCCGGCCGGGCCGGACGCTGGTGGTGGACGAGGCGTTCATGGACGCGGTGCCCGGGGAGCGGGAGTCGCTGGCCGGGCGGGTCGGTGCGCTGCCCGGGCTGGTGGTGCTGCGCAGCCTGACCAAGACCTGGGGGCTGGCGGGGCTGCGGATCGGCTACGTGCTGGCGGACGAGGGGACGGTGGCGGAGCTGGAGCGGGCCCAGCCGCTGTGGCCGGTCTCCTCGCCGGCGTTGGTGGCCGCCGAGGCGTGCTGTGCGCCGACGGCGCTGGCGGAGGCGGCCGCGGCGGCCGAGGAGATCGCCGCCGACCGGGCCCATCTGCTGGCCCGGCTGGGCGCGTTCCCCGAGGTGGCGGTGGCCGGTCCGGCGGCGGGGCCGTTCGTGCTGGTCCGGCTGCCCGGTGCGGCGGCGGTCCGGGCCGGGCTGCGCACCCGCGGCTTCGCGGTGCGCCGCGGGGACACCTTCCCGGGCCTGGGCCCCGAGTGGCTCCGGTTGGCCGTCCGGGACCGGGCGACCACCGACCGGTTCGTGGCCGCTTTGGCGGACGTGCTCGGCGCCGCGCCCCGGTAGCGGAGGGCTCGGCGCCGCCCGTACCGCGACGTTCCCCCGCCGGGCCGGTGCACCGGCCCGGCGGGGGGCGGGTGCGTCGCGCGGGCCCGCGCGACGCACCGTCCGCACCCGCCTGCGACGTCCCCACGGCGCCGGGTGGCGGGTGCGCTCCCCTGCCGTTGGGCAAGGGGAGGCTCCGTCAGCCGCGTCCGTGCGACGCGGCGGTGCGGCGGCGGGCGTAGACCAGGGCCCCGGCGCCGCCGGCGACCAACAGGGCCGCGCCGCCGACGAGGTATGGCGTGGCGGAGCTGCCGCCGGTCTCCGCGAGGTGCTGCTCGGTGGCCGGGCGGACGCCGCCGCTGCCGGAGTTCACCTGCGTGCCGGTGCCGGGGTGGGTGCCGGTGCCGGGAGGGGTGCCGGTGCCGGGCGGCGGGGTGCCGTGCGGGGTGGTGCAGGTGGCCTGGGCCAGGGTGACCTCGCCGTGCACCTCCGCCACGTTGAGCTTCAGCGGGTTGACGGAGACCCGTAGGCGGAGGGCGGTGGCGGCGGCGCTCGCCGAAGTGGTGCCCTTCTGCGACAGGTCGAGCCGGACGTCGCCGACCCCCGGGACCTTGACCTCGGTGGTCCCGCCGGCGCGGAGCCCGACCCGCTTGCCCAGCACCACGACGTCGCCCAGCACCTGGGCCTCGGCCCGCGGCCGCTGCCCGGCCTGGCAGAGCGCGCGGGCGGTGACCTGCTGGACCCGGGCCAGCGGCACCGACGACAGGCCGGGCAACTGGACCGTGGCGCCCACGAGGTGGGCGTAGCCCTCGGCGGTCCGCCCGTCGGCGGTGGCGCGGGCGGTGGCGACGTCGGCGCGCAGCAGGCTGACCGGCCGGCCGCCGTCGATGCCGTCCAGGCGGACGGTGAGCGCGGTCTTGTCGGCCGAGGCCGGGGCGTGGACCTCGTTGAGGACGGCCCGGACCGGGACGTTCAGGGTCTTGTCGAGCAGGCCGACGTCGAGGGCGGTGCGCAGCACCACCGCCCCCGAAGTGCCGTGGTCGCGGCCGTCGTTGCCGTTGGCGTGCGCGGCGGGTGCGGCGGCGAGGACGACGGCGGGGCCGGCGGTCAGGACGGCGGCGACGAGGGCGGCGCCGAGCCGGCCTCTGGTGCCGGTGGCGCCGGCGGAACTGGTGGACACGTGTGTGGAACCCCCACAGGAGAGATGGAGCCGCCGACCGCGCCAATGGGGGACATCACGCGGGCCGACGGCCTCGACCCGCACATCGTGTACGCACTGAGGGTGAACGGGCAGCCACGCGAGGTCAGTTCACCCCAAAGGGTGGTTTCCGTGCCTTTATTCGATTGCTTCCGGCTCGTCCGTCTCGGCGGACACCCCACGCCACAGCCGTACCGGTCCAGAACGGTCCGGTACGGCCGACAGTGGAGCGCGCAGCCAGCGGCAGCCCGTGGCAGTCAGCGCGATCAGCGCATCAGGACGCCGCCGTTGACGTCGTACGTGGCACCGGTGACGAACGTCTCCCGGGAGGCGAGGAAGACGGCGACCCGGGCGACCTCCTCGGGGGTGGCGATCCGTCCCATCGGCACCTGGGCGGTGAGTTCGGCGAGCGCCTCCGGGTCGATCGAGCGGACCATCGGGGTGTCGATCATGGCCGGGGCGACCGCGTTCACCGTGACGCCGTACGGGGCGAGTTCGGCCGCGAAGACCCGGGTGAGGGCGATCAGCCCGGCCTTGCTGGTGCCGTACGCGGCGCCGGTGGGCCGGGGCGTCTGGCCGGCGACGGAGGCCATGTTGACGATCCGCCCGAAGCCGCGCTCGCGCATGTCGGCGCCGACCGCGCGGGTCAGCAGGAAGACCGCGCGGAGGTTGACCGCGAAGACGTCGTCCCACTCCTCGGGGGTGATCTCCCACAGCGTCCGGGCGAGCGGCCGGGCGGCGTTGTTGATCAGCACGTCGACCGGGCGCCAGGCCCGGACGTCGTCGTAGGCGGCGGCGAGCGCGGCCGGGTCGCGCAGGTCGGCCCGGACCGGCCGGATCCGTTCCCCCGCGGGGTCGAGCCGCTCGACGAGGGCGCGGTTGGCCGCCTCGTCGACGTCCAGTGCGGCCACGTGGGCGCCCTCGGCGTGGCAGGCGCGGACCAGGGCGGCGCCGAGCCCCTGGGCGCTGCCGGTGATCAGGACGGTCCGGCCGTCGAGTCCGGTGTCGAGCACGGTGGTCCCCTCAGGACGTGGCGAAGAAGAGCGGGCGGCCGACGCGGGCCTCGATGCGCAGGTAGCGCCAGAGCCGCCCGTCGCCGACCGGGGTGTCGCGGACGAGGCCGCACACCGCGGCGACGGTGTCCAGGTCGGGGACGTCGGCGAGGACGTAGGAGGTCCACGGCCAGGCGGTGGTGGCGCCGACCATCAACTGGTCGTCGTCCAGGGTGCCGAGCACGGTGACGCCGAAGCGCTCGCCGAGCCGGTCGAAGGCGGGCGGGATCGCGGCGGCCACGGCGGCACGCCGGGCGTCGTCGGCGGCGAAGAAGTCCTGGGTCACGCCGATGCAGAACAGCGTGCGCAGCGGGCCCGCGGCGGACGGGTCCCCGGTGGGCGCGTGCGTGGGGGCGGAGGGGGGTGCCGGGTCGGCAGTGGTCATCGCGGAGCCTCGCGGGAGCGTCGGTACCGACGGGCGCGCGGGTACGTCCTCGGGTGGCGTCGGACGCCCTCGCCGTCGGTGAATAATTAGAGGATCGTCAACACATTGACGATCACCGACCGTATCACTCGCTTAGAGAGTTCTCGAACAATGCCTCGAACGGACCCGGGCGGCGCCCTGGGCGCGGACCCCAGCGCCACCTCCGCGCCGGCCGACCCCGACCAGCCCGAGACCGCGTCGATCCGGCTCGGCGACCTGCTCCAGGCGTTCAGCGACCCGCTGCGGCGACGGATCGTGCGCCTGCTCGCCACCGAGGGCGAGGCGGGCTGCGGGGACATCGCCCTGCCGGTGACCCGGGCCACCGGCAGCTACCACTTCCGGATCCTGCGGACGGCGGGCTGGACGCACACCCGCCGCGCCGGCCGCGAGCGGTACCTCTCGCTGCGCCGCGCCGACCTCGAAGCGCGCTTCCCCGGCCTGGTGGACGCGCTGCTGCGGGCCGACGCGGCGGAGCGGGGCGGCCCCGCGGGGCCCGGGGCGCCCGGCGCGTGAGCCGTCCGGCGCGGCCCGCGGCGGCTCAGCCGACGATCCGGCCGCGCAGCACCACCAGGCGGGGCGCCGCCAGCACCCGGACGTCGGCCCGCGGGTCGGCCTCGAAGACGACCAGGTCGGCCGGGGCGCCCTCGGTCAGGCCGGGGCGGCCCAGCCAGGTGCGGGCGCCCCAGGTCGTCGCGGAGAGGGCGGCCTCGACCGGCAGCCCGGCCTTCATCAGCTCGGCCACCTCGTCGGCGACCAGGCCGTGCGGCAGCGAGCCGCCGGCGTCGGTGCCGGCGAAGATCGGCACCCCGGCGTCGTAGGCGGCCCGCACCGTGTCGTAGCGCCGGTCGTACAGCCGGCGCAGGTGCGCGGACCAGCGCGGGAACTTCGCCTCGCCGCCGTCGGCGAGCTGCGGGAAGGTCGCGATGTTGACCAGGGTGGGGACGATGGCGACCTGCCGCTCGGCGAAGAGCGGGATGGTGTCCTCGGTCAGGCCGGTGGCGTGCTCGATGCAGTCGATCCCGGCCTCGACCAGCGGGGCGAGGGACTCCTCCGCGAAGCAGTGCGCGGTGACCCGGGCGCCGAGCCGGTGCGCCTCGGCGATGGCCGCGGCCACCTCGCCGGGCGGCCAGCAGGCGGCCAGATCGCCCACCGAGCGGTCGATCCAGTCGCCGACGAGCTTGACCCAGCCGTCGCCGCGCCGGGCCTCCTGGGCCACGTACGCGACCAGGTCCGCCGGCTCGATCTCGTGCGCGTAGTTGCGGATGTAGCGCCGGGTGCGGGCGATGTGCCGGCCGGCGCGGATGATCCGCGGCAGGTCGGGGCGGTCGTCGATCCAGCGGGTGTCCGAGGGCGAGCCGGCGTCGCGGATCAGGAGGGTGCCGGCGTCACGGTCGGTGAGCGCCTGCTTCTCGCTGGTGGCCGCGTCCACCGGTCCGTGCGCGTCGAGCCCGACGTGACAGTGGGCGTCGACCAGCCCGGGGAGCACCCACCCCGACACGGTCGTGACATCCCGTGCCACCGAAGGTCGCTCGAACGTCACCCGGCCGTCGATGACCCACAGCTCGTCGCGGACCTCGTCCGGTCCGACGAGCACCCTCCCCTTGAGGTGCAGCGCCGCACCTTCACTCATGGACGTCATGCAGGCACTGTATGCGGGGGCCGCGGCGGGCGACCACGGTGCGCCGGGCGCCCGCCCCGCGCGCCCGGCGGGCGCTTTCGCAAAAATCACGCACCGGTATGCACGGTATGCGCACCCCGCCCGTTCGCATAACACCCGGCGAGGCTTCCCGCATCTCTTGACGGTCTCTTCGGGGTGGCGCCCCGGTGACTTCTCGTGTCCGTTTTGGCGAATCGTCCGCGACACCTTCCGGCGGCGAATTCCCAATTTCCAAGAAGCCAGCTTCCCGTATTCGTATGCCCGCTTTCCCGAACCTCAAACGCCAAGATTTCGCTAGCGTCGAGTCTCATTATTCAGGCACTTCGCGGGAGCGTTATCGAGCTGTGACCGACTACACAGCGTGTCCGTTTCGTCCCGAACTTCCATGACGAAACGTGACAACTTGCCGCCGATTCGCGCGCCCGTACGCCCCCGCGTGATAACACAAAACCGCCTGTGGCGTAACCCAGACCCGCGATGCAATTTGCTTTTCGCCTGGGTAAATTCAATTGCATGACCGCCGCACAAGCAGACCATGCCGGTGCCCGAAGCGATATCAAGGAATTTCCGGAGGGCTTCAAGCTCGACACCCCCCGGGTGGAGGACGGGGCAGCGATCTGGCGCATCGCCCGCGACTCGAAGGCGCTGGACCTCAACTCCTCCTACAGCTACCTCCTGTGGTGCCGCGACTTCGCCGCCACCTCCGCCGTCGCCCGCGATGCGACCGGCGAACCAGCCGGGTTCGTCACCGGCTACCTGCGTCCCGACCGCCCGGACACCCTCGTCGTCTGGCAGATCGCCGTCGACGCGGCGCACCGCGGACGGGGCCTGGCCGCCGCACTCCTGGACGGGTTGACCGCCCGCGCCATCGACGAACTGGGCGTCCGCAGCGTGGAGACCACCATCACGCCCGGCAACGACGCCTCCAACCGACTGTTCGCCTCCTTCGCCGCACGGCACTCAGTGCCGGTCAAGCGCGAGGTGCTGTTCGACGCCGCGCTCTTCCCCGAACAGGGCCACGAGCCGGAAGTCCTGCACCTCATAGGCCCGTTCGAGGCGCCGCCCGGCAGCCAGCGCTGATCCGGGCAGCGCGCACGGCGCCGCCCCCAGACTTCGCCCTCCCGCACTCATCTCCCAGGAGCATGCTGTGACCATCACCCAGCCCGATCTGAGCGTCTTCGAAACCGTCGAGTCGGAGGTGCGCAGCTACTGCCGTGGCTGGCCCACCGTCTTCGACCGCGCGCAGGGCAGCCGCCTGACCGACGAGGACGGCCACACCTACCTGGACTTCTTCTCCGGCGCCGGCTCGCTCAACTACGGGCACAACAACCCGGTCCTCAAACGCGCCCTGATCGACTACATCGAGCGGGACGGCATCACCCACGGGCTGGACATGTCCACCACGGCCAAGCGGGCCTTCCTGGAGTCGTTCCAGAACATCATCCTGCGGCCGCGCGACCTGCCCTACAAGGTCATGTTCCCGGGCCCGACGGGCGCCAACTCGGTCGAGGCCGCGCTCAAACTGGCCCGCAAGGTCAAGGGGCGGGAGTCGATCGTCTCCTTCACCAACGCCTTCCACGGCATGTCGCTGGGTGCGCTCGCGGTCACCGGCAACTCCATGAAGCGGGCCGGCGCCGGCATCCCGCTGGTGCACGGCACCCCGATGCCGTTCGACAACTACCTGGACGGCCAGACGCCGGACTTCCTGTGGTTCGAGCGACTGCTGGAGGACCAGGGCTCGGGCCTGAACAAGCCCGCCGCGGTGATCGTGGAGACCGTGCAGGGCGAGGGCGGCATCAACGTCGCCCGCGCCGACTGGCTGCGCGCCCTGGCCGCCCTCTGCGAGCGCCAGGACATGCTGCTGATCGTCGACGACATCCAGATGGGCTGCGGCCGCACCGGCGCGTTCTTCTCCTTCGAGGAGGCGGGCATCGTGCCGGACATCGTCACCGTCTCCAAGTCCATCAGCGGCTACGGGCTCCCGCTCGCCCTGACCCTGTTCAAGCCGGAGCTGGACATCTGGGAGCCCGGCGAGCACAACGGCACCTTCCGCGGCAACAACCCCGCCTTCGTCACCGCGGCCGCCGCCCTGGACACCTATTGGGCCGACGGCCAGATGGAGAAGCAGACGCTGAGCCGCGGCGAGCTCGTCGAGGGGCACCTGAAGGCCATCGTCGCCGAGCACCCGGGCGCCTTCGCCGAGTACCGCGGGCGCGGTCTGGTCTGGGGCCTGGAGTGCACCGACAAGGACCTCGCCAACAAGATCGCCAAGCGCGCCTTCGAGCTGGGGCTCCTCATCGAGACCTCCGGCCCGCAGAGCGAGGTCGTCAAACTGCTGCCCGCACTGACGACCACCCCCGAGGAGCTGGACGAGGGACTGCGGGTCCTCGCCCGCGCGGTGCGCGACTGCGCCTGACCGCACCCGTCGTCCGACGCCCCTCACCGTTCCACAGAAAGGCATCCAACGCACCATGATCGTCCGCTCGTTCAAGGACATCGAAGGCACCGACCGCCACGTCAAGGCCAAAACCGGCACGTGGGAGAGCAAGCGCATCGTGCTCGCCAAGGAGCGGGTCGGCTTCTCGCTCCACGAGACCATCCTCTACGCCGGCACCGAGACGTCGATGTGGTACGCCAACCACATCGAGGCCGTGGTCTGCGTCGAGGGCGTGGCCGAGCTGACCAATGACGAGACCGGCGAGAAGCACCTCATCACGCCCGGCGTGATGTACCTGCTCAACGGGCACGAGAAGCACACCATGCGGATCAAGGAGGACTTCCGCTGCCTGTGCGTCTTCAACCCGCCGGTCACCGGTCGTGAGGACCACGACGAGAACGGCGTCTACCCGCTGCTCACCGAGCCCGAGCCCGAGGCGAGCTGAGCGCGGACACCGGACCGTCCACCGTCCGGCGTCACCGTGACGCAGTGAGATTCCGTACGAGAGGAGAGGAAGGCACCACCATGACCACCGCACCCGAGCGCACCGCCGACCTGTACCCGACCCGTGGGACCTCAGAGGTCATCACCCCGCGGCAGGACCCGGTGGTGTGGTCGCAGCCCGGCGCGGCGGGCCCGCTCGCCGCGTCCGAGCTGAGCGACTTCGACCGCGACGGCTTCTTCGCCATGCCGGAGCTGCTCTCCGCGGACGAGGTCGCGGTGTACCGCGCCGAGTTGGACCGGCTGGTGAACGACCCGGCGACGCGCGCGGACCCGCGCTCGATCGTCGAGCCGCAGTCGCAGGACGTCCGCTCGGTCTTCGAAGTGCACCGGATCAGCGACGTGTTCGCACGGCTGGTCTCCGATCCGCGCGTGGTGGGCCGGGCCCGCCAGATCCTCGGCTCGGACGTCTACGTCCACCAGTCACGGATCAACGTCAAGCCCGGGTTCGGTGCCTCCGGCTTCTACTGGCACTCGGACTTCGAGACCTGGCACGCCGAGGACGGCCTGCCCAACATGCGCACGGTGTCGGTCTCCATCGCCCTGACGGAGAACTACGACACCAACGGCGGCTTGATGATCATGCCGGGGTCGCACCGGCACTTCGTCGGGTGCGAGGGCGCCACCCCGAAGGACAACTACAAGAAGTCGCTGCAGATGCAGGATGCGGGCACGCCGTCGGACCGAGCGCTGACGACGATGGCGGACCGGTACGGCATCCGGCTGTTCACCGGCCGGGCCGGCTCGGCGACGTGGTTCGACTGCAACGCCATGCACGGCTCCGGCGACAACATCACGCCGTTCCCGCGCAGCAACGTCTTCATCGTCTTCAACAGCATGGAGAACGCCGCGGTGGAGCCGTTCGCGGCACCGGTCAGGCGGCCGGAGTACATCGGGGCGCGGGCCCCGTTCACGCCGGTCAAGTAGGGAGCCGTCGGCCCGCCCGCCGAAGGCGGTGGGCGGCTCGGACGGCGGGCGGCCGCCGCACGGAGTCCCCTCGTGGCACTGTGCGGCGGCCGTCCGCGTTCCGCCGGTCGACGCGACCACCCACCTGATGGACCGTCAGTTGTCTGCCAGGGCGGGGTAGTCGAGGTAGCCGCGGTCGTCGCCGCCGTAGAAGCTGGCCCGCTCCGGGACGTTGAACGGACCGCCGGCCGCCAGGCGGCGGGGCAGGTCGGGGTTGGCGATGAACAGCGCGCCGTACGCCAGCAGATCGGCGTCGCCCCGCTCGACGAGCGCCAGCTCCTCGGGGCCGGTGGGGCGCCCGACGGTGGCCGGGTTGAGCAGGAACGGGCCGTCGAACCGCTTCCGCAGCCGGGCCAGCAGCTCCAGGTCGTGGACGTCGCAGGTGTGCAGGTAGGCCAGGCCGAGCGGGGAGACGGCGTCCAGCAGCGCGGCGTAGGTGGCCTCCGGCTCGGGCTCGGCGATGTCGTTGAACGGGTTGCCGGGCGAGAGCCGCAGGCCGGTGCGGTGCGCGCCGACCGCCGCCGCGACCGCCGTGACCACCTCGATGGCGAACCGGGCGCGGGCCGCGTCGGAGCCGCCCCACGCGTCGGTGCGCAGGTTGGCGTTGGGGGCCAGGAACTGGTGGACGAGGTAGCCGTTGGCGCCGTGGATCTCCACCCCGTCGAAGCCGGCCTCGATGGCGTTGCGGGCCGCGGCGGCGAACCCGTCGACGGTCGCGCGGATCTCCTCGTCGGTCAGCTCGCGCGGGGTGACGAAGTCCGTCGGGCCGTTCTGGGTGAAGCCCTGGCCGGCCGCCCGCACCGCGGACGGGCCGACCGGCTCCAGCCCGTCGGGCAGCAGCACCGGGTGGCCGACCCGGCCGCCGTGCCACAGCTGGGCGAAGATCCGGCCGCCGGCCGCGTGGACGGAGTCGGTGACCCGGCGCCAGCCGGCGACCTGCTCGGCGGTGTGCAGGCCCGGCGTCAGCGGGTAGCCGCGGCCGACCACCTCGGTCTGGGTGGCCTCGGTGACGATCAGGCCGGCCGACGCCCGCTGGGTGTAGTACGTGACCATCGAGGAGGTGGGCACGCCCGCCTCGGTGGCGCGGTTGCGGGTCATCGGCGCCATCACGATGCGGTTGGCGAGCGGGATGCCGGCGAGTTCTATGGGGTCGAACGCGGTGGTCACTGGCGGCCTCTCAACTGGGGGGACACGGGGCGCCAACTCACCTGTTCGAGCTGCCGCCTTGGCCATTAGATCAGCCCCCGCATCCCCGGCCGCGCCCCCCTGGCCTGCAAAAACACCGCGGCAACGGGCGGCGATCGAGGCGTTACGGAACCAGCAGTTCGAGCGCCCGGTCCACGTCCGCGCTGGAGTTGTAGAGGTGGAACGCCGCCCGGAGCAGCCCGCCGCGGACCGCGACCCGCACCCCGGCCGCGGCCAGCCGCGGTTCGGCGTCCGCCAGCCCGGGGGTGGAGACGATCGCGGAGCCGGGCGCGGCCCGCGGGGTGAAGCCGGCCGCCACCAGCCCCGCCCGGTACTGCTCGGCGAGCGCCACGTCGTGCGCGTGGACGGTCGCCGGCCCGATCTCCGCGAGCAGTCCGAGGGAGTGCTCGGCGCCCACGTAGGCGTAGTGGGCGTGCGGTTCGTCGTAGCGGCGGGCGGTCGGCGCCGGCCGGTCGATCGGGCCGTAGTTCGACTCCCCCGGGTCCTCGCCCGCGACCCATCCCGCGTGCGCCGGCACCGGCCATCCGGGGCCGCCCAACTCGCCGCGCTCACCGCCGAAGACCGTGAACGTCGTCCCCTTCGGGCACAGCAGCCACTTGTAGGCGCCGCACACCACGTAGTCGAAGTCGGCGACCGGCACCGGCAGCCAGCCCGCCGCCTGCGTGACGTCGACGTAGGTCAACGCCCCGTGCGCCCGGGCGGCGTCGCGGACCGCGGCCAGGTCGGCGATCCGACCGTCCTGGGGGTGCACCGCACTGACCGCGACCAGCGCGGTCCCGGGGCGCACCGCCTCGGCGAGCGCGTCGCGCGGCACCGCCCGCACCACGCAGCCGCCGTGCGCCATCAGCGGGTTCACCAACGAGCTGAAGTCCCCCTCGGCGACCAGCACCTCGCTGCCCGCCGGCAGCGACGCGGCCACGAACGCCGAGCGGACCGCGACCGAACTGCCCACCGCCACCCGCTGTGCCGGCACCCCCATCAGCCGCGCGAACGCCCCGCGCGCCCGGTCCGCCGTCCCGAGGTAGTCGCGCCCCATCGTCCCGTGCGAGGCCGACTCCACCAGCGCGTCCCGCACCGCGGCGGCGGTCCGCGCGGGCAGCAACCCGCTCGACGCCGAGTTCAGGTAGACCGTCTCGGACGCGAACTCGTCCCCACCCAGTGCCGTGTGTCGCTGCATGGCCCCCACTCTGGTCGGTAACGGGTCCGGCGTCCACGGGGGCGCCGGACCCGCCGGAGCGGTTCCGGCCGGCTCACGCCCCCGGGACGGCGCAGCCCCCGTCCCCGCAGACGTCCGCGTCGTCGGTGGCCAGCACCTGGACGGCGGAGTCGGCGTGCGCCCGCTGCAGCGCCTGGTGGAAGACGTCCACCGGCTGGGCGCCCGATATGCCGTAGCGGCGGTCGATGACGAAGAAGGGGACGCCGGTGGCGCCCAGCTCGGCGGCGGCGTGCTCGTCGGCGCGGACCTCGGCGGCGAAGGCGTCGGGGTCGGCGAGGACCCGGGCGGCCTCGTCGGCGGGCACGCCGGCCTCGACCGCGATCCGGGTCAGCACCGCCGGGTCGCCGAGCGGTCGGGCCTCGGCGAAGTTGGCGCGGTACAGGGCGGTGAGCAGGGCGTCCTGCACGCCGTGGGCCTTGGCCAGGTGGAGCAGTCGGTGCAGGTCGAAGGTGTTGCCGTGGATGCGGTCCGAGCGGTAGCCGAGCCCCTCCCCCGCGGCGGCCTCGGCGACCCGGGCCTCCATCTCCTCGGCCTGGGCCCGACTGACGCCGTACTTCGACGCCAGCATGTCGAGGATCGGCACGTCGGTGGCGGGCGGGGCGTCCCGGTCCAGCTCGAAGGAACGGTGGACGACCTCGACGTCCGCCCGGTGGGCGAAGGCCGCCAGGCCGGCCTCGAACCGGGCCTTGCCGATGTAGCACCAGGGGCAGGCGATGTCCGACCAGATTTCGACGCGCATGGGGGTGACTTTCCTCGGGGGGACCGGTCGGCGACCGGTCAGGGGTACGGAAGCGGTGCAACGCGGCGGCGGGCCCGGTTATTCCGGAGGCGAGCGGCATGCGGGAGTTCGCGGCGGCCTCGGCGGTACCGTCCCGGTATGGGCACGCCAGCACCGCACGGCACCGACGGGTTCTGGGAGACGACCGGGGCCGCCAAGACCTTCACCCACCCGATCGATCCCGCGCTGCTGGCGGAGTTCGTGCCACGCACCGCGCGGGTGCTGGACTACGGCTGCGGGTACGGGCGGCTCACCGCGGAGCTGGTGGGGCTGGGGTACCGGGCAGTGCGCGGGGTGGACCGGTCGGCGGCACTGATCGCCCGCGGGCGGCACGCGCATCCGGGGCTGGCGCTGCTGCGGTGGTCGGGGTTCCCGCTGCCGTTCGCGGACCGCAGCTTCGACGCGGCGCTGCTGTTCGCGGTGCTCACCTGCGTCCCCGACGACGCCGATCAGCGCGCGATCGTCGGGGAGCTGGCGCGGCTGGTGCGGCCGGGCGGGGTGCTGTACGTGAGCGACGTGCCGTTGCAGGACGACCCGTTCAACCGCGCGCGCTACGAGCGGTTCGCGGCGCGGTTCGGGACGTACGGGGTGTTCGAGACGCCGGACGGCGGGGTGTTCCGGCACCATCCGCCCACGTGGCTGCGGGGGCTGCTGCGGGCGGCCGGGTTCGCGGTGCTGCGGGAGTGCCGCACGGTGGTGCCGACGCTGGACGGCCGCACCGCCGAGCGGCTCCAGCTCATGGCGCGGCAGGAGCCGGCGGTGCCGGGGTCAGCGCCAGGGTGAGCGCGAGGTGGGTGGCGTCGGGCGCGGGTCGGCGGTCCGGGTCGGGGCGCCAGCCCAGGCGGGCGTAGAAGGTGCGGGCGCGGTGGTTGTGCCAGAGCACGTCGAGGACGGCCCGGGGGTGGCCGGCGGCACGCCAGGCGTGCAGGCAGGCGGCGTGCAGGGCGCGGCCGACGCCGGTGCCCCAGTGGGCCGGGTCGACGTGCAGTTGGTGGAGCGTGACGGCGGGCCGGGCCGGGTCGGCGGCGGGCGGGAGGTAGGAGGCGGCCCCGACGACGGCGCCGTGCCGGACGGCGCACAGGGTCGGGGCGTCCGCGCGGTGCAGCACCCGGTCCCAGGTGTCCCGGCAGCGGGCGTGTTCGGCGGGGGCGTCGAAGGGCGCGTCCGGCACCCGGGCGCGGAGGTAGGCGGCGCGGGCGGCGGTGTGCAGGGCGGCGATCGGCTCCAGGTCGGCGGCGGTGGCGGGGCGGACCTGCGGGGCGGTGGGGGTCATCCGTGGGCCTACGCCCCTGCCGCGCGGCCGGCGGGCCGGTCGGCCATCGGGTGCTCGGGCCGGTCGTCGACGCGGCGCGGCAGTCCCAGCGGGTTGTCGTCGCGCAGTGCGGGCGGCAGGAGGGCCGGCGGGGTGTCCTGGTAGGCGACCGGGCGGAGCCAGCGCTCGACGGCGGTGGCGCCGACGGAGGTGGCGGTGGAGGTGCTGGCCGGGTAGGGGCCGCCGTGGTGCTGGGCGGGGGCGACCGCGACGCCGGTGGGCCAGCCGTTGACCACGACCCGGCCGGCGAGCGGGGTGAGGGCGGCGAGCAGCCGGGCGCCGCGGCCCGCGGGGTCGGTGCCGGCGCTCTCGGCGGTGGACAGGTGCAGGGTCGCGGAGAGGCTGCCGGGGACGCGGGCGAGGACGGCGGCGGCCTCGTCCTCGTCGACGCACCGGGCGAGGACGGTGACCGGGCCGAAGCACTCCTCCAACAGGAGGTCGTGCGGGCCGCCGGTGGCGAGGTGGCGGGCGGGGACGGTGAGCACGGCGGCGCTGACGGTGTGCCCGCCGTCCTCGACGACCGGCGTCAATGGCGCCTGTACATCGGCGAGTTGGCTGCGCTCGTGCACTCCGGCGTGGAAGGCGTCGCGCATCCGGTGGTCGAGCATGGTGCCCGGCTCGTTGGCGCCGGCGGCCGCGGTGAGGGCGGCCAGCAGGCGGTCGCCGGCCGCGCCCTCGGGCACCAGGACCAGTCCCGGCTTGACGCAGAACTGTCCGGTGCCCAGCGTCATCGAGCCGGCCAGCCCGGTCCCGATCGCGTCGGCGCGTTCGGCGGCCGCGGCCCCGGTGACCACCACCGGGTTGAGGCTGCCCAGTTCACCGTGGAAGGGGATGGGGTGCGGGCGGGCCGCAGCGGCGTCGTGCAGAGCGCGGCCGCCGCGGACGGATCCTGTGAAGCCGGCCGCGGCGACCAGCGGGTGGCGGACCAGGTCGAGCCCGGCCTGGAAGCCGTGCACCAGCACCACGACGTCCGCGGGCAGGCCGGTCTCGGTGGCGGCGCGGCGCAGCAGGGCGGCGCACCGCTCGGCGGTGGCCGGGTGGTCGGGGTGGGCCTTGGCGACGACCGGGCAGCCGGCCGCGAGGGCGCTGGCGGTGTCGCCGCCGGGCACGGAGAACGCGAGCGGGAAGTTGCTGGCGCCGTAGACCGCGACCACGCCCAGCGGGATCTTGTAGCGACGCAGGTCGGGGCGGGGCGGGGTGAGGCCGGGGTCGGGGTGGTCGATCCGGACGTCGAGGAAGCCGCCCTCGTCGACGAGGTCCGCGAAGGACCTCAACTGGTAGGCGGTGCGGGCGAGTTCGCCGGTGAGGCGGGGCGCGCCGAGGGCGGTCTCGGCGTCCGCGACGGCGACGAGCTGGGCGCCGTCGGCTTCGAGGAGGGCGGCGGCGCGGCGCAGCAGGGCGGCCCGTCGGCCGCGGTCGGCGAGGGCGTCGCGGGCGGCGTGCGCGGCGCGGACCGCGGCGTCCACCGCGTCGGCTGTGGCCTCCACCGCAACCCGCTCCCGGTGCTTCCCGGTTCGGGGGTCGACGCTCCAGACTGGTGCTGCCACCGGCGCTGCTCCCGCTGCTGTCACCGTGTGTTCCTCCCGGGCGATGTCCTGGCCGCGCGAACCCTTGCCGCACACGGGATGGCGTTCTATATGCTGAACGCTGTCCCACATGATGAATACCTGGGACTCTATGGCTGTCCGAACAGAGGGGTCAAGGGCGATGTCAGCTGCCGCGGCCGGTGGGGCGCAGGTCAAGTCCGCGGTGCGGACGGTGGAGTTGCTCGAATACTTCGCGGGCCGCCCCGGCATGCACAGCCTCGCCTCCGTACAAGAGGCCGTCGGGTATCCCAAGTCCAGCCTCTACATGCTGCTGCGCACCCTGGTCGACCTCGGCTGGGTGGAGACCGACGCCACCGGCACCCGCTACGGCATCGGCGTCCGCGCCCTGCTGGTCGGCACCTCGTACATCGACGGCGACGAGGTGGTGGCCGCCGCCCGGCCGACGCTGGACCGGCTCTCCGACGACACCACCGAGACCATCCACCTCGCCCGGCTCGACGGCGTCAACGTCGTCTACCTCGCCACCCGCCAGTCGCAGCACTACCTGCGCCCGTTCACCCGGGTCGGCCGCCGGCTGCCCGCGCACTCCACCTCGCTGGGCAAGGCGCTGCTCGCCACCCACACCGACGACCAGGTGCGGGCGATGCTGCCGCCGACCCTGGCCGCGCTGACCGAGCACACCACCACCGACCGGGAGCAGCTGATCGAGGAGCTGCACGCGGTCCGCGCGCAGGGCTTCGCGGTCGACCGCGAGGAGAACACCGTCGGCCTGCGCTGCTTCGGCGTGGCGATCCCCTACCGCACCCCGGCCCGGGACGCGATCAGCTGCTCGGTGCCGGTGGCCCGGCTGACCCCCGCCCACGAGCAGACGATCAAGGACGCGCTGTTCGACGCCCGGGACCGGCTGACGCTGGCCACCCGCCGGCTCTGACCCCGGCGGCCGGGTGCGGCACCGGCCCGACGCCCCCGGACGGAGCAGCCTGCCGGGCCCGCTCACCCGTTCTCCGTAAGCCAGCAGGACCGCCGGGCCGCCGCGGGCTTATCTCGTGGGAGAAGGCGCGGAACTCCACCGACTTCCTCAGTGGCACACCTGTGTCGCGGCCGCGCTTCGCGGAGGTTGTTCCCATGCGTTCCACCCGACTGCTCACCGGCGCCGCGCTGTCCGTCGCCGCCCTGGGTCTGGCCGCCACCGCGGCGCACGCCGGCGACTTCGGCACCATCGAGGTCTCACCGGGCATGGCCAAGGCCGGTTCCACGGTCTCCCTCTCCACCATGGGGTGCGGGAGCAGCCGCTCGGCGAGCGTGGACGCCGCCGCCCTCGGCGGCGGCACGGTCACCTTCGCCCCGGGCTCCACCAAGGGCTCCCTGGCGGGGAAGGTGATGGTCAAGTCCGGTACCAAGCCCGGCAATTACGGGATCGGCGGCAAGTGTGCCGACGGCAAGGAACTCACCGGCACGGTCCGGATCGCCGCCCAGGACGCGTCGGCCGACCCGAGCACGAGCCCCGGCGCGAGCGGCAGCCCCAGCATGAGCATGAGCCCCGGCATGGGCCACGGCAGCGCCGGTCCGAGCATGCCCGCAAAGGAGCACTCGGCGATGCCCGCGCCGGGCAGCACCGGTCCCTCCATGCCGCCCAAGGGCAAGATGAAGACCGGTGAGGGCTCCACCAGCGAGGACGGCATCAACACCAAGGAGGTCGCCGCGGGCGCCGGTGTGGTGCTGGTGGCCGCGGCGACCGGAGTGTGGCTGGTCCGTCGCCGTCGGCACGGCGGCCGGTACTGACCCGAGCCACCGTTCCCGGCCGGTATGCCGCCCGACGGCCCCCCACGCCCCGGTTCCCCACCGCCCCCGCCCGGTGACGGCGGGCGCGCCGGGCGGGGGGAACGGCGGGCGCGGGCCGGCGGGGCGCGGCTGGCCGGTGCGCTGGCGGCCGTCGGCACGCTCGCCGCGGGCGCCGTCGGCGGGTGGCTGATCGCCGGCGGCACCCGGGACACCGCGCCGCCCCAACCGTCCGCCGCGCAGGGCTTCCCGAGCGCCGGGGCGGGCGCGGGGCGGGCGGCCGCGGAGCCCCTGCCGGCCGCGGAGCCACTGCGGGTGGCGGTGCCGTCGCTGCGCATCGACGCGCCGTTGGCCCGGCTGGGGTTGGCCCGGGACGGCAGCCTGGCCGCGCCGCCGGAGAACGACCGGAACCTGGCCGGCTGGTACGCCGAGGGCACCCCGCCCGGCGTCACCGGCACCGCCCTGATCGCCGGGCACGTGGACACCCGCGCCGGCCCCGCCGTCTTCTACCGCCTGGGGGCCCTGAAGAGGGGGCACACCGTGCGGATCCTGCGGGCGGACGGACGGACCGCGGTGTTCACGGTCGACGCGGTGGAGGTGTACGACGGCCGGCACTTCCCGGACGAGAAGGTCTACGGCGAGGCCGCCCGCCCCGAACTCCGCCTGATCACCTGCGGCGGCGGCTTCAGCCGGACCCGGCAGGAGTACCTGGGCAACGTCGTGGTCTTCGCGCACCTGACGGGAAGTCAGTTCGGTGGGACGGCGGCCGCCCCGCTGCCCTGGGCCCGGCCGCCCGCCGACCGGTTCAGCGCCCGCAGCGCGCCCCGCACCGCCTGAAGGTCCGCCGCGCCGGCCAACCCGGCGTGGTAGAGCCGCAGTTCGTCCGCGCCGAGGGCGGCGGCGTGCGCGGCGTCGGCGGCCAGCGTGGCGGGGCTGCCGCCCAGCCCGCTGACGACGGTGAGGTTGGCGGCCAGCGTCGTGCCCGCCGGGCGGCCGGCGAACGGCCCCAGCGCCGCGGCCCGGGCCCCCTCGCCCCCGGTGCAGGGCACCACCACCCCGTCCGCGTGCGCCAGGACCCCCGCCGGGTCCACGCCGGCGTTGGGGCCGCACCGGTGCGGCGCGGGGTCGGCGTGCAGCAGCACCCGGAAGCCGTCCACCGGGGCCCGCGCCGCGGCGTCCCGCACGGCGTGCACCACCGCGCGCTGGAGCTCGCCCGCCACCCGCTCCCGCCAGGCGCGCACCACGCCGGCCGGCCCGGCGCCGAGCAGTTCCTCGACGGCGGCCCACTCCCCGGCTCGGCCGCCGCCGTCCGGTGGCGCGGCCCCGGCCCAGACCGGCTCCAGGGCCCGCCGCACCGCGGCCGCCACCTCGCCGTCGGGCAGGCCGAGGGCGGCGTACCCGGCGCGGCACACCGGGCAGCAGCACACGGACATCAGGTACTCCGCGGCGCCGCCCAGCCCGACCCCGGCGAGCTTGTCGTGGCCGTGCAGGTGGGCCAGCCCGTACCAGCCGCAGGACTCCAGCTCCACGCCCCGGGCGCCGGGGCGGACCGCGGCCTCCGCGGCGAGGCGGACGAGGTAGTCGCGCACCTCGGGGCGGGCGATGCAGGGCGCCCACGGGTAGCGGTCGCCGTAGGCGTTGCGGACGACCGAGGCCGGGTGGTCGGCGCCGAGGCGGGAGTTGTGGGCCAGCACCACCCAGCTGTGCACCTCCAGGCCGGCGGCGGTCAGCGCCCGCGCGGCGGTGCCGAAGGGGTCCGGGTCGGCGACCCAGTCCTGGGGGTACGGGCGCAGGGCGCGGCCCGCCCAGCGCCCCGGGTCGGGCGGGTAAAGGATCGCGGAGTGCCGGGCGGTGACGATGCGGTGGCGGGGGTGGCGCGGGGTGAGGGCGCGGGTGGAGTGGTAGGCGGCGGCCAGCGTGACCTGGTGGACGCCGAGTGCGGCGAACCGGTCCGGGGCCTGCGGATCGCCGACCACGTCCCAGGGGTAGGCGAAGGCGCCGACCCGCATCAGGCGCCGCTCCCGGGGGCGTCCGCGGCCAGTTCGAGGCCGTGGTCCAGGAGGCGGGCCAGGCGCTCGACGTGGGCGGGCCGCGGGTCGCTGAGCGGTGGTCGCACCCCGCCGACGGGCGGCCCGCCGCGCAGCCCCACGCCCGCCTTGACCAGCGAGACGGCGTAGCCGCGGCCCTCGTTGCGCAGTTCCACCAACGGCCGGTAGAAGCCGTCCAGCAGTCGGGTGGTGGTGGCGTCGTCGCCGTCGCCCAGGGCCCGGTGGAAGGCGAGCGCGATCTCGGGGGCGAAGGCGAAGACGGCGGAGGAGTAGAGGCGGACGCCCAGGCCCCGGTAGGCGGGACCGGTGAGTTCGGCGGTGGGCAGGCCGTTGAAGTAGCCGAACGGCCGGCCGGCGGCGTCGGTGCGGACCGCGCTGATGATGCGCTGGAGCAGGTCCAGGTCGCCCAGGCCGTCCTTGAGGCCGATGATCCCGGGGGTGCGGGCCAGGGCGGCGACGGTGTCGGGGGCGAAGACGGCGTTGTCGCGCTGGTAGACGATGACCGGCAGCGCGGTGGCGGCGGCGAGGGCGGCGTAGTGGCGCAGCAGGCCGGCCTGGTCGGCGCGGACGAGGTACGGCGGCATGGCCAGCAGGCCGTCGGCGCCGGCGGTCTGCGCGAGGCGGGCGAAGTGGGTGGCGAGCGCGGTGCCGTAGCCGGTGCCGGCCAGGACCGGGACCCGGCCGGCGGCCTCCGCGACGGCCGCGGCGACGCAGGCGGCGTACTCCTCGGGGGCGAGGGCGTGGAACTCGCCGGTGCCGCAGCAGGCGAAGACCGCACCCGCGCCGGCCTCGACGCCGGCGCGGACGTGCGCGCGGAAGGCGTCCAGGTCCAGCGCGCCGTCGGGCGCGAAGGCGGTCACGGGGAAGAACAGCAGTCCGTCGAGGCGGTCGGTGAGGTGGGGGGACCTCCCGGCGGCGGCCGGGCGAGGGTGTGCGGTCACGGGCTCTCCCTGACGTGCGCAGACGCGTTCTCGTATATGTTTATGATCAACGTCCATATCTCTGAACGACGTCACGGTATTGCAGCCGAACTGGGCCGGTCAAGGGTCCCAAAGCCGCGCCGTACAAGCCGATTTGACCGTCCCGTCAAGGGGCTTGACCGGCCAGGATCGCCCTCCCTAGCGTTTCCCTCCGTCCGCCGCGTCCACCCACGTGAATCCTGGTCCGTGCAGACGATCCCGCCGCCCAGCCGGAGGAGTACCCCCGTGACCGCACCCCGCACCGTCCTGCTCACCGGCGCCGCCGGCGGCGTCGGCACCCTCATGCGTGCCCTGTTGCCGCCGTACGGCTACCGGCTGCGACTGTTCGACCGGCGCCCGATCGACGGCGAACCGGACGCCGTCACCGCGGAGTTGGCCGACACCGAGGCGCTGCGCGCCGCGGTCCGCGGGGTCGACGCCGTCGTCCACCTGGCGGGCATCTCCCTGGAGGCACCGTTCGAGGAGATCCTGCGGGCCAACATCGAGGGCACCTACCGGCTCTACGAGGCGGCCCGCGAGGCGGGCGTACGACGGGTGGTCTTCGCCTCCTCCAACCACGCCGTCGGCTTCACCCCGCGCCCGCCGGACGGCTCCGCGGCCATCCCGGTCGACGCCCCGCACCGCCCGGACACCTTCTACGGCCTCTCCAAGGGCTTCGGCGAGGACCTCGCCGCCCTCTACTGGGACCGGCACGGGATCGAGACCGTCTCCCTGCGCATCGGCTCCTGTTTCCCCGAGCCGACCACCGTGCGGATGCTCTCCCTGTGGCTCAGCCCGGCCGACTGCGCCCGACTGCTGCACGCCGCCCTCACCGCCGACGGCGTCGGCCACACCGTCGCCTACGCCTCGTCGGCCAACACCCGCCTGTGGTGGGACCTGTCCACCGCCCGCGCCCTGGGCTACGACCCGCAGGACGACTCCGAGCCCTACGCCGCACGGCTCCTCGCCGCCCAAGGGCCACTCGACCCCGACGACCCGGAACACGCCCACCTGGGCGGTGCCTTCTGTACGAACCCACCCCTTTGGCAACAGTCGTAGCGTTCCTGACCATTCCCGGGCGATCTTCCCGCGCACGGAACCTCGTTCCCACCGTCCGGCGTCCTTGAGGGCACAACGTCCGCCGGCACCGCAACCAGGTGCCGGCGGGCGCGAGCACACGACGCGAGAACGAGGTAACACACCATGGGCATCGTCAGCTGGCTCCTCCTGGGCCTGATCGCGGGCGTCATCGCCAAGGTCCTGCTGCCGGGCCGGGACCCGGGCGGCCTCGTCGGCACCACCCTGATCGGCATCGCCGGCTCCTTCATCGGCGGTTGGCTCTCGACCCGCTTCCTGCACCGCCCGATCCCCAAGGACTTCTACGACCCGGCCATGTGGATCTCCGCGGTGGCCGGTGCGCTGGTCCTGCTGATCGCCTACCGACTGCTCTTCGGCAACTCCCGCGCCCGCCGCTGACCGGCACCGACGCCCGCCCCGGCCGACCGGTGAGGCGCCGCCCGCAGGGAACCGCGCACCCTCCCGGACCGTTAGGGCTGGCATGACCGCTATGACTCCTGGCTCGAACCTCCCGCTCACCGCCGCGCGGGTGGCGGTGACCGTCACCGCCCCCGTGCGGCTGGACGTGTCGGGCCTGCTGCTCACCGCCGGCGGCAAGGTGCGCTCCGACGACGACTTCGTCTTCTACAACCAGCCCGCGGGAGCGGGCGTGAGCCACGGCACGACGCCGACCGGCGACACCATCACGGTGGACACCGCCGCGGTGCCGGCGGACATCGACAAGGTCGTCGTCACCGCGAGCCTGGACGCGCCCGGCGCGACCTTCGCCGGCACCGAGCCGACCGGCACGGTCCGTGACGCGGACGGCGGCGCCGTGTTGGCCACCTTCACCCCGCCGCAGCTCGGCGCCGAGACCGCACTGGTGGTCGTGGAGGTCTACCGGCGCGCCGGCGGCTGGAAGGTCCGTGCGGTCGGCCAGGGGTACGCGAACGGACTCGCCGGCATCGCCACCGACTTCGGGGTGAGCGTGGAGGAACCGGCGACCCCGGCAGCCCCGCCCGCCCCCCAGGCCCCGGAAGCCCCTGCAGCCCCGGCCGCCCCGCCGGTGCCTCCGGCCCCACAGGCACCGCCGGCGCCCGTCCCGCAGGACCAGTGGGCGCCCCCGGCCGGTGCCCCGGCGCCGCTCGCCCCGCCGCCGCAGGCCCCGGCGCCCGCGGCCCCGCCCGCCACCGGCAAGGTCAACCTCGACAAGGGCCGGGTCAACCTCCAGAAGAACCAGACGGTCTCGCTGGTCAAGGGCGGCCGCCCGTTGCTCGGCTCGGTCCGGATGGGCCTGGGCTGGGAGCCCGCCCGGCGCGGCCGCAGCATCGACCTGGACGCCTCGGTGATCGCCTACGGCCCGGACCGCGGCAAGGTCGACAGCTGCTACTTCGGCAAGCTGCGGATCCTCGACGCGGCGATCCAGCACTCCGGCGACAACCTCACCGGCGACGGCGCCGGCGACGACGAGGTGATCACCGTCCACCTCGGCGGGATCCCCCCGGAGGTCACCGGCCTGGTCTTCACCGTCAACTCCTTCTCCGGCCAGAAGTTCTCCGACGTCACCAAGGCGTACTGCCGGCTGACCGACGCCCAGACCGGCGAGGAACTGGTCCGCTTCGACCTGACCGGCGCCGAACCGCGGACCGGCGTGATGATGGCCAAGCTGATCCGCCAGTACTCCGGCGAGTGGGATATGACCGCGCTCGGCTCCTTCGTCGACGCCCGCACGGTGCGCGGCATGGTCAAGCCCGGGGCCGCCGCGCTGTAGCCCGCTCCCCCGGCGGTGCGGGTGCCGGCCCGCACCGGCCGGGCGGGCGGCCGGTCACCCCCGACCGACCAGCCCCGCCACCCCCGCCAGCCGCTCGAAGGACTCCAGCAGCGCCGCCCGGTCGTAGGTGCTGGTCGTCACCAGCACCTCGTCGGCCGCGGTCCGCTCGATCAGCGCCCCGAGGTCCGCCGCGACCTGCTCCGGCGTGCCGTGGACGTGCCCCCGCAGCGCCTGTGCGTAGCCGTCCCGCTCCCGTGCGGACATCCCGTCCCCGGCCACCTCCCGCTCCACGTCCGCCGCCGGCCGCAGCGGCGGGAACACCCCGTGCGTGCGCGCGAACGCCATCGCCCGGGCCTCCGGCACGAGCAGCCGCCGGGCCGCGGCCGTCGTCCCGGCCACCGCCACCGTCCCGGAGATCACCACGTACGGCCGCGGCCAGAGTGCGGACGGGCGGAAGGCGGCGCGGTACTCCTCGACCGCCGCCAGCACCTTCACCGGCGCCCGGAAGTCGCCGATCACCAGGGCCAGGCCGGCCCGCGCCGCCACCTGCGCCCCCGCGCCGGTGGCCAGCACGAACGCCGGCACCGTCAGCCCCTCGGCGGGGCGGGCGTGCACCTGCGGATGGGCACTCTGGGCGCCGGTGAAGTAGCCCAGCAGTTCGGCCAGCTGCGCCTCGAAGCCCTCGGCGGCGTCCTTCCCGGTGCCCAGCGCCCGGCGGATCCCGCCGGTGAAGCCGACCGAACGGCCCAGCCCCATGTCGATCCGGCCCGGGAAGAGCGACGCCAGGACCCCGAACTGTTCGGCGACCACCAGCGGCCGGTGGTTGGGCAGCATCACCCCGCCGGTGCCCACCCGGATGGCGGTGGTGGCCGAGGCCACCGCGGCGGCCAGCACAGTGGGCGCCGAGCCGGCGACGCCGGGCACGCCGTGGTGCTCGGCCACCCAGAACCGGTGGTAGCCGAGCCGCTCGGCGTGCCGGGCCAGCTCCACGGTGTCCCGCAACGCCGTGCCGGGCGGATGCCCTTCCCTGGTGCGGGAGCGGTCCAGGATTGAGAATTGTGTCGTCCGCATCGTCGAGCTCACCTCCCCTTCAACACCGCCACGCGCCCAGGATTCCGTCCCCGCGCCCCCTCGGCCCCCTCCCCCCACGGCTCACCACGAGGAGCGTCCGATGACCGAGCAGCCGCCCCCGACCGGCGGATCCAGCCGGTCCGGGCCCCCCGACCACCCGGACGGCGCAGCCCGCCCGGACCTTCCCGAGCGGGTCGCCGCCACCTACGGAACGGAGGACCTCAGCACCGTCACCGCGTTCACCGGCGGCTTCATCAACTTCGGCTACTGGGCCTGGCTGCCCGAGCTCGCGGACCGGCCGCTGACCGCGGAGGACCGGCTCCGCAGCGAGCAGGACCTCTACCGGCTGGTGCTGGACACCGTGGACCGGCCGCGGGACCGCACCGCCCTGGAGGTCGGCTGCGGACGCGGCCTGGGCTGCGCGCTGGCCCTTCAGGAGTTCGACTTCGGCTCGGTGATCGGCCTGGACGCCCATCCGGACCAGATCGCCCGCGCCCTGGAGGCCAACGCCCACCTGCTCGCGGCGGACTCCGGCCCCCGCCGGCTGGAGTTCGTGCTGGGCCCGGCCCAGCGGATGCCGCTGCCGGACGCCTGCACCGACGTCGTCTACTCCGTCGAGGCCGCCCAGCACTTCCGCGACCTGGCCGGCTTCGCCCGGGAGGCGGTGCGGGTGCTGCGCCCGGGCGGCCAGTTCGCGCTGACCACGTTCTTCGCCCGGGTCCCGGAGGCCGTGCGGGTGCTGCCCGAACTGCTGCCCCCGTACGCCAACGGGCTGGACGTGACGCACCTGGTCGACGACGTGGTCGCGGCGTTCGACGGGGCCGGGCTGGTCGACGTCGCGGTGACCCCGATCGGCGACGGCGTCTGGGAACCGTACGACCGCTACATGGCGGAACGGCCGGAGCTGCGCGACAAGTGGCCCCGCCAGTACCTGACGGCCTACCAGACCGGGCTGTTGGACTACTACCTGATCACGGCCGCGGCCCCGGCCGGCTGAGCGCCGGCCGGGCCGCCGCGGCTCAGCCGGCCTGCTGCGACCGCGCCTTGAAGGCGGCCTTGCGCGCCTCCTTGGCGGCCTTCTTGTCCGGGTGGAGCCGGCCCATGGCCTCCAGCACGTCCGCGGTGGCTGGGTGGTCCACCCGCCAGACCGCGTCGAAGAACCCGCTGTGCTGGTCGCTCAACCCCTGCACCAGCTCCTGGAGTTCGGCGCTCGCCTCGTCGTCGGCGTCACCGAGCTGGGCCGCGATGGTGTCCACCGTCAGCCAGAAGACCAGCTCCTGGGACGGCTCGGGGATGTCGGGCAGCCCGCGCTCGGCGAGCCAGACCCGGGCCAGCCCGCCCAGGTGCCGGTCGTCGAGCACCTCGCGCAGTGCCGGTTCGGCCTCGGGGGCGACCAGCGAGAGGGTCTGCTGGGCGGCGAGCCGGCGCAGCGGGCCCCGGGCGTCGTCGCCGCGGGCCGCGGCGAGCAGGTCCCGGGCGGCGTCCAGCGGGGCGCGGGCGGTCAGCCACTGCTCGGACTCCGCCTGGGCCAGCACCTCGGGGTAGTCGGGCAGCGCCGCCAGCAGGGCGTCGGCGCCCTTGTCGGCCAGGTCGCCGAGGGCGGGGGCGTCCACGCCGGCGTCGAGCATCCGGGCGCGGACCGCCCAGACGCCGAGCGGGGTGAGCCGAACCAGGCCGTAGCGGGCGACGTCCTCGTCCGCCAGCGGCTCGGCCTCGGTCACCGTCGTGCCGTCCTCGTCCAGCTCCTCGATCAGTGCCTCGTCGACCGGCCGGTAGGCGACCAGGCCGATCGGCTCCAGCACCCGGAACTGGTCGTCGAGCCGCATCATCGCGTCGGAGACCTCTTCGAGGATCTCGTCGGTGGGCTCGTCCATGTCGTCCGGGACGATCATGGAGGCGGCCAGTGCGGGCAGCGGGATGTCCTGGCCGGGGTCCTCGCCCAGGGCGCTGAGGAGGTAGAGGTTGCCGAGGATGCCGTCCAGCAGCTCGGCCTCCTCCTCGGGGTTCCAGTCGATCGCGTCCAGGTCCAGCTCGCCGCCCTCGGCGAGCTGGTCGGCGATGTCGGAGAAGTCGGGCGCGACCGCGTCCGCGAGGACGGTCTCCATGCCGCCGAGCCAGATGTCCAGGACGTCCTGCGGGTCGCCGGCGGTGAGCAGGCCCAGCTCCTCGCCGGGGGCGGCGGTGCCGACCGCGGCGTCGTCGGGCAGCTGCGCCGCGTCGTCGGTGTCGGCGTCCTCGTGCTCGGTGATCTCCACCAGTCCGGTGTCCACCGCCAGCTGCCACGCCTCGGCGGTGTAGGCGGGGCCGTCCTCGTCGGCGGCCAGGCCCAGGTGCTCGGTGGCCGCGACCAGCGCCTTCTCGACCAGCTCGCCGCCGACGCCGACCGGGACGCCGGAGTCGGCCCAGCGGGCCAGCTTGGCGGCCCGGGCCAGCAGCGGAGCACTCAGCGCGGCACGGGCCAGCTCCGCTTCGGAATGCAGCCGCACCGGCGGCATGGTGGGGCGGTCTGCGGACATCTGGTTCAGCTCCTCGGACGGACGGCGGCTGTGCGCCGCCCAAGCGTAGACGGAATTCTCCCCATCTCGGGCGGTTCACCTCCCCGTACGCTCCCGTCCACCGGGAGAACCTTGACAACTCCCTTGCGCACAACGGAGATTGACGCGCGTAGCGAGCGCCGGTCCCGCTCCGCCACATCTCCCTACCCCCCTCTCTCCGGAGGCACCGATGCCATCCCGTCGTACGCTCCGCAGGCCGGCCGTCCTCAGTGCGGTGGCCGCCTGCGCCGCCCTCACCGGCGGCCTGCTCAGCGTGCAGTCCGCCTCGGCGGCCGGCACCCGGATACACGACATACAAGGCAGGACCCGGATATCCCCGCTGGCCGACAAGCAGGTCAGCGACGTTCCCGGCACCGTGACCGCGATCCGGGCGTTCGGCTCGTCCCGCGGTTTCTGGGTGCAGGACCCGCACCCCGACGACGACCCCGCCACCAGCGAGGCGGTCTTCGTCTTCACCGGCAAGGAAACGCCCGCGGTGGCGGTCGGCGACGCGCTCACCTTCAGCGGCACGGTCACCGAGTACTACCCGGGCGGCAAGGACGCCGGCGGCCAGTCCGTCACCGAGGTCACCGGCGCCACCTGGAAGGTCACCGCGAGCAACCAGCCGCTACCGGCCCCGGTCAAGCTCAACGCGTCCGCGATCCCCGCGGCGTACGCGCCGGACGCCGGCGGCCAGAGCATCGAGTCGCGCACCCTACAGCCCGCCAGGTACGCGCTCGACCGCCTGGAGTCGCTGGAGGGCATGCGGGTCGCGGTCTCCGACGCCCCGGTCGTCGGCCCCACCAACACCCACAACGAGCTGTGGGTGACCGCCACCCCCCGGCACAACCGCACCACCCGCGGCGGCACGCTCTACGGGTCGTACGCCGACCCCAACGGCGGCCGGGTCAAGGTCCAGTCGCTCATTCCGTTCTCCCAACGACCGTTCCCGGTCGCCAACGTCGGGGACCGGCTGAACGGCACCACCGCCGGCCCCCTGGACTACGACAACTTCGGCGGCTACACCCTCCAGGCCACCGAGTTGGGCACGCTCGCCGCGCACACCCCCGCGCCCGAGGTCACCCGCAAGCAGACGGCAGACGAGTTGGCGGTGGCGACGTACAACGTCGAGAACCTCGCCCCGGACAACCCGCAGACCAAGTTCGACCGGCTGGCGAAGGGGCTGGTGCACAACCTCGCCGCCCCCGACGTGGTGGCCTTGGAGGAGGTCCAGGACGACAGCGGCGCCACCGACGACGGCACGGTGACCGCGGGGGCCACCCTGAAGAAGCTCACCGACGCCATCAAGGCGGCCGGCGGCCCGGCCTACGAGTGGCGGGCCATCGACCCGCAGAACGACCAGGACGGCGGCCAGCCCGGCGGCAACATCCGGGTGGCGTTCCTGTTCAACCCGCAACGGGTGGCGTTCACGGACGTCAAGGGCGGCGACGCGACCACGCCGGTGCAGGTCGTCGACGACCACGGCCGGGCCGGGCTCTCCGCGTCGCCGGGGCGGATCGCGCCGACCGACGCGGCGTGGAAGGCCAGCCGCAAGCCGCTGGTCGGCGAGTTCGCGCTGCGCAGCGCGCCGGACCGCCGGGTCTTCGTGATCGCCAACCACTTCAACTCCAAGGGCGGCGACCAGGGCCTGGACAGCCGTTTCCAGCCGCCGGCCCGGACCTCGGAGACCCAGCGCACCGCCCAGGCGAAGCTGGTCAACACCTTCGTCAAGGAACTGCTGGCCAAGGACCCCAAGGCCGACGTGGTGGTGGCCGGGGACCTCAACGACTACCAGTTCTCCCCCGCGTTGAAGGCGCTCACCAGCGGCGGCGTGCTCACCGACCAGGTCACCAAGCTGCCGGCCGCCGAGCGCTACAGCTACGTCTACCAGGGCAACTCCCAGGTGCTGGACCACCTGCTCACCAGCAGGGCGCTGGCCCGCACCGACTACGACGTGGTGCACATCAACGCCGAGTACGCGGACCAGACCAGCGACCACGACCCGCAGGTGCTGCGCCTGACGCCCTGACCGCCCGACTCCTGCCCCTCGCCTCACCCGGGGTGACCTTCGCATCACCCCACCAGCCCACTTCCGGGGGCCAACTGCGCCCGGGGGTGCGGTACTGGGCTGGTAAGCATCGTTTCGGCGAGACAAAAGGAGTCATGATGCCGAAGTCGCAGAACCGTAAGTCGGGCAAGCAGGACCGGGCCGCGGAGCGGCGCTCCGAGCAGCACCGGCCGCAGGCGGAGGAGTCCGCCGCAGAGCGCACCCAGGACCTGAAGCCGCGGTCGCGCAAGGCTGACTGACGCGAAGAGGGCAGTACGCCGAAGCGGCCGTCGCACCTCACGGGTGCGGCGGCCGCTTCTCGTCGTTCCGGCGCCGGTCGGGCGCGCGGTCACCTGGCGGCGGGTACCGCCGCCCGGCCGTCGGACCCGTCCCCGGCGACCGCCGTCGGCCCGGCCGCCGGCTCGACGGGCAGCAACTCCCGCACCAGCAGGGTCGCCCCGGCCACCGCGCCCGGCATCAGCACCACCGCCGCGAACGGGATCAGGAACAGCAGCACCAGCGGGGTGCCGAAGCCGACCGCCAGCCAGCGCCGGCCGCGCAGCAGCCGCAGCCGTTCGCGCACCGGCACGTCCCGGCGCTGCATGGCCACCGTGGTCAGCTCCACGGCGAGGAAGAAGCCGGAGACCCCGAAGCCGACGACCGGGACGACGGTCTGGCCGACGACCGGCAGGAAGCCCAGCAGGAAGAGCAGCACCCCGAACCCGGCGGCCCGCAGCAGCACGTGGACCAGGTCCCGCAGCGCGACGGCGATCTCCCGCCACAGCGGGCGGCCCGGCCCGGGCGGGCAGCCGCCCTCGCTCTCCTCGACCCGCTCCGAGAGCGACTCGTAGAAGGGGTCGCCGATCAGCAGGGTGACGGCGGTGAAGGTCAGCACCGACAGCGTCAGCCCGCCGGCCAGCAGCAGCGCCACGAACAGCCCGCGCAGCAGCCCCTGCCACGGCGCGCCCCAGCCGTCGGCGAACGGCGTCGCCCAGGCGGCGAGGTCGCCGGAGTACAGCGCCAGCACGGTGAACAGCCCCGCGTACAGCACCAGCGCGACCAGCGCGGGCAGGAGTCCGAACCCCCACCACCGGCCGTGCCCGGCGACCCAGCGCACGCCCCGGCCCAGGTACCGCATCCCCGCTACAAGATCACGCATGGAGTCACCCTATCGGCGCGGTGCGGCAGTTGACCGGTCCGGGACAACCGGCCGGCCGGCGGGCCCCCACCGGATCGGACGGAGAAACGCCCCGGGCCCGGCGGGGTGGCCGCCGGGCCCGGGGCGATGACCGTGGGACGGTGCCCGGTCAGTTGTGGCTGTGCAGGATCTCGTTCAGACCGCCCCAGACCGCCTTGTTCGGGCGGGCTTCCACGGTGCCGGTGGTGGAGTTGCGGCGGAAGAGGATGTTGTCGGCGCCGGAGAGCTCCAGCGCCTTGACGATCTGGCCGTCGGGCAGCGTGACGCGGGTGCCGGCGGTCACGTACAGACCGGCCTCGACCACGCACTCGTCGCCCAGCGCGATGCCGATGCCGGACTCGGCACCGAGCAGGCAGCGCTCGCCGATCGCGATGATCTGCTTGCCGCCACCGGAGAGGGTGCCCATCGTGGAGGCGCCGCCGCCGATGTCGCTGCCGTCGCCGATCACCACGCCGGCGCTGATCCGGCCCTCGATCATCGAGGTGCCCAGCGTGCCGGCGTTGAAGTTGACGAAGCCCTCGTGCATGACGGTGGTGCCGGCCGCGAGGTGGGCGCCCAGCCGCACCCGGTCGGCGTCGGCGATCCGGACGCCGGCGGGCGCCACGTAGTCGGTCATCCGCGGGAACTTGTCGACGCTGGTGACCTGGAGGTGCAGGCCCTCGGCGCGGGCGTTGAGCCGGGCCGTCTCCAGCTGGTCGACCGGCACCGGGCCGAGCGAGGTCCAGGCGACGTTGGCCAGCAGGCCGAAGACGCCCTCCAGGCTCTGGCCGTGCGGCTTGACCAGGCGGTGGCTGAGCAGGTGCAGGCGCAGGTAGGCGTCGTGCGCGTCCAGCGGCTTGTCGTCCAGGGAGGCGATGACCGTGCGGACGGCCACGACCTCCACGCCGCGGACCGGGTCCGGGCCGATGGCCTTCAGGACGGCGGCGCCCAGCAGCTCGGTGGCGCGGTCGTCCGCCAGCTGCTCGGTGCCGGCCGGGCCCGGCGCGTCGACCAGCTCGGGCGCGGGGAACCAGGTGTCGAGAACGGTGCCGTCGGCGGCGACGGTGGCGAGCCCGGCGGCGACGGCGCCGGTGGTACGGGGAGTTGCAGCATCGGTCATGCTGGAAACCTAACCGGAGCCGCCCCGTGGTGGCGAACCGGTCTCAGCGATCGGTCCCCGGCCGTGCGCTCGCGCCCCGGGGCCCTCCCCGCCCGTCGCCCGGCGGGTGCGGCCGTACCCGCCGCCCTACGGCGCCGACCGGTCACCGGACGGTCCCAGCACCCCCGCCAGCCCCTCGCGCACCACGTCCGGCTGGAAGGGCTGCCCGGTGAGCAGGTGCTGGAGCATCAGCCCGTCGGTGAAGGCCACCACCGCCCGCGCTGCGGCCCGGTCGCCGGTCCGTCGGGCGAGCAGCGTCACCATCTCGTCCAGGCACTCGGCCGCGATCGGCCGGACCGCCTCGTGCCGCAGCGCCGCCAGGTACAGCTCGTACTCCAGCTCCACCCGCGCCCGGTCCCCGGCGAGGGTCTCGGTGACCAGGCGGGCCGCCTCGTCGGCGAGCGGCACGGTCGGGTCGATTCCGTCCAC
The DNA here is from genome assembly GCF_039532155.1 of Streptomyces lunalinharesii. Classification (NCBI taxonomy): domain Bacteria; kingdom Bacillati; phylum Actinomycetota; class Actinomycetes; order Kitasatosporales; family Streptomycetaceae; genus Streptomyces; species Streptomyces lunalinharesii. The sequence continues at coordinate 100,982 of NZ_BAAARK010000002.1, forward strand.
CCAGCGGGCGAAGTCCGCCAGCCACCAGCCGTTGGCCTGTCGCAGCGCGGCGACCAGCAGGTCGTCGAGGGTCGCGAAGTGGTACGTCGTGGAGCCCAGCGGGACGTCCGCCGCGGTGGCCACCGCGCGGTGGCTGAGCCCGGCGATGCCCCGCTCCCCGACCACCGCGATCGCCGCGTCGATGATCCGCTGCCGCCGGTCCGGGTCGTAGCGGCGGGCCATCAGTGCGCCCCGCCGAGGTTGAGCACCACGACCCCGACTATCACCAGCAGCACCCCGAGGATCTTGAGCGGGTTGGTGCTCTCGCCCAGGAACACCATGCCGATCGCGGCGATCAACGCGGTGCCGGCCCCCGCCCAGATCGCGTACGCGGTCCCGACGCTCATCGACTTCAGGGTCTGGGCGAGCAGCGTGAAGGCCAGCACGTAGCCGAGGGCGGTGCCGAGCGAGGGCCACAGCTTGCTGAAGCCGTGGCTGTACTTCATCGAGGTGGTGGCGAGGATCTCGGAGAGGATCGCGCCGGCGAGCGTCAGGTAGGCCATGCGTACGAGCGTACACAGCGTTGCGTACGGGCGTACACAACGAGCGGGAGCCCTCGCCGCGACCGCACCGACCGGCGCCGGACCCCACAACGCGGACCCCACGACGACACCACGGCCGTGCCCACCGGTTGCCTGGTGGACACGGCCGTGGTGACCGTGCGGAGGTGCCGCGGGAGGGCCGCTCAGACGTTGAAGCCCAGCGCGCGCAGCTGCTCGCGGCCGTCGTCGGTGATCTTGTCCGGGCCCCACGGCGGCATCCAGACCCAGTTGATCTTCAGCTCGTTGACGATGCCGTCCGTCGCGGACCGCGCCTGGTCCTCGATGACGTCGGTCAACGGGCAGGCCGCCGAGGTCAGCGTCATGTCGATGGTGGCGATGTTGGCGTCGTCGATGTGGATGCCGTAGATCAGCCCGAGGTTGACGACGTCGATGCCCAGCTCGGGGTCGACGACGTCGTACAGCGCCTCGCGGACCTCTTCCTCCGAGGCCGGCTTGGTGGTGGTCGGGGTGTCGGTCATGCGGTCTTCGCCTCCTGGGAAAGGGCCTTGGCCGTGGCGTCCTTCCAGGCCATCCAGCTGAGCAGGGCGCACTTCACGCGCGCCGGGTACTTGGAGACGCCGGCGAACGCGACCGCGTCCTCCAGCACCTCCTCCATGGCGTCATCCGGCTCCACCTGGCCCTTGGACTGCATCAGCTCCAGGAACGCCTCCTGGATCCGCTGCGCCTCACCGAGCTCCTTGCCGACCAGGAGGTCGTTGAGCACCGACGCACTGGCCTGGCTGATCGAACAGCCCTGCCCCTCGTACGACACGTCCTCGATGGTCGTGCCGTCGAGCCGCACGCGGAGCGTGATCTCGTCGCCGCACGTGGGGTTGACGTGGTGCACCTCGGCGTCGCCGTCCCGAAGACCGCGCCCGTGGGGGTGCTTGTAGTGGTCCAGGATGACGTCCTGGTACATGGAATCCAGCTTCACGACTCAGTCAGTCCTCGTCCTCATCCGTCGTGCTCGTTCACCGCGGCTACTCGTCAGCCGAAGAAGTTGCGGACGTGCTCCAGGCCCTCGACCAAGGCGTCGACCTCACCCGGGGTGGAGTACAGATAGAACGACGCTCGCGTGGTCGCAGGAATTCCGTAGCGCAGGCAGACCGGACGCGCGCAGTGGTGACCCACCCGGACCGCGATGCCCTGTTCGTCCAGCACCTGACCCACGTCGTGCGGGTGGATGTCGCCGAGCGTGAAGGAGATCGTCGCCCCGCGGTCCTCGGCCGTGCTCGGGCCGATGATCCTGAGGTCGGGGACCTCCAGCAGCCGCTTGACGGCGTACTCGGTGATCGCGTGCTCATGCGCGGCGATCTTGTCCATGCCGATGGCGGCGAGGTAGTCCACCGCCGCGCCGAGGCCGACGGCCTGGGCGATCGGGGGCGTACCGGCCTCGAACTTGTGCGGCGCCGGGGCGTACGTGGAGGAGTGCATCGAGACGGTCTCGATCATCTCGCCACCGCCGAGGAACGGCGGGAGGTCCTCCAGCAGCTCCTGGCGGCCCCACAGGACGCCGATGCCGGTCGGGCCGCACATCTTGTGGCCGGTGAAGGCCACGAAGTCGGCCTGCAGCGCCTGGACGTCCAGGACCATGTGCGGCGCCGCCTGCGAGGCGTCTATGACCACCAGGGCGCCGACTTCCTGGGCGCGGCGGATGATCGTCTCGACCGGGTTGACCGTGCCCAGGAGGTTGGACACCAGGGTGAAGGAGACCACCTTGGTCCGGTCGGTGATGACCTCGTCGATCGTGGAGAGGTCCAGCCGGCCGTCGTCGGTCAGGCCGAACCACTTCAGCTTCGCGCCGGTGCGCTGCGAGAGCAGCTGCCACGGAACGATGTTGGAGTGGTGCTCCATCTCCGTGATGACGATGTCGGTCTCGTGGTCCACGCGGTAGGGCTCGTCGGCCCAACCGAGCATGTTCGCCACGAGGTTGAGCGACTCCGAGGCGTTCTTGGTGAAGATCACCTCGTTGCGGCTCGGCGCGTTGATGAAGGTGGCGACCTTGTCGCGGGCACCTTCGTACAGCGCCGTGGCCTCCTCGGCGAGCACGTGCACGCCGCGGTGGACGTTGGCGTTGTGACGTTCGTAGTAGGCACTCAGGGCGTCGAGGACCTGGCGCGGCTTCTGCGACGTCGCCGCGTTGTCCAGGTACACGATCTTCTTCCCGTCGTGGACCTGACGGTCCAGGATGGGGAAGTCCTTACGGATCGCCTCTGTGTCGAGGAGGCCCGGCAGCTGTGTCACGCGGTGGTACCACCCTTCACGTACGCCTCGTAGCCCTCGGCCTCCAGCTTGTCCGCCAGCTCGGGGCCGCCGGAATCGGCGATCCGGCCGTTGGCGAAGACGTGGACCTGGTCGGGCTTGATGTAACGGAGGATCCGGGTGTAGTGGGTGATCAGCAGGGTGCCCACCTCACCGGTCTCGCGGACGCGGTTGACGCCCTCGGAGACCACCCGCAGCGCGTCGACGTCGAGGCCGGAGTCGGTCTCGTCGAGGATCGCGATCTTCGGCTTGAGCAGCTCCAGCTGGAGGATCTCGTGGCGCTTCTTCTCACCGCCGGAGAAGCCCTCGTTGACGTTGCGCTCGGCGAACGCCGGGTCCATCTGGAGACGCTCCATGGCCGCCTTGACCTCCTTGACCCACGTGCGGAGCTTGGGGGCCTCGCCGCGGATGGCGGTGGCGGAGGTGCGCAGGAAGTTGGAGACCGAGACGCCGGGGACCTCGACCGGGTACTGCATGGCGAGGAAGACGCCGGCGCGGGCGCGCTCGTCGACGGACATCTCCAGGACGTCCTCGCCGTCGAGGGTGACGGTGCCGCCGGTGATCGTGTACTTCGGGTGACCCGCGAGGGAGTAGGCGAGGGTCGACTTGCCGGAGCCGTTGGGGCCCATGATGGCGTGCGTCTCGCCCTGCTTCACGGTCAGGTCGACGCCCTTAAGGATCTCGCGCTGGCCGTTCTCGGCCTCGACGGAGACGTGCAGGTCGTGGATCTCAAGCGTTGCCATGGGTGACTCAGGACTCCTGGGTGACGGAGACGAGCACGTCGTCCCCTTCGATCTTTACGGGGTAAACGGGGACGGGGCGCGTCGCGGGAAGGCCGGACGGCTTGCCGGTGCGCAGGTCGAAGCTCGAACCGTGCAGCCAGCACTCGATCGAGCAGTCCTCGACCTCGCCCTCCGAGAGCGAGACGTTGGCGTGCGAGCAGATGTCGTTGATCGCGAACACCTCGCCCTCGGTGCGCACCAGCGAAATCGGCGTGCCGTCGATCTCCACCCTCTTGGGGGTGTCCTCCTCCAGCTCGCTCAGCGCGGCGGCGCGTACGTAGGTCATGCCGCGGATGCTTCCAACTCGGCTTCGATCTTGCTCATCAGCCGCTCCTCGACGTCCGGGACGCCGATCTGCTGGACCAGCTCGGCGAAGAAGCCGCGGACGACCAGCCGGCGCGCCTCGTCGGCGGGGATGCCGCGGGCCATCAGGTAGAAGAGCTGCTCGTCGTCGAACCGGCCGGTCGCCGAGGCGTGGCCGGCGCCGACGATCTCGCCGGTCTCGATCTCCAGGTTGGGCACCGAGTCGACCCGCGCGCCGTCGGTCAGGACGAGGTTGCGGTTGAGCTCGTAGGTGTCGGTGCCGGTGGCGGCCGCCTGGATCAGCACGTCGCCGATCCAGACCGCGTGCGCGTCCTGCCCCTGCAGCGCGCCCTTGTAGGTCACCTGCGAGCGGCAGTTCGGGGTGTCGTGGTCGACGAAGAGGCGGTGCTCCTGGTGCTGGCCCCGCTCGGTGAAGTACAGGCCGTAGAGCTCGGCCTCGCCGCCGGGGCCCTGGTAGTCGATCCGCGGGTGGAGGCGGACCAGGTCGCCGCCGAAGGTGACGACCACGGACTTGAAGCTGGCGTCCCGGCCGACCAGGGCGTTGTGCTGGCCGCAGTGGACGGCGGTGTCGTCCCAGTCCTGCACGGAGACCACGGTCAGCTTGGCGCCGTCGCCGAGCAGGTAGTCGACGTTGGCGGCGAGCACGCCGTCACCGGTGTGGTCGATGACCACGACGGCCTCGGCGAACGCGCCCAACTCGATGACCTGGTGGCCGAAGGCGGTGCCGCCCTCGCCGTGCACCCGGATCCGCACCGGCTCGGTGAGGACGGTGTCCTTGGGGACGGTGATCACCGACGCCTTCTCGAACACGCTGTACGCCTGCGCGGCGACGCGGTCCACCGGCTTGCCGGCCTTGCCGACCCGCGGGTCGGCGCGGTCGACGAGCTCGTGGGTGACCCCCTCGGGCGCGGTGATGTCGACCTTCAGGTCGGGGCCACCGGCCGTGGCGCTGCCGTCGTGCAGACCGCGCAGCCGCGCGAGCGGCGTGAAGCGCCACTCCTCCTCGCGGCCGTGCGGCACCGGGAAGTCCGCCACGTCGTAGGACGGCGGGGCGCTCATCCGGGTGGCGACGGTGGACTCCGCAGCCACCGCGATGGAGCCGGTGGTCGTGGAACCCGCCGGGATGGTCGTCTGAGCCTCAGCCATGGCTGTCGTCTAGCTCGCTTTCTGCGTTCTGTCGGGAGTCAGTCGCTGCGTGGGGCCGGGGTCAGCCGACCGCGCCTTCCATCTGCAGCTCGATCAGCCGGTTGAGCTCCAGCGCGTACTCCATCGGCAGCTCACGGGCGATCGGCTCGACGAAGCCGCGGACGATCATCGCCATGGCCTCGAACTCCGTCAGGCCGCGGGCCATCAGGTAGAAGAGCTGGTCCTCGCTGACCTTGGAGACGGTCGCCTCGTGGCCCATGGAGACGTCGTCCTCGCGGACGTCCACGTAGGGGTAGGTGTCCGAGCGGGAGATGGTGTCCACCAGCAGGGCGTCACACAGCACGTTGGACTTGGAGCCCGCGGCGCCCTCGCCGATCTCGACCAGGCCGCGGTAGGAGGTCCGGCCGCCACCCCGCGCCACCGACTTGGAGACGATGTTGGAGGAGGTGTTCGGCGCCATGTGGACCATCTTGGAACCGGCGTCTTGGTGCTGGCCCTCGCCCGCGAAGGCGATGGACAGGGTCTCGCCCTTGGCGTGCTCGCCCATCAGGTAGACCGCCGGGTACTTCATCGTCACCTTGGAGCCGAGGTTGCCGTCGACCCACTCCATGGTCGCGCCCTCGTAGGCGACGGCGCGCTTGGTGACCAGGTTGTAGACGTTGTTCGACCAGTTCTGGATCGTCGTGTAGCGGCAGCGGCCGCCCTTCTTGACGATGATCTCCACGACCGCGGAGTGCAGCGAGTCCGACTTGTAGATCGGCGCGGTGCAGCCCTCGACGTAGTGGACGTACGCGTCCTCGTCGACGATGATCAGCGTCCGCTCGAACTGGCCCATGTTCTCGGTGTTGATCCGGAAGTAGGCCTGCAGCGGGATGTCGACGTGGACACCCTTGGGGACGTAGATGAACGAGCCGCCGGACCAGACCGCGGTGTTCAGCGACGCGAACTTGTTGTCGCCGACCGGGATGACCGTGCCGAAGTACTCCTGGAAGAGCTCCGGGTGCTCTTTGAGCGCGGTGTCGGTGTCCAGGAAGATGACGCCCTGCTCCTCCAGGTCCTCGCGGATCTGGTGGTAGACGACCTCGGACTCGTACTGCGCGGCGACACCGGCGACCAGGCGCTGCTTCTCCGCCTCGGGGATGCCGAGCTTGTCGTAGGTGTTCTTGATGTCCTCGGGCAGGTCCTCCCAGGAGGCGGCCTGCTGCTCGGTGGAGCGGACGAAGTACTTGATGTTGTCGAAGTCGATGCCCGACAGGTCGGAGCCCCAGGTCGGCATGGGCTTCTTGCCGAACAGCTTCAGCCCCTTGAGGCGGAGCTTGAGCATCCACTCCGGCTCGTTCTTCTTCCCCGAGATGTCGCGGACGACGGCCTCGGACAGGCCGCGCTTGGCAGCGGCGCCGGCGGCGTCGGAGTCGGCCCAGCCGTATTCGTAGTTGCCCAGTCCCTCAAGCTCAGGGTGAGCAGTCTCCGTGGGGAGCGTCATGCGGGGTTCCTCCCGGCCGTGGTGCTAGCAGAAGCTGTGGTGGTCTTTGTGGGGCGCTCACCGGTGCGGTGAGCTGCCTTGCCGGCGCCGGCCTTCGGGACGAAGGTCGTGCACACCCCGTCGCCGTGGGCGATGGTGGCAAGGCGCTGTACGTGGGTCCCGAGCAATCGGGAGAAGACCTCGGTCTCCGCCTCGCACAGCTGCGGGTACTGCTCGGCGACGTGGACGACCGGGCAGTGGTGCTGGCAGAGCTGTTCACCGAGCTGGGGATTGGGCGCACTGCGCGCCGTAGCAGCGTACCCGTCCGCGGTCAACGCCCTCGCCAGGGCCTGGGTGCGGGCCTCCGGCTCGGCCGTCTCGACCGCCTCGCGGTACCCCTCGGCCTGTGCGGCCAGCCGGGCCCGGGCGAACGCGGCGACCGCCGCCTCGCCCTGGGCGCCGCCGCCCGCGCTCTGCGCGATCCAGCGCAGCGCGTCGGCGGCGAGGTCGTCGTACGCCTGGTCGAAGGCGTCCCGGCCGCACTCGGTGAGCGCGAACGCCTTGGCCGGACGGCCGCGGCCGCGGGCGCCGTAGATCCGCTTCTCGCGGGGCTCCACGACGCCCTCGGCGGCCAGCGCGTCCAGGTGACGGCGGACGGCGGCCTGGGTCAGCTCCAGGCGGAGGGCGAGCTCGGCCGCGGTGGACGGACCGTGGTCGAGGATGGAGCGGGCGACGCGATTGCGGGTACCGGGCTGGTCGTCGTGCGCCGGCGCGACGGAACCCGGACCGGCGGTCTGCCGGGCCGCGGGCCTCTTCCGATCCTCGCTCGCGTTTTTCACAACGCCATTGTTGCGTAATTCGCCAAAGCGATTCAAGCCTGTACCGAATGGCGGACCGGTGGCCTCCATCACTTAGGGTTACCTAATTACGGCCCTGACCGTCACGCTCCGGAACCACCGTCGGCCGACCCAGGAGGTTACCCGGCGCCGGAGCCCCGCAGGGCCCGCCCGGACGGGCCCCGGCCCCCGCTCCCGGCACCCCGACCGGCTCCGTAGACTGCCCGGCATGCCCAGCACCTCCCCAGGGGACGCCCCCCGCTCCCCCGGCCGCGAGCCCGCCGTCGAGGTCGTCGGCCTGGTCAAGCGGTACGGGAAGAAGACCGCCGTGGACGGTCTCGACCTCACCGTCGCGCGCGGCACCGTGACCGCGGTCCTCGGCCCCAACGGCGCCGGGAAGACCACCACCGTCGAGACCTGCGAAGGGTACCGGCGCCCGGACGCCGGCCGGGTCCGCGTCCTGGGACTGGACCCGGTCGCCGACGCCGCCGCCCTGCGCCCCCGGATCGGCGTGATGCTCCAGTCGGGTGGGGTCTACGCGGGCGCCCGGGCCGAGGAGATGCTGCGGCACACCGCCACCCTGCACGCCCACCCCCTCGACGTGGACCGGTTGATGGACCGGCTGGGCCTGGAAAGCTGCGGGCGCACCGCGTACCGGCGGCTGTCCGGCGGGCAGCAGCAGCGGCTGGCCCTGGCGATGGCCGTGGTCGGCCGCCCCGAGCTGGTGTTCCTGGACGAGCCGACGGCCGGCCTCGACCCGCAGGCCCGCCGCGCCACCTGGGATCTCGTCAGGGAACTGCGCGCCGACGGCGTCAGCGTGGTGCTGACCACCCACTTCATGGACGAGGCCGAGCAGCTCGCCGACGACGTCGCGATCATCGACGGCGGCCGGGTCGTCACCCAGGGCAGCCCGGAGGAGCTGTGCAAGGGGGGCGCGGAGAACAGCCTGCGCTTCACCGGCCGCCCCGGCCTGGACGTCGCCTCGCTGCTCAAGGCGCTGCCGGCGGAGAGCGCCGCCGCCGAACTGACCGCCGGCACCTACCGCGTCCAGGGCCGGATCGATCCGCAACTGCTGGCCACCGTGACCTCGTGGTGCGCCCAGAACGGCGTGCTGCCCGCCGCGATAGCCGTCGAGCGCCACACGTTGGAGGACGTCTTCTTGGAACTGACCGGCAAGGAGCTGCGCGCATGACCACCGCGACCGGCACGTTCGCCCCGCGGCCCGGCGCCGCCCCGCTGCCCCGGATGATCCGCGCGCAGGCCACCTTGGAAACCAAGATGCTGCTGCGCAACGGCGAGCAGCTGCTGCTGACGGTGATCATCCCGACGCTGCTGCTGGTGCTGTTCTCCGCCGTCCGCATCATCGACACCGGCGCCGGCAAGCCGGTGGACTTCCTCGCCCCCGGCGTCCTCGGGCTCGCCGTCCTGTCCACCGCCTTCACCGGGCAGGCCATCGCCACCGGCTTCGAGCGGCGCTACGGCGTGCTCAAGCGGCTGGCCGCCTCGCCGCTGCCGCGCTGGGGCCTGATGACCGCCAAGACCTGCGCAGTGCTGGTCACCGAGGTCCTCCAGGTCGCCCTGCTGACCGTGGTCGCCCTCGCGCTGGGCTGGTCCCCGCACGGCGCTGGGACGTTTTCCGGCGTGCTCTCCGTGGTCCTGCTGCTCCTGCTGGGCACCGCCGCCTTCTCCGGCCTGGGGCTGCTGATGGCCGGCACCCTCAAGGCCGAGGCCACGCTGGCCGCCGCCAACCTGGTCTTCCTGCTGCTGCTCGTCGGCGGCGGGGTGATCGTCCCGCTGGACAAGTTCCCGGCCGGGGCCCAGCAGGTGCTCCAGTTCCTGCCGATCTCCGCGCTCTCGGACGGGCTGCGGGAGGTCCTCCAGCACGGCGCCGGCCTGCCCCTGGCCGACCTCGGCATCCTGGCCGTCTGGGCCGTCCTGGGCCTGGGCGCGGCGGCCCGGTTCTTCCGCTGGGAGTGACCGCCCGCCCCGCCCGACCAGCCCCGCGCGCCCGTTTCGCACCCCTCGTGAAAACTCGCACAAGCCGCCGCCTACGATGACTCCCGTGCCGAACACGCTGAATCCCCTTGAGCTGATCGCCCGCCACTGGCAGCCCTCCGCGCGCTTCGTCCGGCGGGCGGCGCTCGCCACCGTCGTGATGGCCGTGATCATCGTCGTGACCGGCGGCGCGGTCCGGCTGACCGAGTCCGGCCTCGGCTGCTCGACCTGGCCCAAGTGCACGCCGGACAGCCTCACCCCGACCGCCGCGATGGGCATCAACGGCCTCATCGAGTTCGGCAACCGCATGCTGACCTACGTCCTGTGCGCGGTCATCGGGCTGTTCATCATCGCCGCCCGGGCCCGCGCGCCGCGCCGCCGGGCGCTCACCCGACTCGGCTGGGCACAGTTCTGGATCGTGATGGGCAACGCGGTCTGGGGCGGCATCGTCGTGCTGACCGGCCTGAACCCGTACCTCGTCGCCGCGCACTTCCTGCTCACCAGCGCCCTGCTGACGGTCGCCGTGCTGAGCTGGCAGCGCGCCAAGGAGGGCGACGAGGAGCCGCGCGACGTGGTCGCCCGCCCGGTCCGGCAGCTGTCCTGGCTGCTGGTGGTGGCGACCGGCGCGCTCACCGTGATCGGCACGGTCGTCACCGGCACCGGCCCGCACGCCGGAGACGCCCACAAGGTCCACCGCATCCCGCTGAACTGGCAGGAAGTCACCCAGCTCCACGTCGACTTCGTCTACGTCGTGGTCGGCCTGAGCGTCGCCCTGTGGTTCGCCCTGCGCGCGGTCAAAGCCCCGGCCGCGGCGCGCCGCACCGCGCTGGAACTCCTCGGCTGCATCGCCCTCCAGGGCGTCATCGGCTACGTCCAGTACTTCAGCGGCCTGCCGGAGATCGTGGTCGGGCTGCACATGCTGGGCTCGACCCTGGTGTGGATCGCCGTGCTGCGGGTCGCCCTCGCCCTGCGCGAGCGCGGTCCGCTCCAGGTGGACGACCCCGCGGCGCCGGCCGTCGACGCGGCGCCGGACGCTCAGCTCGCCTCCGCCGCCAGCCGGTAGACCCGGCGCGCGGTCCCCGAGCCGACCAGCTCGGCGATCCGCCGGCCGTCCGAGGCGGCGCACAGCCCCTCGGCGGCCCACTCCCCGACGACGCGTTCGACGGCCCGTGAGAAGAGCCGGGCCGCGGTGACGTAGAGCTCGGGCAGCCCCCGCGCCCCCGAGGAGAACATCAGCTTGCCGAACGGCGCCTGACCCAGCGTCTCCTCGGGGAACGGGCCGGTGTCCGCGTAGACGTGGGCGTGCACCGTGGCGAGCTGCGCGGCCCGCCGGTGGTGCGGGACCCGGGGCAGCAGCACCACGTCCGAACCGAGCCCCGCGGTGGCCCGGAGGAACTCGGTCAGCGGCTGCGGATCGGGACAGTGCAGCTGCACCGGCAGCCCGGTGGCCACCGCGCTCCACAACAGGTGCCGGACGAGCGCCGGCTCCCCCAACAGCTCCCCCGGACGGCGACCGCGCAACCAACGGTCGGCGGCCCGGCGCACCGCGCCCGCATCCGGGGCCCGGCCCTCGCAGTAGGTGGCGCCCGAGGCGAAGGCGGTGGCGTGCTGGGCGGCGGCGTAGAGGGCCTCGGCGGTGTATCCGAGGAAGGAGTCGACGCTCCCGGAGGTGTCGGCGACCTGCTCGGCGAGCGGTTCCAAGCGGACGACCTCGTGGGCGCGGGCCTCGGCGGCGGCCGCGAGTTCGGCGGCCGAGGTCAGGCCCGCCGGGGCGCCGGCCTCCACCAGGAACGCGCCGATGCCGGCCCCGCGCAGCAGCATCCGGCCGGCCAGGAAGGCGCCCAGCTCCCGCCGGCGGGCCAGGTAGCGCACCGGCGAACAGTGCGGCTCCAGACCGAGCAGCGGGGGGCACCAGCGGCGTATCGCGAGTCCGGTGCGGGTGTCGAAGTGACTGGTGCCGGGGGGCGCCGGGCCCTCGGCACCGGAAGCGGCGGCCAACCGGGCCTCGAAGGAACCGAGGCCGAGTTCGCCGTGGACGGCACCGTGGCTGTGTTGGTCGACGAGCAGGGGGAGTGTCGCCATCCGCCCTCCTCCGCCGTCAGCCCACCGGCGTGGCCGGTCCACCGCGCCCGGTGAGCCTAACGGGCGAGCCCGCGGTGAGGTAGCGGGCGGTGCGCCCCGGCGCACGGCACCGGGGCGGCGCTGCGGAGCCCTACGGGTTGGCCGGGCCGCCCAGTTGGAGGCCGGCCATCCGGGACCACTCGTACGGACCGGTGCGGACCTTGCCGGCCAGCTCGCCGTCGAAGTCGTCCTGCAGGGTGAGGCCGGCCTGTTCGGCGGCCTTCTCGGCGGCGCCGTAGCTGTCCGCGACGAGGTTGCCCCACTCGCCGTTGGCGCCGACCAGGGCGATCCGGGTGCGCCCGCGGCCGATGTGGGCGAGCTGTCCCTCGGCGCTACCGCCGTGGGAACTCGCGAAGGCCCGGATCTGCTTGGCGAGTCGGGCCGCCTGCTTGTCGGCCCGCTTCTGCGCCGGGTTGGCGGGGGCCGGGCCGCCCGCCGCCTGCTCGTCCGCCTGCTGGGTGTCTGCCATGGTCAGCATGCTACTCGCGGGTACGGCCTTCGTGGGGGTGATCCCCCACACCTTGGTCAGCGCAGGAAGGGGTCCACCGCGACGGCGACGAACAGCAGCGACACGTAGGTGATGGACCAGTGGAACAGCCGCATCTCCTTGAGCTTGGCACCGGTGACGCCGGCCTTGGCGCGGGACTGGAGGGCGTGCGCCTCGCGGAGCCAGAAGGCGCCGCAGGCGACCGCGACCGCGGTGTAGAACCAGCCGGTGTAGCCCAGCGGCTGGAGCAGCAGCGAGACCGCGACCATCACCCAGCTGTAGACGACGATCTGCCGGGCGACGACCTTGTTGCCCGCGACGGCCGGCAGCATCGGCACGCCGACCCGCTTGTAGTCGTCACTGACCTTCATCGACAGCGGCCAGTAGTGCGGCGGCGTCCAGAAGAAGATGACGAGGAAGAGGATCAGCGAGGCCCAGGAGACGGAGTTGGTCACCGAGGACCAGCCGATGAAGACCGGCATGCAGCCCGCGATGCCGCCCCAGACGATGTTCTGCGAGGTACGCCGCTTCAGGATCATCGTGTAGACGACCACGTAGAAGAAGATCGCCCCGAGCGACAGCATCGCCGACAGCGGGTTGACGAGGTACCAGAACAACGCGGTGGAGCCGACCGTGAGCGCGGACGCGAAGACCAGGCACTCGCGCGGCGAGACCATCCCGGTGACCAGCGGCCGCTGCGCGGTGCGGTCCATCATCGCGTCGATGTCGCGGTCGAGGTACATGTTGAAGGCGGCGGCGCCGCCGGCGGAGAGGTAACCACCGACGCAGGTGGCCAGCACCAGCCACAGGTCCGGCACACCGCCGGCGGCCAGGAACATCACCGGCACCGTCGTCATCAGCAACAGTTCGATGACCCGCGGCTTGGTCAGCGCGATGAACGCCTTCACCCGGGCCCCGAACGGCCGGTTACCGGGACTCCCGGGGACTTGAGAGAGCCCCCCCGCAGGACGGGTTTCGACGGCCGTCACGCACACCCCTGGAAGTTAACGTCAGCGGCCTGGGCCGCGGAGATAAGGCCAGCAAGCTCCGCCGGCAGTGAACACCCGGTAAAGGCTTGCGCTTACCACGCCACTTTAGACGTTGGCCATACGGCGACTCTCGCGGGGGTGGGGTCGTGTTGGGCACCTGAGCGCGGGGTGGTGGTGGCGGCGGGCCCGGCGGAGCGCGCGACGGTTTGTCCGGAGGTCTCCCGGGACGTTCGCCCGGCGTTCGAGAGGCGGAGGCGCCCGGGGCCCGGCAGTCTGGTCCTAGGGCGCGCCCCAGGAACCGGGAATGCCCCGGCATCGACTTGATTGCCCCAAGCGAAGATTGCTCCCGCGAGACCCGCCCGCCGACTGAGCGCCCCCGGCGCCGACTGAGCACCGACTGAGCGCCGAAATCACCGACTGAGCGTCGAAAAGGCGGGCCCATTTACGGGGGTAGGCTCGACACCGCCTGGGCGGACACGCCGTCCGCGTTCGACAGTGGAGAGGAGCCCTGACTCAGGGTGAGCACCAAGCCGACCACCACAGATTTCGAGTGGACCGAACTGGACCAGCGGGCGGTGGATACCGCCCGCGTCCTGGCCATGGATTCCGTGCAGAAGGTCGGTAACGGCCATCCGGGTACGGCCATGAGCCTGGCGCCCGCCGCCTACGTTCTGTTCCAGAAGCTCATGCGGCACGACCCCGCCGATGCGGACTGGACCGGCCGGGACCGGTTCGTCCTCTCTGCCGGCCACTCCAGCCTGACCCTCTACACCCAGCTCTTCCTGGCCGGCTTCGGCCTGGAACTGGACGACCTGAAGGCCTTCCGCACCTGGGGCTCGAAGACCCCCGGTCACCCGGAGTACGGCCACACCACCGGCGTGGAGACCACCACCGGCCCGCTGGGCCAGGGCGTCGCCAACGCCGTGGGCATGGCCATGGCGTCCCGCTACGAGCGCGGCCTGTTCGACCCCGAGGCGGCGCAGGGCACCTCGCCCTTCGACCACACCATCTACTGCATCGCGGGCGACGGCTGCCTCCAGGAAGGCATCGCCGCCGAGGCGTCCTCCCTGGCCGGCCACCAAAAGCTCGGCAACCTCGTGCTGCTGTGGGACGACAACCACATCTCCATCGAGGGCGACACCGAGACCGCCGTCTCCGAGGACACCTGCAAGCGCTACGAGGCGTACGGCTGGCACGTCCAGCGCGTCGAGCAGGCACCCAACGGCGACCTGGACCCGGCCGGCCTGGCCCGGGCCGTCGAAGCCGCCAAGGCCGTGACCGACCGCCCGTCGTTCATCGCGATGCGCTCGATCATCGCCTGGCCGGCCCCCAACGCCCAGAACACCGAGGCCGCCCACGGCTCGGCGCTGGGCGACGAGGAGATCGCCGCCACCAAGCGCGTGCTCGGCTTCGACCCGGAGCAGACCTTCGAGGTCACCGACGAGGTCCTGGCGCACACCCGCGGCGCCCTGGACCGCGGCCGCGAGGCCCGCGCCGAGTGGGAGAAGGCGTTCGCCGCCTGGCGCACCGCCAGCCCCGAGCGCGCCGCCACGTTCGACCGGATCGCCGCGGGCGAACTGCCCGAGGGCTGGCAGGAGCACGTCCCGGCGTTCGAGACCGGCAAGGCGGTGGCCACCCGTGCCGCCTCCGGCAAGGTCCTGCAGGCGCTGGGCGCGGTCGTGCCCGAGCTGTGGGGCGGCTCCGCCGACCTCGCGGGCTCGAACAACACCACGATCGACAAGACCTCCTCGTTCCTGCCCGAGGGCAACCCGCTGCCGGGCGCCGACCCCTACGGCCGCACCATCCACTTCGGCATCCGCGAGCACTCCATGGGCGCGGAGATGAACGGCATCGCGCTGCACGGCAACACCCGCATCTACGGCGGCACCTTCCTGGTGTTCTCCGACTACATGCGCAACGCCGTCCGCCTGTCCGCCCTGATGCACCTGCCGGTGACGTTCGTGTGGACGCACGACTCCATCGGTCTGGGCGAGGACGGCCCGACCCACCAGCCGGTCGAGCACCTGGCCTCGCTGCGCGCCATCCCGGGCCTGAACGTCGTCCGCCCGGCCGACGCCAACGAGACCGCCCTCGCCTGGCGCGAGATCATGCGCCGCTGGACGAAGGAGTTCGGCGTGGGCGCCCCGCACGGCCTGGCGCTGACCCGTCAGGGCGTGCCGACGTACGAGGCCAACGAGGACACCGCCAAGGGCGGTTACGTCCGCTTCGAGGCCGAGGGCGGCGCGGCGCAGCTCGTGCTGATCGCCACCGGTTCCGAGCTGCAGCTGGCCGTCGCGGCCCGCGAGCAGCTCCAGGCCGAGGGCGTGCCCACCCGCGTGGTGTCGATGCCGTCGGTGGAGTGGTTCGAGGAGCAGGACCAGGAGTACCGCGACAGCGTGCTGCCGCCCTCCGTCAAGGCCCGCGTCGCCGTCGAGGCCGGCATCGGCCTCACCTGGCACCGCTACGTCGGCGACGCCGGACGCATCGTGTCCCTGGAGCACTTCGGCGCCTCCGCCGACGCCAAGGTCCTCTTCCGCGAGTTCGGCTTCACCCCCGAAGCGGTGGCCGCCGCCGCACGGGAATCCCTGGCCGCCGCCGCGCGCTGACGCCCACATACGACTAGTAGGAGATGCAGAACCCATGACAGACGCACTCAAGCGCCTCTCCGACGAGGGCGTGGCGATCTGGCTGGACGACCTGTCGCGCAAGCGCATCACGTCCGGCAACCTGGCCGAGCTGATCGACCAGCAGCACGTCGTCGGCGTCACGACCAACCCGTCGATCTTCCAGAAGGCGATCTCCTCGGGCGACGGGTACAGCCCGCAGCTGGCGGACCTCGCGGCCCGCAAGGTCACCGTCGAGGAAGCCATCCGCATGATCACCACGGCGGACGTCCGGGACGCCGCCGACGTGCTGCGCCCGGTCTTCGACGCCACCGGTGGCCAGGACGGCCGGGTCTCCATCGAGGTCGACCCGCGGCTGGCGCACCACACCGTGCCGACCATCGCCGAGGCCAAGCAGCTCGCGTGGCTGGTGGACCGCCCGAACACGCTGATCAAGATCCCGGCCACCAAGGCGGGCCTGCCGGCGATCACCGAGGTGATCGGCCTGGGCATCAGCGTCAACGTCACGCTGATCTTCTCGCTGGAGCGCTACCGCGAGGTGATGGACGCCTACCTCGCCGGTCTGGAGAAGGCCAAGGCCGCGGGCCTGGACCTGTCCGAGATCCGTTCGGTGGCGTCGTTCTTCGTGTCCCGCGTGGACACCGAGATCGACAAGCGCCTGGAGAAGCTCGGCACCGACGAGGCCAAGGCGCTCAAGGGCAAGGCCGCACTGGCCAACGCCCGACTGGCGTACCAGGCGTACGAGGAGGTCTTCTCCTCGGACCGCTGGTCCGCCCTGGACAAGGCGGGCGCCAACAAGCAGCGCCCGCTGTGGGCCTCGACCGGCGTGAAGGACCCCGCGTACAAGGACACCCTGTACGTGGACGAGCTGGTCGCCCCCGGCACGGTCAACACCATGCCCGAGGCCACCCTGCAGGCCACCGGCGACCACGGCCAGATCACCGGCGACACCATCGCCGGCACCTACGCCGCCGCCCAGGCCGACCTCGACGCGCTCGGTGCGCTCGGGATCTCGTACGACGACGTCGTGCAGCTCCTGGAGGACGAGGGCGTGGAGAAGTTCGAGTCGGCGTGGAACGACCTGCTCAAGTCGACCGAGGCGGAACTGGCGCGCCTCGCTCCCTCGGAGGGCTGATCTCCCTTGTCTGGTTCACACGGAGCTAACCCGCTCCGTGACGCCGCAGACCGACGGCTCCCGCGCATCGCGGGGCCGTCGGGCCTGGTCATTTTCGGCGTCACGGGCGATTTGTCCCGTAAAAAGCTGATGCCCGCGGTCTACGACCTGGCGAACCGGGGGCTGCTGCCGCCGGGCTTCTCGCTGGTCGGCTTCGCCCGCCGAGAGTGGGAGGACGAGGACTTCGCGCACGAGGTGTACGAGGCCGTCAAGCAGCACTCCCGCACGCCGTTCCGCGAGGAGGTCTGGCAGCAGCTGGTGCAGGGCTGCCGGTTCGTCCAGGGCAACTTCGACGACGACGAAGCCTTCGAGACGCTCAAGGACACCATCAACGAGCTCGACAAGGCACAGGGCACCGGCGGCAACTTCGCCTTCTACCTGTCGGTGCCGCCGAAGTTCTTCCCCAAGGTCGTCCAGCAGCTCAAGAAGCACGGGCTGGCCGACCAGAAGGAGGACTCCTGGCGCCGCGCGGTCATCGAGAAGCCCTTCGGCCACGACCTGAAGAGCGCCCAGGAGCTCAACCGGATCGTCCACGAGGTCTTCCCGCCCAACGAGGTCTTCCGGATCGACCACTACCTGGGCAAGGAGACGGTCCAGAACATCCTGGCGCTGCGGTTCGCCAACACCATGTTCGAGCCGCTGTGGAACCGCAGCTACGTCGACCACGTGCAGATCACGATGGCCGAGGACATCGGCATCGGCGGCCGGGCCGGCTACTACGACGGCATCGGCGCCGCCCGTGACGTCATCCAGAACCACCTCCTCCAGCTGCTCGCGCTGACCGCCATGGAGGAGCCCGCCTCCTTCGAGGCGGACGCGCTGGTCGCAGAGAAGACCAAGGTGCTGGGTGCCGTCCGGCTGCCCAAGGACCTCGGCAAGGAGACCGTCCGCGCGCAGTACACGTCCGGTTGGCAGGGCGGCGAGAAGGTCGTCGGCTACGTCGAGGAAGACGGCATCGACCCGAAGTCGAAGACCGACACCTACGCCGCGATCAAGCTCGGGATCGACAACCGCCGTTGGGCGGGCGTCCCCTTCTACCTGCGGACCGGCAAGCGCCTGGGCCGTCGGGTCACCGAGATCGCGGTCGTCTTCCAGCGCGCCCCGCACTCCCCGTTCGACCACACCGCCACCGAGGAGCTGGGGCAGAACGCCCTGGTCATCCGGGTGCAGCCGGACGAGGGCGTGACCGTGCGGTTCGGCTCCAAGGTGCCCGGCACCTCGATGGAGGTGCGCGACGTCTCGATGGACTTCGCGTACGGCGAGTCCTTCACCGAGTCCAGCCCCGAGGCGTACGAGCGGCTGATCCTCGACGTGCTGCTCGGCGACGCCAACCTCTTCCCCCGCCTGGAGGAGGTCGAGCTGTCCTGGAAGATCCTCGACCCGATCGAGACCTACTGGGACAAGCACGGCAAGCCCGCGCAGTACCCGGCGGGCACCTGGGGTCCCGACGAGGCAGACGAAATGCTCGCACGAGACGGACGGAGCTGGCGTCGGCCATGAAGATCGATCTGACGGAAACCACGGCCAGCAAGATCAACAAGGCGCTGGTCCAGGGCCGCCGCGCCGTCGGCACCCCGGCCATCGGCATGGTGCTGACCCTCGTCATCGTCACCGACGAGGAGAACGCCTACGACGCCCTGAAGGCCGCCAACGAGGCGTCCCGCGAGCACCCTTCGCGCACCCTCGTCGTCATCAAGCGGGTCAGCCGCTCGCCGCGCGACCGCGCCAAGGCCCGGCTGGACGCCGAGGTGCGGGTCGGCACGGACGCCGGCACCGGCGAGACGGTGGTGCTCCGGCTGTACGGCGAGGCGATCGACCACGCCCAGTCCGTGGTGCTGCCGCTGCTGCTGCCGGACGCCCCGGTGGTGGTCTGGTGGGCGGTCAACGCCCCGCTGGACCCGGCCCAGGACCCGCTCGGCGCGCTGGCGCAGCGCCGGGTCACCGACGCGTACGCCTCCGAGGAGCCCATCCGGGAGCTGTCCGCGCGCGCCGACACCTACACCCCGGGCGACACGGACCTGTCCTGGACCCGGATCACGCCCTGGCGCTCCATGCTGGCGGCGGCGCTGGACCAGTCTCCGTGCACCGTCACCTCGGCCGTGGTCGAGGGCGAGGAGTTCAACCCCAGCTGCGAGCTGCTCGCCATGTGGCTCGCCAGCAGGCTGGACGTGCCGGTCCAGCGCACCGTTTCGGCCGGCCCCGGCCTCACCGCGGTGCGCCTGGAATCCAGTGCCGGAACGATTGTCCTGGACCGTGCGGACGGCTCGCTGGCCACCTTGTCCATGCGCGGTCAGCCGGACCGCGCGGTGGCGCTCAAGCGGCGGGAGACCGCCGAGCTGCTCGCCGAGGAACTGCGCCGGCTCGACCCGGACGACATCTTCGCCGCCGCGCTGAAGTACGGCGTGCAGCGGATCGGCGAGCCGGACGGGCAGCCGGCGACCCCGGCCGCCGACCGGCCGGCGGCCGGCGAGGCCGCGGACGCGGGCGACGCCCCGGCCAAGCCGGCGGCGAAGAAGGCGCCCGCCAAGAAGGCGACCGCCAAGTGAGTGCACCGCAGGTCGTCGTCCACCGCGACAAGGAGCTGATGGCGAAGGCCGCCGCGGCCCGACTGATCACCAAGATCGTCGATGCCCAGTCGGCCCGCGGCACCGCCTCCGTCGTGCTCACCGGCGGGCGCAACGGCAACGGGCTGCTCGCGGCCCTGGCCGAGGCGCCCGCCCGGGACGCGGTCGACTGGTCCCGGCTGGACCTGTGGTGGGGCGACGAGCGGTTCCTGCCGGACGGCGATCCGGAGCGCAACTACACCCAGGCCCGCGAGGTGCTGCTGGACAGCGTCCCGCTGGACCCGGCCCGGGTGCACCCGATGGCGCCCTCGGACGGCCCGCACGGCAACGACGCGGACGCCGCCGCCGAGGCGTACGCGGCCGAACTCGCCGCCGCCGCGGGCCCGGAGCACTACCGGTCCGCGGCCGCCGACGCGGGCGGCGCGGTGCCGTCCTTCGACGTCCTGCTGCTGGGCGTGGGCCCGGACACCCACGTCGCCTCGCTCTTCCCCGAGCTCCCCGCGGTCTACGAGCGGGAGCGGACCGTGGTCGGGGTGCGCGGAGCGCCCAAGCCGCCGCCCACCCGGGTCACGCTGACCCTGCCCGCGATCCGCGCGGCACGGGAGGTCTGGCTGCTGGCGGCCGGCGAGGACAAGGCCAACGCCGCGGCCATCGCGCTGTCCGGCGCCGGCGAGGTGCAGGCGCCGGCCGCCGGGGCGCGCGGCCGCAGCCGGACGCTGTGGCTGCTGGACGAGGCGGCCGCCACCCGGCTGCCGCGCGCCCTCTACCCCCCGGCGTCCTCCTGAGCCGGGCGGCGCCCCGGCCCGCCGGAGCGCCGCGGATGCGCCGATGGCCCCACACCCCGACGGGTGTGGGGCCATCGGCGCATCGCATCAACGCCCGCGCAGCTCGCGGTACTTGGCGACCAGACCGGCCGTGGACGCGTCCAGGCCCGGCACCTCGGCGCCCTCGGTGAGCGCCGGCTCGACGCGCTTGGCCAGGACCTTGCCCAGCTCCACGCCCCACTGGTCGAAGGAGTTGATGTTCCACACCGCGCCCTGGACGAACACCTTGTGCTCGTAGAGCGCGATCAACTGGCCCAGCACCGACGGGCTCAGCTCCGACGCCAGGATCGTGGTGGTGGGGTGGTTGCCCCGGAAGGTGCGGTGCGGCACCAGTTCCTCGGCGACGCCCTCGGCGCGCACCTCGTCGGCGGTCTTGCCGAACGCCAACGCCTGGCCCTGCGCGAGGAGGTTGGCCATCAGCAGGTCGTGCTGGCCGACCAGGTGCGGCTGGAGGTCCTCGACCGGCCGGGCGAAGCCGAGCAGGTCCGCGGGGATCGTCTTCGTGCCCTGGTGGAGCAGCTGGTAGTACGCGTGCTGGCCGTTGGTGCCGGGGGTGCCCCAGACCACCGGGCCGGTCTGCCAGTCCACCGGCCGGCCCTCGCGGTCCACGGACTTGCCGTTGGACTCCATGTCCAACTGCTGGAGGTAGGCGGTGAACTTGGAGAGGTAGTGGCTGTAGGGCAGCACGGCGTGCGACTGGGCGTCCCAGAAGTTGCCGTACCAGATGCCCAACAGGCCCAGCAGCAGCGGGGCGTTCTCCTCCGGCGGGGCGGTGCGGAAGTGCTCGTCGACGAGGTGGAAGCCGGCCAGCATCTCGCGGAACCGCTCCGGACCGATCGCGATCATCAGCGACAGGCCGATGGCGGAGTCGAACGAGTAGCGGCCGCCGACCCAGTCCCAGAACTCGAACATGTTGTCGGTGTCGATGCCGAACTCGGCGACCTTCTCGGCATTGGTCGACAGCGCCACGAAGTGCTTGCTGACCGCCTCCTGGCCGGCCCCGAGGCCGGTCAGCAACCAGTCCCGGGCGGAGGTGGCGTTGGTGATGGTCTCGATCGTGGTGAAGGTCTTCGACGCGACGATGAACAGCGTCTCGGCCGGGTCCAGATCGCGCACCGCCTCGTGCAGGTCGGCACCGTCCACGTTGGAGACGAAGCGGAACTGCATGTCCCGGTGGGTGTAGGCGCGCAGCGCCTCGTAGGCCATCGCGGGGCCCAGGTCCGAGCCGCCGATCCCGATGTTGACGACCGTCTTGATGCGGCGGCCGGTGTAGCCCTTCCAGTCGCCGGAGCGGACCCGGTCGGCGAAGGTCGACATCCGCGTCAGGACGTGCTGCACGGCGGGAACGACGTTCTCCCCGTCGGTCACGATGGCCGCCGAGCCCGGTGCGCGCAGCGCGGTGTGCAGCACGGAGCGGTGCTCGGTGATGTTGATCTTCTCGCCGCGGAACATCGCGTCCCGCAGCTCGGCCACGCCGGTCGCCGCCGCCAGTTCGCGGAGCAGCCGCAGGGTCTCGTCGGTGACCAGGTGCTTGGAGTAGTCCAGGTGCAGGTCGCCGACCTGGAGGGTCAGCCGCCCGGCGCGCGAGGGGTCCTTGTCGAACAGCTCGCGCAGGTGCACCTCCCCCATCTGCTCGCGGTGCTTGCTCAACGCGGTCCACTCAGGCATGTGGTCGAGCCTGCCGCGGCCTTCTGCGTTCATTTCGGACATCAGCCTTCTTCGTCTCGTAGCGGCCCCGCCGTCCTCCAACCTAATTGATCAGGGCGCGGTATGAGGTATCTGTCCCCCGTTGGACGGGGTGCCGTCGCCGCCCCGAACAACCGGTGCCAGCACCACCGTCCCCGCCCCCAACAACACGGCCGCCACCAGCACCGGGGAGTTGGGCCCCCACGCCACCGCGGCCCCGCCGCCCAGCAGCGCACCCACCGGGGTCCCGGCGATCGAGACCGTGCGGAAGGCGGCGCTGATCCGCCCCAGCATCGCCTCCGGGGCGCGCTGCTGCACCACCGTGGTCTCCAGGACGTTCCACACCGTGCCGGCGAAGCCGAACAGGGCCAGCGCCAGGGCCGCGGTCCACAGCACACGCACCGTGCCGAACCCCACCAGCACCACGGTCTGCACCGCGCCGGCCAGCAGCACCGTGCGCAGCTGCCCGCCGAGAGCGGCGACGACCCGGCCCGCCAGCAGGCCACCGAGCACCGTGCCGGCCCCGTACCCCGTCGTCACGGCGACGTAGCCGAAGTCCCCCGAGCCCAGCCAGTCCTTGACGACCACGACGAGTTCGGCGATCAGCGCGCCGAGGCCGACGTTGCCCAGCGCCACCGACAGGCAGAAACCCCGCAGCACCCGGTCACCGCGCAACCCCCTTAGCCCCTCGGCGATTTCCCGCCGCAGGGTGCGCCCGGCGACGGCCCGCGGACGGGGCGGCGCACCGGTGCGCAACGAGGCCACCAGCGCGGCGGCGAGCAGGTACGTCGCCGCGTCGGCCAGGAAGGGCAGCGCGACGCTCACCCCCATCAGCACCGGCGCCACCGGTCCCCCGACGAACCGTCTGACGACCTCCTGGCCGGTCATCAGACGGGCGTTGGCGGTGGTCAACACCGCCCTGGGCACCACCGTCGGCAGCAGGGCCGTGGCGGCGTTGTCGAAGAGCGTCTGGAGGGTTGTGAGCGCGAAGGCCAGCGCCAGCAACAGCCCGATGCCGGCCGCGCCCGCCGCCACCGCCAGCGCGAAACCCGCCATCAGCAGCCCGCGCAGCAGGTCCACCGCCCACATCGCCCGCCGCTGGTCGACCCGGTCGGCGACCGCGCCGCCGAGCAACCCGAAGAGCAGCCACGGAGCGAAGCCGCAGGCGGTGACCAGCGCGATCAGCAGCGGATCGGCGGTCAACGCGTGGGCGAGCAGCGGGAGGGCGGTGCCCCGCAGCGCGTCGCCGAAGGCGGAGACGACGGCGGCGCTCCACAGCCGGCCGAAGCCGCCGCCCCCGAAGCGGCCGTCAACTCCCGCCGCGCCACCCGCCACCGTCCGCGCCATCGTCGCCCCCGTACCGCGCCCGGCGGTCCCCGCGCGGGACCCGCCTGCCAGAAACCGTACGGTCGACCACTGACATCGGGCCTGGGGCAACCTCCCCATCACGGGCCTCAGATGGCCGCCGGCCCGTCCCCGGCGCCACGTGGCGGGCCCGACAACGTGAGCGGCCCGGCCGGAAGGGGAGCGGTGTCCCTTCCGGCCGGGCCGGTCGTGCTCGGCAGTGCGCTGCGGTGCGGTCAGATCTCGCCGCGGAGTTTGGCGAGCGCCTCGGCCAGGATCGCCTCGCCGTCGGCGTCGCTGCGGCGCTCCCGGACGTAGGCGAGGTGCGTCTTGTACGGCTCGGTACGCGGCGGGTCCGGCGGGCTGTCCCGGTCCTTGCCGGCCGGGAAACCACAACGGGGGCAGTCCCAGGTGTCCGGCACCTGGGCATCGCCGGCGAAGCTGGGCTGCGTCTCGTGCCCGTTGGAGCACCAGAAGGAGATGCGGATGCGCGGTGCGGACTCGCCGCGCTCGGCCTCCCCCATCGGCCCCGCCCCGACCCGACTTCCTCGGATCGCGTTGCCACTTGCCACGGTCGTAACTCCCTGCGTAATGGTGCCGCGTGCTCTCACAGCAGCTGCGCTGCGGGCGCCCCAGTCTACGTAAGGCCCAACGCGCGTCCAGTGACACGAGTTACCGTCCCGGGACGCTGCCTTCATGATAGGCCGCGTCCCCGACGGTATGTCAGCTGCCGAGCTTCATCAGGATGCCGAGCACGACGATGCAGGCGAACCAGAGCAGAGCGATCACGATCGTGATGCGGTCGAGGTTGCGCTCGGCGACGGAGGAGCCGCCGACCGAGGACTGCATGCCGCCACCGAACATGTCGGACAGACCGCCGCCCTTCCCCTTGTGCATGAGCACCAACATCATCAGCAGCACGCTGAAGACGATGAGGGCGATCGAGAACCCGATGACCACGGCTGGACCAACTCTCTGAGGACTGTCGGACGGAACGCGCCAGCCGTCCGATGGTGCCGGACGGAGCAGGGCCGGGCGGTGCGCACGACACCGGACCCGGCCCTGACAGGGTACGACGGGCCGAGCCCGTCGTCATAGCTGCTACTGATCGCGGAAGCGGACGATCTTCACGAATTCGTCCGCGTCCAGAGCGGCGCCGCCGATCAGGGCGCCGTCCACGTCCGGCTGCGCCATGATCGCCGCGACGTTGCCGGACTTGACCGAGCCGCCGTACTGGATGCGGACCTTGTCGGCCAGCTCCTGGCTGTAGAGCTCGGCGAGGCGGCCGCGGATGGCACCGCAGACCTCCTGCGCGTCCTCGGGCGTGGCGACCTCGCCGGTGCCGATGGCCCACACCGGCTCGTAGGCGATCACGATCGTCTCGGCCTGCGCGGCCGGGACGTCCTTCAGGCCGCCGTCGACCTGGGCGAGGGTGTGCGCGACCTGGTTGCCGGCCTTGCGGACGTCCAGGCCCTCGCCGACGCACAGGATCGGGGTCAGACCGTGCTGGAACGCAGCCTTGACCTTGGCGTTGCAGATCTCCTCGTCCTCGCCGTGGTACTGGCGGCGCTCGCTGTGGCCGACGGCCACGTAGCTGCACTTGAGCTTGGCCAGCATGGCGCCGGAGATCTCGCCGGTGTAGGCGCCGGAGTCGTGCGCCGACAGGTCCTGGGCGCCGTACTTGATCTTGAGCTTGTCGCCGTCGACGAGGGTCTGCACCGAGCGCAGATCGGTGAAGGGCGGCAGGACCGCGACCTCCACCTGGTCGAAGTCCTTGTCGCTGAGGGCGAAGGCGAGCTTCTGGACGTGGGCGATGGCCTCGAGGTGGTTGAGGTTCATCTTCCAGTTGCCCGCCATCAGCGGGGTGCGGTCACTCACGGTTGTTCAGTCCTCCAGAGCGGCGAGGCCGGGGAGCGTCTTGCCTTCGAGGTACTCGAGGCTGGCGCCACCACCGGTCGAAATGTGGCCGAAAGCATTCTCGTCGAAGCCGAGCAGGCGCACCGCGGCGGCCGAGTCACCGCCGCCGACGACGGTGAAGGCGTCCGCGTCGAGCAGCGCCTGCGCAACGGCCTTGGTGCCGTTCGCGTAGTCGGGGTGCTCGAAGACGCCCATCGGGCCGTTCCAGAAGACGGTGCCCGCGTCGGCGAGCTTCGCGGCGTAGAGCTCGCGGGTCTTCGGTCCGATGTCCAGGCCCTCCTTGTCGGCCGGGATGGCGTCCGAGGCGACGAGGTCCGGGTGGGCCGGGGCCTTGGTCTTCAGGTCCGGGAAGTCGGCCGAAACCAGTACGTCGGCGGGGAGCACGAACTCCACGCCGCGCTTCTCGGCCTCCGCCAGGTACTCCAGGCAGACCGGGATCTGGTCCTTCTGCAGCAGCGAGATGCCGACCTCGTGGCCCTTGGCCGCCAGGAAGGTGTACGCCATGCCGCCGCCGATCAGGATGCGGTCGGCCTTCTTGAGCAGGTTGTCGATGACGCCGAGCTTGTCGGAGACCTTGGCGCCGCCGAGCACCACCACGTAGGGGCGCTTGACGTCCTCGGTGAGCTTCTTGAGCACGCCGACCTCGGTGGCGATCAGGTCGCCGGCGGCGTGCGGCAGCCGCTCGGGAAGGTCGAAGACCGAGGCGTGCTTGCGGTGCACGGCACCGAAGCCGTCGCCGACGTAGAGGTCGGCGAGCTGGGCGAGCTGGTCGGCGAAGGCGCCGCGCTCGGCGTCGTCCTTGCTGGTCTCGCCCGCGTTGAAGCGGAGGTTCTCCAGGACGGCCACCTGGCCGTCGGCGAGCTGCGAGGTCACGGAACGGGCGGACTCGCCGACCGTGTCGGTGGCGAATGCCACGTCCTGGCCGAGAAGTTCGCCGAGCCGCCGGGCCGCGGGAGCCAGCGAGAAGGCGGGGTCCGGGGCACCCTTGGGACGACCCAGGTGGGAGGCGACGATCACCTTGGCGCCGGCCGCGGCCAGCTTGGCGATGGTCGGCTGGACGGCGCGGATCCGACCGTCATCGGTGATGGCGGTGCCGTCCAGCGGAACGTTGAGATCAGCGCGGACGAAGACCCGCTTGCCTGCGACGCCATCCTGGATCAGGTCGTCGATCGTCTTCATATGAAGTGAACTCCGTTGTAGTCCGTCATGGGACGGGGCCCGTACGACGCGTTGCCGCGCCCTACGAGCCCCGTCCACACATTCCGGTGCCTTGGGTGACGTCAGGCAGTGATCAGAGCTGGCCGCCGACGAAGACGGTGAGGTCCACCAGACGGTTGGAGTAGCCCCACTCGTTGTCGTACCAGCCGACGATCTTGACCTGGTTGCCCTGCGCCATCGTAAGGGAGGAGTCGAACGTGCAGGAGGCCGGCCAGTTGACGATGTCCGAGGAGACGATCGGGTCCTCGGTGTACTCCAGGATGCCCTTGAGCTGACCCTCGGCGGCCTTCTGGAAGGCGGCGTTGATCTCGTCCTTGCTGACCTCGCGGTCGAGTTCCAGGACGAGGTCGGTGACCGAGCCGGTGGGGACCGGGACGCGCATGGCGATGCCGTCCAGCTTGCCCTTGAGCTGCGGGAGGACCAGGGCGGTGGCCTTGGCGGCACCCGTCGAGGTCGGGATGATGTTCTCCGCGGCGGCCCGGGCACGGCGCAGGTCCGAGTGCGGGAAGTCCAGGATGCGCTGGTCGTTGGTGTACGCGTGGACCGTGGTCATCATGCCCTTGACGATGCCGAAGCTCTCGTCGACAACCTTGGCCATCGGCGCCACGCAGTTGGTGGTGCAGGACGCGTTGGAGATGACGTGGTGGTTGGCCGCGTCGTACTTGTCCTGGTTGACGCCCATCACGATGGTGATGTCCTCGCCCTTGGCGGGCGCGGAGATGAGCACCTTCTTGGCGCCGGCGGCCAGGTGCTTGGCGGCGTCGTCGCGCTTGGTGAAGATGCCGGTCGACTCGATGACGATGTCGGCGCCCAGCTCACCCCAGGGGAGGTTGGCGGGGTCGCGCTCGGCCATCGTCTTGAAGGTCTGGTCGCCGACCGTGATGGAGTCGTCGGTGTGGCTGACGTCCTGCTTCAGCCGACCCAGGATGGTGTCGTACTTCAGCAGGTGGACCAGGGTGGCGTTGTCGGTCAGGTCGTTGACACCGACGATCTCGATGTCCGCACCCTGCTCCAGGAGCGCGCGGAAGTAGTTACGACCAATGCGGCCGAATCCGTTGATGCCTACGCGGATCGTCACGAACCGATCTCCTCGTTGGTACGCCGGTTTTGGATACCGGCGAGCTGTATGGGCTGTCCCCGACCGCCTACGACCCTACCCCCTAGAAGAGACGTACGTGACATTGACATCGGCGCCCAAAGGTGCTCAGGTGAGCGGCTTCGAGCCCCTCTGACGCCGACCGGTGCGCACCGGATCGCGCCGCCCACACGCACGCGCCCCCGACACCCGAGTGCGGGTGCCGGGGGCGCGGGGGACCGGGCCGTCGCGGTCAGCTGACCATGCCGTCCGCGAGCTCCTCGGTGAGGTTGGACTCGGTGCCCGGGATGCCCAGGTCCTGGGCCCGCTTGTCGGCCATCGCGAGCAGCCGCCGGATCCGACCGGCGACCGCGTCCTTGGTCAGCGGCGGGTCGGCCAGCGCGCCCAGCTCCTCCAGGGACGCCTGCTTGTGCTCCATCCGCAGCCGGCCGGCGGCGGCGAGGTGCTCGGGGACCTCCTCGCCGAGGATCTCCAGGGCGCGCTGCACCCGGGCGCCGGCGGCGACCGCGGCCCGCGCCGAGCGGCGGAGGTTGGCGTCGTCGAAGTTGGCGAGGCGGTTGGCGGTGGCCCGCACCTCGCGTCGCATCCGCCGCTCCTCCCACGCCAGCACCGACTCGTGGGCGCCGAGCCGCGTCAGCAGCGCGCCGATCGCGTCACCGTCCCGGACGACGACGCGGTCCACGCTGCGCACCTCGCGGGCCTTGGCGCCGATGCCGAGCCGGCGGGCCGCGCCGACCAGGGCGAGGGCGGCCTCGGGGCCGGGGCAGGTGACCTCCAGGGAGGACGAGCGGCCGGGCTCGGTCAACGAGCCGTGGGCCAGGAACGCGCCGCGCCACGCGGCTTCGGCGTCGCAGGTCGCGCCGGAGACCACCTGCGGGGGCAGTCCGCGGATCGGCCGGCCACGGCCGTCGACCAGGCCGGTCTGGCGGGCCAGCTGGTCACCGCCGGCCACCACGCGGACCACGAAGCGGCTGCCGCGCCGCAGCCCGCCGGGGGCCATCACCACCAGGTCGGAGGAGTGCCCGAAGATCTCCAGGATGTCCTTGCGGAGCCGGCGGGCGGCGATGCCCGTGTCGAGCTCCGCCTCGATCACAATGCGGCCGCTGACCAGGTGCAGACCACCCGCGAACCGCAGGATCGACGAGACCTCCGACTTCCGGCAGCAGGTCCGGGTGACGGGGAGCCGGGAAATCTCGTCCTTCACCGCAGCCGTCATCGCCATGGGCCGATCCTTCCATGCATCCGAAAAATACGGTCGTACGCGGCTGCCAGCAGCTCCGGATCGTGCCGGTCGGGGGCTCCCCCGGCACCGGGCCGGGCGTCGTCTCCGCGGGCCGCGACCGCGGCCAGCTCGACCTCGCTGCCGACCAGCTGCTTGGCGGCAGCGGTCAGACCGTCGATGTCGGGCACCGCGGCCTCGTCGGCCAGCACCACGTCGAAGGCGAGTTTAGGGGCGTGTCGGGCCAAAACCTCCAAATGACGCTGCGGGGAGAAGCCGTCGGTTTCGCCCGGTTGGGGCGCGAGGTTGAGCGAGAGCACCTTCCGCGCCTTGGTCTCCTCCAGGGCGATGCGCAGTTCGGGCACGAGCAGGTGCGGGATGACCGAGGAGAACCACGAACCGGGGCCCAACACCACCCAGTCGGCGTCGCGGACCGCGGCCACCACCTCGGGGACGGCCGGCGGGTCCTCGGGAACGACGTGCACCGACTGCACCTCACCGCAGGTCAGGGCGACCGTGGCCTGGCCGCGGACCGTGCTGATCTCGTCCGGGTGATCCTGGTCCAGCCCCTTGACCTGGGCCTGGAGTTCCAGTGGCACCGCCGACATGGGCAGCACCCGGCCGTGCGCGCCGAGCAGCTTGCCGACCAGGTCCAGCGCCTGAACGTGGTCGCCGAGCTGCTCCCACAGCGCGACGATCAGCAGATTGCCCACCGCGTGGTCGTGGAGTTCGCCCTCGCTCTCGAAGCGGTGCTGGATCACCCGGGACCAGGTCTGGCCCCAGTCGTCGTCACCGCAGAGCGCGGCCAGGGCCTTGCGCAGGTCGCCCGGGGGCAGCACGCCCAGCTCGTCGCGGAGCCGGCCGCTGGAGCCGCCGTCGTCGGCGACGGTGACCACGGCCGTCAGGTCCCGGGTGATGCGGCGCAGCGCGGCGAGCGAGGCGGACAGGCCCATGCCGCCGCCGAGCGCCACCACCTTGGGAGTGGCGCCCTTGGTCGCGCGGACGCTGGGGACGAATCGGCGGACCCGGCGCAGCCGTGGCGTGCGGGAGGTCACTCGCGCCCCATGTCCCGGTGCACGACGACCGTTTCGACGCCCTCGGCGATGAGTCGGCGGGCCAGCTTCTCGGACATCGCGACGCTGCGGTGCTTGCCTCCGGTACAGCCGACGGCGACGGTCACGTAGCGCTTGCCCTCGCGGCGGTAGCCGGCCGCGACCAGGCGCAGCAGCTCGGTGTAGCCGTCCAGGAACTCCTTGGAACCGGGCTGGTTGAAGACGTACTGGGAGACCTCTTCGTTCAGACCGGTGAAGGGGCGCAGCTCGGGGACCCAGTGCGGGTTGGGGATGAAGCGGCAGTCGACGACCATGTCGGCGTCGACCGGCAGGCCGTACTTGAAGCCGAAGGACATGACCGTGGCGCGCAGCTCGGGGACCTCCTCGCCGGCGAACTGGGCGTCGAGCTTGGCGCGGAGTTCGTGGACGTTGAGGCTGGAGGTGTCGATGACCAGGTCGGCGTCGCCGCGCAGCTCGCGCAGCAGGTCGCGCTCGGCGGCGATGCCGTCGACGATCCGGCCGTCGCCCTGGAGGGGGTGCGGGCGGCGGACCGACTCGAAGCGGCGCACCAGGGCCTCGTCGGAGGACTCCAGGAAGACGATGCGGCGCTTGACGTTCTGCGCGTCGAGGGTGGCCAGCGACTCCTTGAGGTTGGCGAAGAAGCGGCGGCCGCGGACGTCGACGACCACGGCGATCTTGGCGACGTTGCCCTGGGAGCGGGCGCCCAGCTCGACCATCGGGGGGATCAGCTCGGGCGGGATGTTGTCGACCACGAACCAGCCGAGGTCCTCCAGGCACTTCGCCGCCGTGCTGCGGCCGGCGCCGGACATGCCGGAGATGATCACCAGCTCGGGGATCGCGGCGCTCTCGCCCTGGTCGGCTTCGCGCATCGTGCCCGTACTCACCTGTGCACCGTCTCTCTCGGGTTCCTGCGTGTCGTGCGGTGTGCTCATCGGTCCTGCCCCCGTTCTGCCGGCAACGCGGCCGGTGGGGCCCCGTCATCCTCAATGATCTCTCCTGTGGCGGTGTTCACCGCGGGGGCGGACGGGGGTGCGGTGGCCAGTGCCGCGGCGACCGTCTCGGCCGTCTTGCGGCCGACGCCCGGGACCTGGCAGATCTCGTCCACCGTGGCGGCCCGCAGCTTCTTCAGCGAGCCGAAGTGCTTCAGCAGGGCCTGCCGGCGGGTCTCGCCGAGGCCGGGGACGGCGTCCAGCGGGGAGGACTTCAGCCGCTTGCCGCGCTTGTTGCGCTGGTAGGTGATGGCGAAGCGGTGTGCCTCGTCGCGGACCCGCTGGAGGAGGTAGAGCCCCTCGCTGCTGCGGGGGAGCACCACCGGGTCGTCCTCGCCGGGCAGCCAGACCTCTTCCAGCCGCTTGGCCAGGCCGCAGACCGCGACGTCGTCGATGCCCAGCTCGTCCATGGCCCGGCGGGCGGCGGCGACCTGGGGGGCGCCGCCGTCGACGACCACCAGCTGGGGCGGGTAGGCGAACCGCTTGGGGCGGCCCTCCTCGTCGGTGAGGCGGTCGGCGGAGTCGGTCGGTTCGGTCGGGTCGACGGGGTCGACGGCGGTGGTCGGGTCCATCGCGGCATCCGCGGTGAGGGTCCCGACGGGCTCTCCGGCGGCCCCTTCCTCGCCCCACTCCCCCGACTTCTGCTTCTCCTGGAGGTAGCGCCTGAAGCGGCGGCCGATGACCTCGTGCATGGAGCGCACGTCGTCCTGGCCCTCGCCGTGCCACACCTGGGTGTCGCCGATCCGGCCCTTGATCTGGAAGCGGCGGTACTCGCTCTTCCTGGCGAGGCCGTCCTCGAAGACCACCATGGAGGCCACGACGTCCTCGCCCTGGAGGTGCGAGATGTCGAAGCACTCGATGCGCAGCGGGACGGTGTCCAGGTCGAGGGCCTGGGCGATCTCCTCCAGGGCGCGGGAGCGGGTGGTCAGGTCGGAGGCGCGCTTGGTCTTGTGCAGCGCGAGCGCCTGCTGGGCGTTGCGCGCGACCGTGGCCATGAGGTCCTTCTTGTCGCCGCGCTGCGGGATGCGCAGCGAGACCTGCGCGCCGCGGCGCTGGGTGAGCCACTGGGTGACCGGCTCGACCGGCTCGGGCAGCGCCGGGACCAGGACCTCCTTGGGGACCGCGTCGCCCTGCTCCTCGCCGTAGAGCTGCTGGAGGGCGTGCTCGACCAGACCGGCGGTGGTGACCGCCTCGACCTTGTCGGTGACCCAGCCGCGCTGGCCGCGCACCCGACCGCCGCGGACGTGGAAGATCTGCACGGCGGCTTCGAGTTCGTCCTCGGCGAGGGCGATCAGGTCGGCGTCGGTGGCGTCGGCGAGCACCACCGCGCTCTTCTCCATCGCGCGCTTGAGCGCGCCTATGTCGTCCCGCAGGCGGGCGGCGCGCTCGTACTCCATCTCCTCGGCGGCCTCCTGCATCCCGTGCTCCAGGCGGCGGAGGTGGGCGCCGGTGCGGCCGGCCATGAAGTCGCAGAACTCCTCGGCGAGTTCGCGGTGCTCCTCGGGGGAGACCCGGCCGACGCAGGGGGCCGAGCACTTGCCGATGTAGCCGAGCAGGCAGGGGCGGCCGATCTGGGCGGAGCGCTTGAAGACGCCGGCGGAGCAGGTCCGCACGGGGAAGACCCGCAGCAGCAGGTCGACGGTCTCGCGGATGGCCCAGGCGTGGGCGTACGGGCCGAAGTAGCGCACGCCCTTCTTCTTGGCGCCGCGCATCACCTGGACGCGCGGGAACTCCTCGCCCAGGGTCACCGCGAGGTACGGATAGCTCTTGTCGTCGCGGTACTTGACGTTGAACCGGGGGTCGAACTCCTTGATCCAGCTGTACTCCAGCTGGAGCGCCTCGACCTCGGTGGAGACGACGGTCCACTCGACCGAGGCGGCGGTGGTGACCATCGTGCGCGTGCGCGGGTGGAGTCCGGCCAGGTCCTGGAAGTAGTTGGCCAGGCGCTGGCGCAGGCTCTTGGCCTTGCCCACGTAGATGACCCGGCCGTGCTCGTCGCGGAACTTGTAGACCCCCGGCGAGTCGGGGATCTGTCCCGGCTTGGGTCGATAGCTGCTGGGGTCTGCCATGCCCACCACCCTACTGACCGCCACCGACAATCAGGGCCGTGGCGACGGAGCCCGGCCCCCCGCCAACCGGTGAACGGGGCGGAAGGACGGGCTCCGGTGGGGCGGCGGCCGGTCAGCGGTTGCGGCGCCGGCGCACCGCCGCCGCGGCCGACAGGCCGAGGGCGAGCAGGGCGCCGGCGCCGGCCACGGTCGTGGCGGCGGTCACCGCCCCGTTCGCGCCGTCCGCGGTGGCGTCGGCGGTGGCCGCGGCGTCCGCCGCGAGCGGGTGGGGCGCACGGCCGGTGTCGTCGGCCGGTGCCGTCCCGGGCCCGAAGCCGCCGGCCTCGCCGCGCTTGTCGTAGGCGGAGCCGGGCAGCTTGTCGCCGTACGCCTTGGTGACCCGCTCCTGGTAGGCGGCGACGGTGGTGCCCCGCGCGCCCACGGCCTTGCGGGCCGCGTCGTCCAGGGGCTCGATGCGGTCGCCGCGCTGGACGTACCAGGCGTCGATCTGCGGCTCGTGGAAAACCGTTCCGCCACCGCTGGCGGCACCGGCCGCGGCGTAGCGGGTCTCGTCGTCGCCGCTGGCGATGTTGACGACCTTCCAGCCGGCGCCCTTGTGCGCGGTCCACACCGAGGCCGTGCGGCCGTCGGCGGCGACCGCCTTGCTGGCCATGAACTCCATCCTGGCGACCGGGGTGCCGGCCCGGCCGCGGACGAAGTCGGGCGACAGGACGTAGACCGGCACGGTGCCGCCCTCGACGTGCGCGGCGTTGCGGGCCGGGGCGGCGAGGGAGGCGGCACCGCCGGTGCGGGCACCGCCCTTGGCCGGGACGGTGGCGAAGAAGCGGGCCAGGGTGTCCAGGGTCGCGGTGGAGGCGGCCGCGGCGCGGGCGGCGGCGACGGCGGCGCGCGGCGGAGCCGGCGGCGCGGGCACGTCGGCGGCCAGCGCGGTGAGCGGGGCGAGGCCCAGGAAGGCCGCGGCGAGCGTGCCCGTGGCGACGGCGCGGGCGGCGGTGCGCTTGGTCATGGCCTCAGGCTCCTATCCGGTAGAGGGAGTGCGTCCAGGAGAAGGAGCTGCCGTTCACGTAGTTGTCGAAGTCGCCCCAGTTGTACCGGTTGTTGGTGGCCCAGGGGTCGCCCCAGTACACCCAGTTCCGGGCGGCGTCGTAGCCGTAGATGACGTGCATGTGGCCGCCGCCGGACGACCACTCGATGCGGCTCTCGACGGGGCGCTTGGCGTTGATCTCGCTCTGCACCGTGGCGTAACGAAGCCAACCGGTCACATATGAGCCAGGATTGATGCCCATCCAGTCAAGTGCGTTCTGCACGTTTCCCAGCGTGGCCTGGTTGTTGGGGCAGGTGCTGGTCTGCTGGCGGTTGAAGGCGGCGTTGCAGAACTGGTTCTGGCTGTAGTTCTTGCCGTACCAGGTCGCGATGGTGTTGCCCGAGGCCGCCCAGCACCAGTTGGTCTTCTCCTGGGCCTGCATGTTGATGTCCAGGCGGTTGGCGGCCTGTACGGCGGCGCCGGCGGGCTGGGGGGTCGCATGGGCGGCCCCCGGGAGCGCGGTCAGCGCCACTGCGGCGAGCACGGCCGCCGACAGCCGTCTGCCGCGCCGACGGCGGGTGCGAAGGGATGGGGACATGGCGTTCCTCCCGGTCATGGGGTGAGGGGGGGAGAGGAGCGCATCCGGATGCTGTTGAGGAGCATCAGGTGTTGTCGCAGGCAGGTCAACACGCTTCAATGCCAGGTGACATGGGGGTGTGGACGGACGGGCCCGGAAGTGAACGGCCGGCGCCCGGCGTCCTGCAGTGACGAGGCGGGGAGAGCGCGCGCCGTGCGTTCCAGTTGTGAACGTTCACCCCGTGCGCCGGAGGATTGAGGTAATGGCACAGAACACTCCCGATACGATGGAAAACCTTCCGGTTTCGGCCGAGTTGGCGCAACTCCTGCGGACCGGCCCGTTCCACCTCGCCCTGCGCAGCGCGCTCACCGCACGCGGCCTCGCCCTCACCCGCGTCCAGCACAAGCTCGCCCAGCGCGGCATCACCATCGGGGTCACCAGCCTCAGCTACTGGCAGCAGGGGGCCCGACGCCCGCAGCGCCCCGAGTCGCTGCGCGCGGTCCGCGCCCTGGAGGACGTCCTCGGGCTGCCCGACCGCTCGCTGCACCGACTCCTGGTGCCCGAGGGCGGCGCCCGCCCGGAGACCGAACGCCCGCCGGCCCGCTCCTACCGCTCCCTGGTCGCCCCGGCCGACTGCCTCCAACAGCTCTTCGCCGAGCTGGAGACCCCGGTGGACGGCGGCGTGCACACGATCGGCCACCACGAGCGGGTGCGGATCGGGGCCCGGCGCGAGCTGAGCGAACGGGAGTCGCTCCAGGTGGTGCGCGCCCACCGGGACGGGGTGGACCGCTACGTCGCCATCCACCGCGGCGACAGCGGCTGCGACCCGTCCCGGGTGCGGGTCAGGGCGCTGGAGAACTGCCGGCTGGGGCGGGTGCGCGGGAACGCGGAGAACGGCGTGGTCGTCGCCGAGCTGCTCTTCGACACCCGGCTGCGGGCCGGCGACACCCACGTCTTCGGCTACGCCTTCGAGGACGGCAGCGGGGGCCCCAGCTCCGAGTACGTGCGCGGCTTCAGCTTCGCCGGCGGCCAGTACGTCCTTCAGGTGCGGTTCGACGAGGGGGCGCTGCCGGTGCGCTGCCGCCGCTTCGCCCAGGCGTCGGCCGGCGCCCCGCGCACCGGCCAAGAGGAGCTGACGTTGGGCGGGCGGCACCACGGGGTGCACGTGGTGGAGCAGGGCGTGCGGCAGGGAATCCTGGGGATCTCCTGGGACTGGGGGTGAAGCGGGCGGCGGGCGCCGCCTCAGCCCGCCACCAGCTTGTCGCCCTTGACCTTGACCGGGACCTCCTCCAGGGGGCTGGACGCCGGGCCCTGGGCGACCTTGCCGGTGGCCACCTCGAAGTGGCTGCCGTGCAGCGGGCAGACGGCCTGCCCCTTCTCGATCTTGTTCAGCGTCCCGCCCATGTGCGTGCAGATGGCGCTGAAGCACTTGAACTCGCCCTTGGTGGGCTGCGAGACCAGCAGCCGCTGCGCGGCGTAGAGCTTGGCGCCGCCGACCGGCACCTCCGCGGCCGGGCCCAGCTCCACCGGCGCGTCCGAGGACGGCCGGGCGCCCGAGCCCTGCTCCCCCGCGGCACAGGCGGCGGCGCCGAAGCAGGCGATGCCGGCGAGCGCGGCACCGCGCAGCACGGTCCGACGGTCCGGGGACGCACTCATGGGGTACCTCCAGGTCAGTGGGCGGCGTCGGCCCCTGACGATACCGGGGGGCGCCGGCCGCCCGGCCGGCGGTCCACCCCGCCGGCCAACAGCTCCGCCTCGATCTCCTCCAGGCTGCGGCCCTTGGTCTCCGGCAGCAGCCGCTGGACGAAGAGGAACGCCAGCAGCGTCGTCCCGGCGAAGAAGCAGAAGTTGATCCCGGCACCCCAGGCGTGCAGCAGCGAGGGGAAGACCAGCGCCACCACCATGTTGAACAGCCAGTTGAACAACACGCACAGGCTGACCGCGGCGGCCCGGATCCGCATCGGGAACAGCTCCGGCAGCATCACCCACTGCACCGGCCCCCAGGAGACCGCGAACGACGCGATGTAGAGCCCGATCCCGAGCAGGGTGAGCGCGGACAGCAACGGCCCGTAGCCGAGCCCGGACAGGTTGGTGACGGCGAGCACCACCATCGCCGCGCACATGCCCAGCGCCCCGGTCCGCAGCAGCGGCTTGCGGCCCAGCCGGTCGATCAGCCGCATCGCCGGCAGCGTCATCACCATGTTGAGCAGGCCGATGCCGACGTTGGCCAGGATGGCGCCGCTCGGGCCGAACCCGATGTCGGTGAGCAGGGTCGGCGCGTAGTAGATGATCGTGTTGATGCCGACGAAGTTCTGGAAGAACACCAGCAGCATCCCGACCGTGAACACCCCTCGCAGCTGCGGCGACAGCAGCCGGCGCAGGCTCAGCGGCTCGCCGGCCCCCCGTTCCGCGCGCTCGGTCCGCTCGATCTCGGCCAGCTCCTCGCCCGCCGTCGCGGCGTCCCCGCGCAGCCGGGTCAGCACCTCGCGGGCCTGCCCGCCCCGGCCCTTGCTCACCAGCCAGCGCGGGCTCTCCGGCTGGGTGACGATGCCCAGCGCCAGCACCGCGGCCGGGACCACGCCCAGACCGATCATCCAGCGCCAGGCCCCGGAGCCGGCGAGCAGGTAGTCGGTGACGTAGGCGACGAAGATGCCGACGGTCACCAGCAGCTGCATCAACGAGGTCAGCCCGCCGCGCAGGTGCTTGGGCGCGAGTTCGGTGAGGTAGAGCGGGACGACGACGGAGGCGATGCCGACGCCCACGCCGAGCACGAAGCGGAACGCGATCAGCATGGCCGCCCCGGTGGCGCAGGCCGCGCCGAGCGTGCCGAGGATGAAGACCGCGGAGGCGGCCAGGATCAGCCGGCGGCGCCCCCAGGAGTCCGAGAGCCGCCCCGCGAGGCCCGCGCCGAGCATCGCCCCCACCAGGAGGCCGGAGACGACCAGGCCCTCCAGGAGCGGGGTGAGTGCGATGTCCTGCTTGAGGAAGAGCATGGCGCCGGAGATGACGCCGGTGTCGTAGCCCCAGAGGATGCCCCCGAGGGCGCCGAAGACCCAGATCAGCGCGTTCTTGACGGTTGCGGGCACCGCGCTCAGCCCTTCTGGGGGGCGATGTGGATCTTGCGCCCGGTGCCGGCCCGGAAGCGGGCCACCGCCTCGTCGAAGTCGTCCAGGCCGTAGACGTCGGAGACCAGCGAGTCGACCGGCACTCCGCCGAGGCCCGCGGCCAACAGGTCGATGGCGGGCTGGAAGCTGTTGTGCACCGCCATCGAGCCGATGATGTCGATCTCCTGGCTGTAGACGCGGTACGGCGAGACGGACACCGCGCGGGCCGGGTCGGCGACGCCGAACTGGAGGAACGTACCGCCGCGGCGCACCCGCCCCAGACCGTCCTCGATGGCCGCGACCACTCCCGTCGCGTCGATGACCACCTCGAAACCGGGCGCCCGGTCGAGGGCGTCGGCGTCGGTCACCGCCGCGTCCACGCCGAAGGACCGGGCGAACGCCAGCCGTTCCTCGTTGAGGTCGACGACGGAGACCGAGCCGGCCCCCGCGGTCCGCACCAGCGCGGCCATCAACAGGCCCATGGTGCCCGCGCCGTAGATCAGGTAGTGCTCGCCGGGGCGGCGCGGCAGCCGGTTGAGGCCGTGCACCGCGCAGGACAGCGGTTCGACGAGGCCGGCGGCGGCCTCCGAGAGGTGCGCGGGCAGCACGTAGCAGCAGCGGGCCGGCACGGCGACCAGTTCGGCGAAGCCGCCGGCCCGGGTGACGCCGATCGCGGTGTAGTCCTCGCAGAGGTTGCCGCGGCCGATCCGGCAGTAGTGGCAGGCGCCGCACGGCATGTTGGGGTCGACCGCGACCCGCTCGCCGACCGCCCGGTCCCGCACCGCCGCACCCACCGCGACGATCTCGCCGGTCAACTCGTGCCCGGGGACCAACGGGTAGCCGACCACCGGGAGTTCGCCGCCGAGGACGTGCATGTCCGTGCCGCACAGCCCGCAGGACGTGACCCGCACGACCACCTCGTCGGGTTCCGGGCGGGGGTCGGGCAGTTCGGTGACAGCGGTGGTGCCCCGAAGGCCCGGTGCGGTGACCACGAGAGCGCGCATCGGCGCCTCCTCACGACGTCGTGCGAGTTCGATGGCGGGGACACTACAGAAAAACCGCCGGGACGTAAACGCTTGCGCAAGCGTTTACGTTTGGTCCGTCGGCGACGTACTGTGATGGACTGCGACGGACCGGCACGGAGGCCGTCCGCCGGGATCCGGAGCACGGTGCACCGGGGCGTCGGGAGGAAGAGCCGGATGACGACGATGGTCGATGTGGCGCGGCGCGCGGGCGTCTCCGTCGCCACGGTCTCGCACGTGGTGAACGACACCCGGCCGGTGCGCCCGGACACCCGGGCCGCGGTGCTGGCCGCCATCGAGGACCTCGGCTACACCCACAACACCCTCGCCCGTTCCCTGGTCACCGCCCGCACCCGCTCCATCGGCCTGGCGGTCTCCGCGATCAGCAACCCGTACTTCACCGAGATCCTCCAGGGCGTCGAGGCCGGCGCCCTGGAGGCCGGCTACAGCCTGCTGATCGCCGATCCGCACGACGATCCGCAGCACGAGCGCAAGGTCGTCCAACTGCTCCACGAGCGGCGGGTGGACGGCATGATCGTCGCCCCCTCCGCCCAACCGACCGAACTGATCGACTACGTGACCCGGCGCCGGGTCCCCACGGTCTTCCTCGACCGGCTGGTCGGCGACGGCTTCGACCAGGTCTGCGCCGAGAGCGCCGGACCGGTCCGCCGGCTCGTCGAGCACCTGGCCGACCTGGGCCACACCCGGATCGGCCTGGTCGCGGGGCTGCCCGGGCTCAGCACCACCACCGAACGGGTCGAGGGCTACCGCGCCGGGCTGCGCGCCCGTGGACTGCCCCTCGCGCCCGAGCTGTTGGCGGGCGGCAACTCCGAGGCGGAGGGCGCCCAGGACGCCACCCGCCACCTGCTCGCCGCGCCGGAGCCGCCCACCGCGATCATCACCGCCAACAACGCGATGACCATCGGCGCGCTCCAGGCACTGCGCGGCCTGGGCCTGGAGGTGCCCCGGGACATCGCGCTGGCCTGCTTCGACGACTTCTCCTGGGCCGACCTCTTCACCCCCAGGCTGACCGCGATCGCCCAGCCCAGCAAGGAGCTCGGAGCCGCGGCGGTCCGGCTGCTGCTGGCGCGGCTGGACGATCCGGCCCGACCGCCGCGCACCGTCCGGCTGCCCTGCACCTTCGTGCACCGCACCTCGTGCGGCTGCCCCGAGACCGCTTAGCGGCCGTCCGGTGGGCCGGGCCCCCGGGCCCCGCCGGACGTCCCCCGGGCCCGGACGGGCCCCCGCCCGCACGCCCCGGCCGGTACCGGCCGCCGTAGGAAAGGACCCGCCCCCGTGATCGTCGTCGCCGGCGAGGCGCTGATCGACCTCGTTCCCAGCCAGCAGCCGTCCCCGGACGGCCCGTTGCCGGCGCTGCTGCCGCGGCGCGGCGGCGGGCCCTACAACACCGCGGTGGCGCTCGGACGGCTGGGCTCCCCCACCGCCTTCTGCTCCCGGGTCTCGACCGACGCCTTCGGGGCGTCGCTGCTGCACGGTCTGCACGACGGCGGCGTGGACACCTCGCTGGTGCAACGCGGCCCGGAGCCCACGACCCTGGCGGTGGCGGACGTCAGCGACGACGGCTCGGCCGGCTACGGCTTCTACGTGGAGGGCACCGCCGACCGGCTCTTCACCCTGCCCCCGGCGCTGCCCACGACGGTGCGGGCGCTCTCGCTGGGCACCTGCTCGCTGGTGCTGGAGCCGGGCGCCGGGGCGTACGAGGCGCTGTTGCGGCGGGAGGCCCGGCGCGGCGTCTTCACCGCGCTCGACCCCAACATCCGGCCGGGGTTGATCGTCGACCCGGACGCCTACCGGGCCCGCTTCCGCTCCTGGCTGCCGGACCTGGCGCTGCTGAAGCTGTCGGAGGAGGACGCGGCCTGGCTGGCCGGGGCGGGCGCCGACGGGGCCGACCGGGCGGCGGTGCTGGCGGCGGCCCGGGAGTGGCTGGCCGCCGGGCCGGCCGCGATCGTGGTCACCCACGGCGGCGACGGGTTGACGGCCGTGACGCGGGGCGGCGGGGAGGTGGCGGTGCCCGGCGAGCGGGTGCCCGTCGTCGACACCATCGGCGCCGGCGACACCGTCAACGCGGCGCTGCTGCACCGGCTGGACGGCCACGGCGCGCTGTCGTACGCGGCGCTGGGCGCGCTGCCCGCCGACGACTGGGCGGACATCTTGGGGTTCGCCGCCCGGGCGGCCGCCGTCACCTGCTCCCGGGCGGGCGCGGAGCCGCCGTTCGCCGCGGAACTGGCGGGCTGAGGCGCCCACGGGTCGACGGCCCGGCGCCCCGGCCGGGCGGTCGTGCGCAGCGCAGCGGGGGCGGAGCCCGGGAAGGGCTCCGCCCCCGCTGTGCGGTGGTGCGGCGTCAGGACGTCCGACGGGCCCGCGTCGTCGTCTTCTTGGCGGCCGTCTTCTTGGTCGCCGTCTTCTTGGCCGCGGTCTTCTTGGCCGTGGTCGCCGCGGTGCTCTTCTTGGCCGCGGTCTTCTTCGCCGCGGTCGAGGCCGTCACCGTCGCCTTCCCGGCCGCGTCGGCGGCCACCGCCTTCTTCTTCGCCGCGGTCTTGCGGGCGGCCGGCTTCCGGGGCCCGCCGGTGACCGGCGCCGCATCGCTGACCCGGTCGCCGAGGATGTCCCGCAGGAACTTGCCGGTGTGGCTGGCCGGGATCGCCGCGACCTCCTCGGGGGTGCCCTCGGCGACGACCATGCCACCGCCGTTGCCGCCCTCGGGGCCCATGTCGATGACCCAGTCCGCGGTCTTGATCACATCGAGGTTGTGCTCGATGACGATCACCGTGTTGCCCTTGTCGACCAGGCCGGACAGCACCTTGATGAGCTTGCTGATGTCCTCGAAGTGCAGGCCGGTGGTGGGCTCGTCGAGGACGTAGACGGTGCTGCCGGTGGAGCGCTTCTGGAGTTCGCTGGCGAGCTTGAC
Organism: Streptomyces lunalinharesii; assembly: GCF_039532155.1. NCBI lineage: Bacteria > Bacillati > Actinomycetota > Actinomycetes > Kitasatosporales > Streptomycetaceae > Streptomyces > Streptomyces lunalinharesii. The sequence continues at coordinate 142,420 of NZ_BAAARK010000002.1, forward strand.
CCGCTGCGCCTCACCGCCGGAGAGGGTCGGCGCGGACTGGCCGAGCCGGACGTAGCCGAGACCGACCTCGTTGAGCGTCTTGAGGTGACGGGCGATGGTCGGCACCGCCTCGAAGAAGCTCAGCGCCTCCTCGATCGGCATGTCCAGCACCTCGGCGATGGACTTGCCCTTGTAGTGGACCTCCAGCGTCTCGCGGTTGTAGCGCGCGCCGTGGCAGACCTCGCACGGGACGTAGACGTCCGGCAGGAAGTTCATCTCGATCTTGATGGTGCCGTCGCCGGAGCAGTTCTCGCAGCGGCCGCCCTTGACGTTGAAGGAGAAGCGGCCCGGCAGGTAGCCGCGGACCTTCGCCTCCATCGTCTCCGCGAAGAGCTTGCGGACGTGGTCGAAGACGCCGGTGTAGGTGGCCGGGTTGGAGCGCGGGGTCCGGCCGATCGGCGACTGGTCGACGTGCACCACCTTGTCGACGAGGTCGTCGCCGGCGACCCGGGTGTGGCGGCCGGGGACCGACTTGGCGCCGTTCAACTCGCGGGCGAGGTGGGTGTAGAGGATGTCGTTGACCAGCGTCGACTTGCCGGACCCGGAGACGCCGGTGACGGCGGAGAGCACTCCGAGCGGGAAGGAGACGTCGATGTCGCGGAGGTTGTTCTCCTTCGCGCCGTGGACGGTCAGCTGGCGGGACGGGTCGGTGGGACGGCGGACGTCCGGCGTCGCGATGGCCCGCTTGCCGGCGAGGTACTGGCCGGTGATCGAGTCCTTGTTGGCCAGCAGCTGCTTCATCGGGCCGCTGTGGACGACCTTGCCGCCGTGCTCACCGGCGCCCGGACCGATGTCGACCACCCAGTCCGCGACCTTGATGGTGTCCTCGTCGTGCTCCACCACGATCAGGGTGTTGCCCATGTCGCGCAGGCGGACCAGGGTCTCGATCAGGCGGTGGTTGTCGCGCTGGTGCAGGCCGATCGACGGCTCGTCGAGGACGTAGAGCACGCCCACCAGGCCGGAACCGATCTGCGTGGCGAGCCGGATGCGCTGGGCCTCGCCGCCGGACAGGGTGCCGGCCGCGCGGTTCAGCGAGAGGTAGTCCAGGCCGACGTCGACCAGGAACTTCAGCCGCTCGTTGACCTCCTTGAGGACCCGCTCGGCGATGGTCTTCTCGCGGGCGTTGAGCGTCATGGTGCGCAGGAAGTCGGCGCAGTCGCTGATCGACATGGCCGCGACCTCGGCGATCGACTTCTCCTGGACCGTGACGGCGAGCACGATCGGCTTGAGCCGGGTGCCCTCGCAGGTCGGACAGGGCACCTCGCGCATGTAGCCCTCGAAGCGCTCGCGGCTGCTGTCGCTCTCGGCCTCGCTGTGCCGGCGCTTGACGAACGGCACGGCGCCCTCGAAGGCGGTGGTGTAGGCGCGCTGGCGACCGTAGCGGTTGCGGTAGCGGACCTCGATCTGGGTCTTGTGGCCGTGCAGGAGGGCCTTCTTGGCGCGCTGCGGCAGCCCGGCCCACGGGATGTCGGTGCGGAAGCCCAGGGCGTCGGCGAGCGCGCCGACCAGACGACCGAAGTACTCCTTGGTGTGACCGCCGGACCAGGGGTGGATGGCGCCCTCGTCGAGGGAGCGCTCCTCGTCCGGGATGATCAGCTCCGGGTCGACCTCCATGCGGGTGCCGATGCCGGTGCAGTCCGGGCAGGCGCCGAACGGCGAGTTGAAGGAGAAGGAGCGGGGCTCCAGCTCCTCGAAGGAGAGGTCGTCGTGGGCGCAGTAGAGGTGCTCGGAGTACATCCGCTCGCGCTGCGGGTCGTCGGCGTCGAGGTCGACGAAGTCGAGGATGACCATGCCGCCGGAGAGCCCGAGGGCGGTCTCGACGGAGTCGGTCAGCCGGCGCTTGGCGCTCTCCTTGACCGTGAGGCGGTCGATGACCACCTCGATGGTGTGCTTCTCCTGCTTCTTGAGCGTCGGCGGCTCGGTGAGCTGGACGGTCTCGCCGTCGACCCGGGCGCGGCTGTAGCCCTTGGTCTGGAGGTCGGAGAAGAGGTCGACGAACTCACCCTTGCGCTCGCGCACCAACGGCGACAGCACCTGGAAGCGGCTGCCCTCGGGGAGCTCCAGGACCTTGTCGACGATGGCCTGGGGCGACTGCCGGGCGATCGGCCGCCCGCACTCCGGACAGTGCGGCTTGCCGATCCGGGCGAAGAGCAGGCGGAGGTAGTCGTAGACCTCGGTGATCGTGCCGACCGTCGAGCGCGGGTTGCGCGAGGTCGACTTCTGGTCGATCGAGACCGCGGGGGACAGGCCCTCGATGAAGTCCACATCGGGCTTGTCCATCTGCCCGAGGAACTGTCGGGCGTAGGAGGAGAGCGACTCGACGTAGCGGCGCTGCCCCTCGGCGAAGATCGTGTCGAAGGCGAGCGAGGACTTGCCCGACCCGGAGAGCCCCGTGAAGACGATGAGGGAATCGCGGGGGAGGTCGAGCGAGACGTTGCGGAGGTTGTGCTCGCGAGCGCCACGGACGATGAGACGGTCGGCCACGCCGGTCGGCACCTTTCTTGGAGGGGGCGGAAGCCACGGGCTGCGTCCGCCGCGCGGTGAGCGAGCAGAGGCGGCGGAGCGGAGCGGGCCCCCGACCAAGGGTATGGGGCCGTCGCGGCAGTGTCGTTGGGATGCCAGACACGAGCTTATAGCACGTGCATTCGATTTACGGGCCTCGCAAGCCCTCTTCACCCAAACGTGTGGCGGCCCCACAACCTTCCCACCGCGGTGACCAGCCGTTACGCCGTCCGGCGGGCGGCACCCCCGCACTCAGGACCGCTCCGGACCCCCGTCCGGCAGCGCCCGCGCCAGCACGTCGAACGTGTGCCGGATCACTGCTTCGTGCTCAACGGCCACCTCCTCCACGGGGTCACCCTCCAGTTGCCGGGTCACGACCTCCACGTAGAGCGTCCGCCAGGCCGCGACGATCATCGCGGCGGCGAGCCGGGCGTCCCGATCGGGCCGCGCGGGGTCGCCACCGGCCGCCTCGGCCAGCGCCCCGGCCAGCGCCGCCTCGATCTCCCCGGCCGCCTCGCGGGCCCGCGCCCGCAGCGAGGGCGCCGCCAGCACGGTGCGGAAGAAGCGCTCGAACCCCTCCCCCAGCCCGCCCAGCGGGTGCCGCCGCGTCAGCAGCTCCAGCGCCAGCCGACGCAGCGCGGCGAGCGGCGACTCCTCGGCGCCGCGCCCCCGCACCGCGCCGACGACCAGCTCCACGGCCTCGGGGATCCGGTCGAGGAGGAGGTCCTCCTTGCGCGGGAAGTAGTTGAAGACCGTCATCGTGGACACCCCGGCGGCGCGGGCGACCTCGGCGACGGCCACCTCGTCGAACCCCCGCTCCAGGAACAACGACGTCGCCTCCGCGGAGATCCGCTGCCGGGTGAGCCGCTTCTTCCGCTCGCGCAGGCCCAGCGTCCCGTCGTCCGGTGCGTCCCCCGCGTCGCGTCGCACCCCGCCCCGTTCCGCCACCGACTTCTCCTCCGTCACTCCCGCTCCTCTCATGCGAAAAATTGTAGCGGAAACAAATTTTTAGTGACTACACTCTTTCCCATGAAGCGAGACGCAGACGTAGTGGTGGCAGGGGGCGGCCCGGTGGGGCTGATGCTCGCCTGCGAACTGGCACTGGCGGACGTCCCGGTCGTCGTCCTGGAGCGACTGACCGAGGTGGACACCACGATCAAGGCGGGGGCCATCAACACCCCCAGCTCGGAGGCGCTCTACCGGCGCGGGCTGCTGCCGCAGCTGGTGGAGGTGCAGAAGGCCGGCCTGGCGAGGTTCGGTTCGTTCGTCCGGCAGCGGCAGGCGAGCGGGGCCGCCGTCACGGCGTCGGCCCCGAAGTTCGCCGGGCACTTCGCCGGCATCATGCTCCGCGGCGACCTGCTCGACGCCACGGACCCGGACTTCGCCGGCAGCGGACCGGCCGGCGACGTCGGCCTGGTCCCCCAGGAGGCACTGGAGCGGATCCTCGCCGAGCGCGCCGCCGAGCTGGGCGTCACGGTGCGCCGGGGCGTGACCCTCACCGGCTTCGACGCCGACGACGAGGGCGTGCACGTCCACACCTCACACGGCCCGCTGCGCGCCGGCTGGTTGGTGGGCTGCGACGGCGGGCGCAGCACCGTGCGCCGGCTCACCGGCATCCCGTTCCCCGGGACCGCCCCGACGATCACCGGCCACCAGGCCCTCGTGGAGATGACCGGGTCCGACGCGTTGGGGGCCGGCTGGAACTGGACCGGGACCGGGACGTACGCCCACGGGCCGGTGCCCGGCCGGATCCTCACCGTGGAGTTCGACGGGCCGCCCGCGGACCGCGAAGCCCCGGTCACCGCCGAGGAGTTGCAGACCGCGCTGCGGCGAGTCTCCGGCGTCGCGGACGTGACGGTCACCAAGGTGCACGCGGCGACCCGGTTCACCGACAACGCCCGGCAGGCGTCCACGTACCGCAGCGGCCGGGTGCTGCTGGCCGGCGACGCGGCCCACGTGCACTCGCCGTTCGGCGGCCAGGGACTCAACCTCGGGCTCGGCGACGCGGTGAACCTCGGCTGGAAGCTGGCCGCCACGGTGCACGGCTGGGCCCCGGAGGGGCTGTTGGACACCTACACCGCCGAGCGGCACCCGCTCGGCGCGTGGGTGCTGGACTGGACCCGGGCCCAAGTCGCCCTGATGCGGCCGGAACCGCACGCCGCGGCGCTGCGCGAGGTGATCGCCGAGCTGTCCGCGACGCCCGACGCCACCACCTTCTTCGTCAAGAAGATCTCCGGCGTCTGGCAGCGCTACGACCTGCCCGGTTCACACCCGTTGACCGGCCGCAGCGCCCCCGACCTGGAGCTGTCCGACGGCCACCGGCTCGCGGACCATCTGCACGACGGCCGGGGCCTGTTGCTCGACCTCGCCGACGATCCGGCGCTGCGCGGGCGCGCCGCCGGCCACCGCGACCGGGTGCGGACCCTGACGGTGCGCTGTCCGGACCGGCCCGACCTGGCCGGTCTGCTGCTGCGCCCGGACGGCTGCACCGCCTGGGCGGCCGACACCCCCGGCTCCTACGGGGAGTTGGACGCGGCACTGGCCCGGTGGTTCGGGGCACCCGCCGAGGTCCCGGCGGCCTAGGGCGTTTCCGAGCGCCCTAGGGGCGCGGAGCGGGCGGACGGTGGAGCAGGGGTGGCGACCCCGACCGCCCCTCTCGCGCCCTCATGCACCATCCGCGCCACCAGCACCACCCCGTGCTCACCGTCGAATGCCTCCGTACGACTCCCGGACCGGCCCGCCCGGCGCTAGCGTCGGGCCATGACCAACCCTCCTGATTTCCCGCGCCACGTGTCCGCCGTCCACGAGTCGACCGACCGGCTGCTGGTATCCCTGGGCAAGCTCGACGACGCCGCGATCGGCGAGCCGTCGCTGCTGCCCGGATGGACCCGGGGTCACGTCCTGGCCCACCTGGCCCGCAACGCCGACGCCCTGGTCAACCTCCTCACGTGGGCGCGGACCGGCGTCCGCACCCCGATGTACGCCAGCACCGCGGCCCGGGACGGCGACATCGAGCGCGACGCCGACCGTCCGCTGGCGGCCCACCTGGAGGACTTCCAGGAGAGCGCGGCCCGCTTCGAGGCGGCGGCGCAGGCCCTGCCCGAGGACCGCAGGGCGTACGAGGTCGAGATGCGCAACGGCGTCGTCGAGCGGGCCGACCGGCTCGCGCTGCGCCGGCTGGCCGAGGTCGAACTGCACCACGTCGACCTGGGCGTCGGGTACGCCGTCGAACAGCTGCCGCCGGCCTTCGTGGACAGCGAGTTGGACTTCCTCACCCAGATCAAGTTCGCCGGACACCCGGACCTGCCCGCGCTGGAGCTGCGGGCCGACGACGGCCGTCGGTGGCGCACCGGGCGCCGGGACGCCCCCGACGGCGCGCCGGCCGCCGCGGTCGTGGTCGGCGGGGCGCCGACGGACCTGGTCGGCTGGCTGACCGGCCGGTCCGACGGCGGCCAGCTGGACACCCCCGGCGCGACGCTGCCGGTCATCCCGCCGCTCTAGAGTTGGTGCCATGACCTACAGCGGAGCAGTGAAGGTCGGCGGACCGGCCGACGTGCACGAGCTGACCGACCTGATGATCTCGAAGGTCGCGGTCGGTCCGACGGACAACAACGCGTACGTGCTGCGGTGCCGCGCGACCGACGAGCAGTTGCTGATCGACGCGGCCGCCGAGCCGCACACGCTCCTGACCCTGATCGGCGACGGCGGCCTGGCCTCCGTGGTCACCACGCACCAGCACGGCGACCACTGGGGCGCGTTGCGCGAGGTCGTCGACGCCACCGGCGCCCGGACGTACGCGGGGCGCCACGACGCCGAGGGCATCCCCGTGCCCACGGACGTCCCGGTCGAGGACGGCGACACGATCACCGTCGGCCGGGTGCGGTTGACCGCGCGTCATCTGGTCGGGCACACCCCGGGCAGCATCGCGCTGGTCTACGACGACCCGCACGGCCACCCGCACGTCTTCACCGGGGACTGCCTCTTCCCGGGCGGGGTCGGCAACACCTGGGGCAGTGCCGAACGGTTCGCCAGCCTGCTCGACGACGTGCGGACCAAGCTCTTCGACCGGCTGCCGGACGAGACGTGGGTCTATCCGGGGCACGGCGGCGACACCACGCTCGGTGCCGAGCGGCCGCACCTCGCCGAGTGGCGGGAGCGCGGCTGGTAACGACCGCGCGCCCGGCACCGGGCCCGGTGGGTGTTCTCCGCCCACCGGGCCCGTGCCGTTCTCCGCGGCGCCTACGGGCGGGGGTGCGCCCCGGCCCCGTCGGCGTCCGCCGTGGCCTCCTCGGCCGCGGCCTGGCGCCGGGAGGCCCGCAGGCTGGTCACCGTCGTGACGGCCAGCACCGCGCAGATCACGCCCAGGGAGACCGGGATGCTGATCTCCGGGACGGGCACCCCGGACTCGTGCAGGGCGTGCAGCACCAGCTTCACGCCGATGAACCCGAGGATCACCGACAGGCCGTAGGAGAGGTGGACCAGCTTCTTGAGCAGTCCGCCGAGCAGGAAGTACAGCTGCCGCAGGCCCATCAGGGCGAAGGCGTTGGCCGTGAAGACGATGTACGGGTCCTGGGTCAGGCCGAAGATCGCCGGGATCGAGTCCAGGGCGAAGAGGACGTCGGTGGTGCCGATCGCCAGCATGACGATCAGCATCGGGGTCATCAGTCGCCGGCCGTTCTCGACGACGAACAGCTTGGTCCCGTGGTACTGGTCGGTGGACGGGAAGCGCCGCTCGACCGCCTTCAGGAAGCGGTTCTCCTCGAACTCCTCGTCCTCCTGGTCGCCCCGCGCCTCCTGGATGAGCTTCCAGGCGGTCCAGATGAGGAACGCCCCGAAGAGGTAGAAGACCCAGGAGAAGTTGGCGATGATCGCCGCGCCCGCGCCGATGAAACCGGCCCGCAGCACCAGGGCGATCAGCACCCCGACCAACAGCACCCGCTGCTGGTAGACGGCCGGCACCGCGAACTTGCTCATGATCAGGACGAAGACGAAGAGGTTGTCGACGCTGAGCGACTTCTCGGTGATGAAGCCCGCGAAGAACTCGCCGGCCGGCGCGCCCCCGCCGAAGACCAGCAGGCCGAGCCCGAACAGCACGGCCAGCGCCATCCAGACACCGGTCCAGATGCCGGCCTCCTTGAGGGACACCTCATGGGGCTTGCGCCCGCCGATGAAGAAGTCAACGGCGATCAGGGCGCCCAGACCGAGGATGGTCAGCACCCACAGATTCAGGGAAACGTCCACTGCTCCTCCGGCAGAGTCGTACGGCACTCACAGCGTCGTTGCTGCCGGGGATTTCTGCACCCCTTCCACAGAAGGGTAAAGCAAGTTCATTAAATGGCAAAGGAAAGGCTAAAAGTGCTGGTGGGGAGCGGTTTACCGAACGGTTGACGGGGCTGGTGGGCGTCAGCCCGGCTCCGGATCCGCGGCCGGTCGGGCCGCCGCGACACGGTCCAGCGCCCGGCGGAGCACCTCACTGCGCCGGGGCGCGAGCGGCGGCGCGTACGTCCAGGCGTGGCCGACCCACGGGTCGGCGAGATGGACGTCCGGCACCGGCGTGAGCCGCAACAGGGCACGCCAGAGCGGGTCCAGGACCGGCCCGAACTCCCGGGCCCGCTCCCGGTCGGCGACCATCATCAGATGGACCCCGACCGCCGGGCCCTCGTCGGCGAGGTAGCGCAGTTGGTTCAGCCCGCGGTCGTCGAAGCCGTGCGGGAAGTCGTGGACGATCAGCAGTTGCTCGGCCGGGTCCAGTTCCGGCGGCAGGGCCTCCGTCGCGCGGTGCCGCACCGCCATCTGGAGGAGGTCGACCCGCCGGGTCAGCGCCTCCAGCACCGCGGCCACGCCCGGGGCGCCGGTGGCCGGGGAGGCGGGCAGCAGGCCGCTCTCCCGCAGCGGGGCGAGCGCCGGGCCGGCCGCGCCGGCGGGGTCGACGACCTGGACCGCGAACGCGCCCGGCGGATGGGCGGCGAGCAGCCGGGCGGCGACCGCCACGGCGGTCTCCAGGGCCAGCCGCCCCAGCGCGGCCTCGTCGGGCACCGCGTCGGTGAGCGCACCGCCCAGCTCCCGGCGGGCGAACTCCCGCTCCGGGTCGTACCCGGCGCGCGGGTACGGACCGGGGCCGCTGTCGATCCACAGTCCGCGCTCCAGCGGGAGCCGGACGAGCATCGGGATGCGCAGACCGGGGGCCTCCGGGAGGTGCAGATCGCCCAGCCGCACCGCCATCGGGTGCTGTTGGGGGACCTCGTAGCCCTGCCACACCGGGTTGTCCCAACGGGCCAGGGCGGGCGGCAGCGCCGGCTCCACCACCGCCGACTCCGCGATCAGCTGGGCGAGGTCGCGGTCGAGGACGGCGCGGGCCCGGTCGACCAGGTCGGTGTGCCGGTCCCGGGCGGCGGCCCGGGTCGCCTCGGCCGCACCGCCCAGCCGGGTGGCGGGGTCGGCGAGCGCCTCGTCGAGCTCGCGCTCCAGGCGGGAGGCGGCGAAACCGGTGGCGCTGCGATACGCCGCGACCGACCGGGCCAGGTCCTCGAACATGCCGCGGACCTGGTTGTAGAGCCGCTCCTCCATGCTCCAGCCGTTGGCGTCGCCGGCGACCGGTGCGGTCGGGACGCCGGGGCCGCCGGCGGGCGCAGGCGGGCCGGACGCGGACGGGGCGGACGCCGTCGCGCCCCCGGGCCCCGGGGCGGGCGCGGGCGCGGTGGAGCGTCCGGGATGGCGGTAGTCGACCCGATCGCCGGAGGGCGGGGCGTCGGGGCCCGCGGCCGGGGCGCCGGGGGTGCGTTCGGCCGCCGGCCGCTCCAGGTGGTGCGCCGCCACCGGGTCGGGCGCCGATGCCACCGGTGCGCGGCCGGGTCCGGCCGCCGCTTCGATCTCGGCGGCCAGCTCCGCGGCCCGCGGCAGTCCCTGGTCGCGCAACAGCTCCGGCAGTCCGCCGGCGTAGCCCTGGCCGACCGCGCGGATCCGCCAGGCGCCCCGACGCCGGTACAGCTCCAGGGCGACCAGTGCGGATTCGGGGCCGAGGCCGGTGACGGCGTAGGCCGCGAGGGGGGCGCCGTCGGCCCGCGCCACGACGAGCGAGGGCGCGGCCGCGGCACCGAAGGCAGCGGGCGCACCGGGCCCGCCCGGCAACGCGAGCAGCACGCTCAGCCGGTGCACCGCGGCGGGCACCGCGTCGAGGTCGACCGCGATGCGTTGCTCGGCGGCCGCCTCGGAGGGCACCTCGACGCCGGGCCGACGCCGGGCGCCCGGATGGACCACCGACTCGGCGCCCGCCAGCCGGCCCTGCTCGTCACCGAGCGCGACCCCGACCAGGACGGGCCCGTCGGCCGCGATCCGGATCTCCACACGGGTGCCGTCCAGTGGGTGGTTCTGCCCCCGGACCAGCTCCGCCGTCATCGTCGTCCCCTTGTGTGTCGTGGCAGGTCGGGTGGGATGCCGGGTGCGTGTCGGACCCGGTCGCTCATCGGTGCTGCGGCTGCGGCGCCTACGGGTGCGGGCGGCTCGCCGGCGGCGGCTCCGGGGCCGGGTCCGGGGCCGGGTCTGCGAAGGTGCGGTCGACGGCGAGGGCGTCGAGGACGGGGGCGTCGACGGCGGGGGCGTCGAGGGCGGTCAGCCGGCGGTCGGCGGTCGCACGGCCCGCCGCGCGGACGACCCGTGCGGCGCCACCGATGGCCTGCCGCGTGGACGCGTTGACCGACACCCGCCGTCCCCTCCTCGCCCGTCCGCGTCCGCCGCGCCGGCGAACTCTGCCGACCCTACGCACCCGGGCGGGGCGGAGCACGCCGGATCCCGCCGCCTGTGGCGGATCCGCAACACACCGGGGCACCGCCTCGGAACGCTCCGCCCGCCCGCCGTCGCCCCCGGTGGGCACGGCGGGCACGGTCACGCACCCCCGCTACCGCAGTCCGGCCTCCTTCATCTGCCGCAGCTCCTTCTTCAGCTCGCTGACCTCGTCCCGCAGCCGGGCGGCGACCTCGAACTGCAGCTCTGCCGCGGCCGCCCGCATCCGCTCCGTCAGCTCCTCGATGGTGTCGGCGAGTTCGGCCGCGGGCCGGTCCGTGAGGACCTCGCCGCCCTTGCCGCCCTTGCCCTTGGCGACCTTGCCCGCCTTGCCGGCCTTCCCCCCGAGCGACGGGACCGGCGCCTTGGCCTTGCCATCCTTGTCGCCGGACTTGCGGTAGCCGCTGCCCAGCAGCTCCTGGGTGTCGATCTCCTCGCGGGCCAGGGTGGCGACGATGTCGCCGATCTTCTTGCGGAGCGGCTGCGGGTCGATGCCGTTCTCCTTGTTGTACGCCAGTTGCTTCTCCCGGCGGCGATTGGTCTCGTCGATGGCCTTCTCCATCGCCGCGGTGATCTTGTCGGCGTACATGTGCACCTGGCCGGAGACGTTGCGGGCCGCCCGGCCGATGGTCTGGATCAGCGAGGTGCCGGAGCGCAGGAAGCCCTCCTTGTCGGCGTCGAGGATGGCCACCAGGGAGACCTCCGGCAGGTCCAGGCCCTCCCGGAGCAGGTTGATGCCGACCAGCACGTCGTACTCGCCCGAACGCAGCTCGCGCAGCAGCTCCACGCGCCGCAGGGTGTCGACGTCGCTGTGCAGGTAGCGGACCTGGATGCCGAGTTCGAGGAAGTAGTCGGTGAGGTCCTCGGCCATCTTCTTGGTGAGGGTGGTGACCAGGACGCGCTCGTCCTTCTCGGTGCGCTTGCGGATCTCGTGCACCAGGTCGTCGATCTGCCCGTCCGTGGGCTTGACCACCACTTCCGGATCGACCAGGCCGGTCGGCCGGATGATCTGCTCGACGAAGCCGTCGCTGCGGGAGAGTTCGTACGGGCCGGGTGTCGCGGAGAGGTACACGGTCTGGCCGACCCGCCCCAGGAACTCCTCCCACTTCAGCGGCCGGTTGTCCAGCGCGGACGGGAGCCGGAAGCCGTGGTCGACGAGGGTGCGCTTGCGGGAGGCGTCGCCCTCGTACATGGCGCCGATCTGCGGGACGGTGACGTGCGACTCGTCGATGACCAGCAGGAAGTCCTCGGGGAAGTAGTCGAGGAGGGTGTTGGGCGCCGAGCCGGGCTCGCGGTCGTCCATGTGCATCGAGTAGTTCTCGATGCCGGAGCAGGAGCCGATCTGCCGCATCATCTCGATGTCGTACGTGGTGCGCATCCGCAGCCGCTGGGCCTCCAGCAGCTTGCCCTGCTTCTCCAGGGTGGCGAGCCGGTCCGCCAACTCGGCCTCGATCCCGGCGACGGCCTTCTCCATGCGCTCGGGGCCGGCGACGTAGTGGCTGGCGGGGAAGACGTAGAGCTGCTGGTCCTCGCTGATCACCTCGCCGGTGAGCGGGTGCAGGGTGGACAGCGCCTCGATCTCGTCGCCGAACATCTCGATCCGGACGGCCAGCTCCTCGTAGACCGGGAAGATCTCGATGGTGTCGCCGCGGACCCGGAAGGTGCCCCGGGTGAACGCCAGGTCGTTGCGGGTGTACTGAATCTCGACGAAGCGGCGCAGCAGCTGGTCCCGGTCGAGCTCGTCGCCGACCCTGAGCGGCACCATCCGGTCGACGTACTCCTGGGGCGTACCCAGGCCGTAGATGCAGGACACGGAGGCGACGACGATCACGTCCCGCCGGGTGAGCAGGGAGTTCGTCGCGGAGTGGCGCAGCCGTTCGACCTCCTCGTTGATGGAGGAGTCCTTCTCGATGTACGTATCGGACTGCGGGACGTACGCCTCTGGCTGGTAGTAGTCGTAGTACGAGACGAAGTACTCGACGGCGTTGTTGGGCAGCAGTTCGCGGAATTCGTTGGCGAGCTGGGCCGCGAGGGTCTTGTTGGGCGCCATCACCAGCGTCGGGCGCTGGAGCTTCTCGATCATCCACGCGGTGGTCGCCGACTTGCCGGTACCCGTGGCACCCAGCAGGACGACGTCCTTCTCACCGCCGCGGATGCGCCGGTCGAGCTCGGCGATGGCCGCCGGCTGGTCGCCGTTGGGTTGGTAGGAGCTGACGACCTCGAAGGGCGCCACCGTGCGTTCGATCTTCGAAACGGGCCGCATGGGATCCACCGTACGACCCGCCACTGACAATCGGTGCCGCACAGGGGCTGACCTGCGGTTTCCTGCGGGGTGCCGAGCGGTGGGCGAGCAGTCCGGTCGCCTGGGCGCCGCCGGCGCTCCGCCGGTTCGCGCGGGTCGTCCTGGCCGGGGCCGGGCGCGTCGCGGCCAGCCGGAAAGGTATGCCCGGGGCGCGGGCGGCAAAAACGGTCACACATACGAGGGGTGACTCGCCGTCGGCCGAGATGCGCAGAAGCCGCTGCTCCGGCAAGTTGGACGACGTCGGGACGTACGCCTGCTGCACGGCCATTCCGGGCATCCTGCACCTGCGACGCTCCGCACGGAACACGGCCATTTCCCGTTCAGCGCCCGGCCACCGCACGTCCCTCTCCCCCTCCGGCCCGGCTGCGAGCCTCCGTCTGACCGTCCTCCCCGTTCACCTCACCCCACCTCACCTCACGTCAGTCCACCCTCACGACGTCACGAGGAGTCCGTATGCGTATTCGCCCCGTCGCTGCCCTCGCCGGTGCGCTCTTGGGTCTGTCCGCGCTCGTCCTCCCCGCCAGCGGCGCCCAGGCCGCGGCCCACGAGCATCCCCCCGTGGTGGTCGGCCACCGCGGCGCCGCGGCGTACGCGCCCGAGAACACGCTCGCGTCGGTCGACGCGGCGCACCGGCTCGGCATCACCTGGGTGGAGAACGACGTCCAGCGCACCAAGGACGGCCAGCTGGTCGTCCTGCACGACACCTCGTTGGCGCGGACGACCAACGTCAAGAAGGTCTTCCCGGACCGCTCCCCGTGGAACGTCGGCGACTTCACGCTCCGGGAGATCGAGAAGCTGGACGCCGGCAGCTGGTACGACGCGAAGTTCAAGGGCGAGCGGGTGCCGACCCTCGAGGACTACCTCGACGAGGTCGAGCACAACGGCCAGCGGCTGCTGATGGAGCTGAAGAACCCCGAGCTCTACCCCGGGATCGAACGGCAGGCCCTCCGGGAGCTGCGCCACGACGGCTGGCTGAACGGCGCGCACGTCAAGAGCCGGCTGATCGTCCAGAGCTTCAACGCCGACGCGATCAAGAAGGTCCACCGCCTGGAGCCGGCGATCAAGACGGGCTTCCTCGGGAACCCCTCGGTCACCGACCTGCCCAAGTACGCCGCGTACTGCGACCAGATCAACCCGCCCCACACGGCCGTCACCCGGGCGTACGTGGACGCCGTGCACGCGCTGCGCGGCCCGCACCACCGGCGACTGGAGCTCTACACCTGGACCGTCGACGACGCCAAGGCCGCGGTCGGCTCCGCCGGCCTGGGCGTCGACGGCGTCATCAGCAACAAGCCGGACGTGGTGCGCGAGGCCCTGGCCGACGGGGACGACTGACCCTCGGGCGCGGCGGGGAGCGGGGCCGGCGGGGGCCGCCCGGTCCGCTCCCCGCCGCGTTGTCGGTGGCCGGACCTACCCTTGGACCCGTGACGAACCCAGAGCACGGCCCAGGACCCGCCACGGCACCGGACGCCGCCCCGCAGGCGGGCCGTCCGCCCCGCCGCGACTGGGCCTGGACGCGCCTCGGGACCCCGATCGGCCCGCTGCTGCTCGCCGCGACCCGCGAGGGCCTGGTCCAGGTCGTCTTCCACGCCGACGAGCGGGTGACCCGGCGGGCGCTGGCCCGGCTGGAAGGCGCCTTCGGCGGGCCGCCGCTGCCGGAGCTGCCGCACCTGGCGACGGCCGCCGCCGAGCTCTCCCGCTACTTCTCCGGTGCGCTGCACGCCTTCACCGTCCCGCTGGACTGGTCGCTGTCCGGCGGCTTCAACGCCCGGGTGCTGCACGTCCTGGCCGACGGCGTGCCGTACGGCAGCGTGGTGGGCTACCAGGACCTCGCGGACCGCGTCGGGGAGCCGGGTGCGGCCCGGGCGGTGGGCGCCGCCATGGGCTCCAATCCGCTCCCGGTGGTCGTGCCCTGCCACCGGGTGGTGGCCAGCGACGGCGGGATCGGCGGTTTCGGCGGCGGCCTGGAGGCCAAGCGGCTGCTGCTGGCCCTGGAGGGCGTGCTGCCCGCTCCCCTGTTCTGAGCCCCGCCGGGCCGCGGCCCGGCCGCCTCCCCGTCCGCCCCTCGTGCCCGCCGCCGGCCGGCACCGTTCCGAAGGATCGCGCATGCCCCGCCAGATCGCCCTGCTCCGCGGCATCAACGTCGGAGGCCACAACGCCTTCCCCAAGGCCCGTCAGCTGGAGCTGGCCCGCTCCCTGGGGTTCGAGGAGGTCTCCGTCCTGCTGCAGACGGGCAACCTCGTCTTCGCCGACCCGGGGACGGCGCCGGCGGAGACCGCCCGGCGGATCGAGGAGCGGATCGCGGCCGAGCTGGGCCTGTCGGTGCCGGTGCTCGTGCGGACCAGGGACGAACTGGCCGCCACCGTCGCCGGGAACCCGTTCCCGCTCGCCGTCCCGGAGCCCAAGACCCTGCACGTGACGTTCCTGTCGCAGGTGCCGACCGACACGGCCCGGCTGGACGCGCTCGATCACGACGCGTACGCACCGGACCGGTTCCGGCTGGTGGGCCGCGACCTGTACCTGTGGTGTCCGCAGGGCATCGGGCGTTCCAAGCTGGCCGAGGCGGTCGGCCGGGCCCGACTCGGGGTGACGGCCACGGCGCGCAACTGGAACACCGTCACCAAGCTGCTGGCGCTGGCCGACGCCTGATCCGCCGCCCGCTGCGCCCGGGGTCGGCTCCCGCCCCCGGGCGGACGGCCGGCGTCACCGCCAGCCGTGGAGCTCCCGCAGCCGGTTGGCGACGAGGTTGAAGCGGCCCCGGTCCAGCGCGCACGCCTCGCGCCGCATCCCGTCCGCGTGGACCCGCAACACCCGGTCCGCGGCCACCCAGGAGTCCCGCCCGGCGCGGTCCCAGGGACCCGCGCCGATCGCCACCCAGTCCCGCTCGTCGCTGTGGCGCTTGCTCGACAGCTGCACGGCCAGCAGCGTCCCGGTCGCTTCCCGGGCCACGACCAGCACCGGTCGGTCCTTGCCGCGCCCGTCGTTCTCCTCGAACGGCACCCAGGTCCAGACGATCTCGCCGGGGTCGGGGTCCCCGTCCGGGTCGGGGGCGTAGGACATCGCCACGGCTCCGACGGCGCGCGGCGGGATCTCCGCGGTCGCGGTGGGTCCCTGGCTGCCGGGCAGGGGTGGTTGCGGTGCTGCTGCGTCGAACGAGGTCGTCATCCCCCGCACGCTACCGGCCGCGGTGAACGCGCCGTCGGGCGGCCCGCGTTCGGCCGTCTCCGGTCGATTGTCAGTGGCCGGCCGTACGGTTTTTGAGAGCGGGGCGGTCGCGGGGGCTGCCCGGGAGGGATCGCCATGACCGAGAACACGAAGCGCGGCACACCGGCCCAAGGAGGCTTCCCCGGGCGGGAGTTGTCGAGGGGTGCGGGACGGCGCGCCGGGGTCGGGGCCGGCCCCGACGGGCCCGTTCGCCGGGCGGGCGTCCGGTGGGCCGCCCGCTCAGTCCGTGGTGCCGCTCCACGCCGGTCGGCGGGGATCGTCGGCCCGCACGACGACGTCCGCGGCCTCCTCGGGCCGGGTCTCGGCCTCGTAGCGGGCGAACGCCGGCAGGGTCCATTGCTGGTCCTGCGGAGTGCGGCGGGCGAGCGCACCCGGCGACAGCTTCAGGTGCACGGCGAGGTCGAGCGGGAACCACTGCCCGAGCAGCAGCGGGCCGTGCAGCAACAGCACGCCGCCGGGCGGCAGTTGTACGTAGGCGCTGCGGGTCGCCCGGTCCGCCACCGGGTCCCAGAGGTCCGGGAGCACCCGCCCGGTGCCGCCCGGTTCCAACGGCTGGAACACCTCGCGCCACAGGGCCCGCCGGTCGAACCACTCGTCGTGGTAGGCGTCCGAGTCCTCCCGGCCGTACTCCAGGCGCAGCGAAGCGGGCCGCAGAAAGCCCTGGGCGCCGACCTCGTGCACCGCCCGCCCCCGGAGCCGGAGCGCCTCGGCGAGCCGCCCGGCGAGGGCGCCGGGGGCGGCGGCGGGAGCCCCGTCGACCGCCACCCGCAGCCAGGGGCTCCCGTCGTGCGCCGTCAGCCCGTCGACGCGCCCGGCGAGCGCGTCGGTGAGCCGTTCCCAGGTGATCGCTTCGAGCCGCACCCGGCCATTCTGCCGCGGCGGCCGGTGCGCGGCGCCCGGGATCAGCGGGGCTGCGGTCCGCCGGGCGGGATGCCGTGGATGCCACCGGAGATCACGCCGGCCTGCACCACCACCCCGCTCGCAGTTCCGCTGAGGGTGTTGTTGACGTCCCGCACAGTGGCCTGGGCCTGCTGCGGGGGCGCCACCTCGTCGAGCAGTTGGCGCAGTTCGGCCGCCGCGGCCGGATCCTCGGCGAGCAGCCGCCGCAGCCGGGCCTTCCAGATCACGGCCATCCCTGGGGCCACGTCCTCGTCGCCGTCCTGCTGGGCGGCGACGACGTCGGCGCGCGCCTGGTCCAGTTCGCGTTCGACCTCCGCCTCCTCCTCCGCGCCGCGGCGCCGGGCCAGCAGGGCCGCCATCCGCCGGCGGACCGCGGCCCAACCGTCGGTCGCCATCTGCTGCACCAACGTCGTCGCCCCGGACGCCGCGAGCGCCACCAGTTCCGCTTCCATCGGACCCCCTCGTCCCTCACGCGCGTCGTGTCGCGCCTGGTGCCACGGTAGAGAGGCGAGCCGCCTCGTGCACAGTCACGCGCCCCGGCGTCGCCGGGGTTCCCCGTCAGGCGTCCGTGCCCGGCCGGGCCGCCCCGTGGCGGCTGAGTACGGCCGCCGCCTCCTTGGTGGCCTCGATGACGTCGTCGGGGGCCTTCGGCATCACGGTCTTCTGCTTGAGCAGCAGCACCGCGCCCATGATGGCCCCGTCCCACATGATCGGTGCGGCACAGGAGTTCCAGCCGGCCATGCACTCCTCGTATCCGAGCGCGTGGCCGAGGTCGCGGACCTCGGCGAGGGAGGCCAGCAGCGCGGCGTTGTCCCGGTAGACGCCGGGCCCGGCCTGGTCGGGGACCGGTTCGGCGAGCACCCGCTGCTGGAGGACCTCCGGGAGGTAGGCGAGGATGGTCCGCCCGGAGGCGCCGGTGCGCAGGGAGCGGGTGACGGACAGCACGTCCCGTGGTGTCATGCCGAGTTCGGCCAGGTCGGAGTCGCCGACGGCCATGTCGACGCACTGCCGCTGCGCGCCCGAGAACGGCGCCACCATGTACAGGAAGACCAGCCCGTTCCCGGTCGCCTCGCGCAGGTCGCTCAGGACCGTCTGCGCCCCGTCGAGGCGGTGGTCGAGCGCGGTGAAGGCGAGTTGGGCGGCCGAGGTCCGCAGCCGATAGAGGCCGCGGTCCACCCGTTCGAAGATCCGCTGGTAGATGCCGGACTGCAGGATCCGGTAGACGACCGAGTCGTCCAGGCCGGTGAACTCCGCGATCTCACCGGGCCCGTGGGCGTGCCCGCCCAGCTCGGCGAAGGCCGTCTGGACGAGGAAGACCCGCTCGGCATGGCCGGATCCGTGCGTCCGGGAGCCGGCGGCGGCCGTGCTCCGGCGTGCCTGGCCGGTGTGCTGCGCGGCCTCCGGAGCCGTGGACTGCGACGCTGCGGTGCGATGGCCCATCGTGTGCTCTCCTCCCTGGCGGTGCTCCGCGCCCGAAGGCGCACGGCGTGTGTGGTGCGGGGCGACCGGCCCCCGGCGCCTTCGGCGTCAGCGGGTGACGTCGAGGGCGAGCTTGCCGGTCGGGGTGCGGGCGGCGAGGTCGTGGTGCGCCTGCGCCGCCTCCCCGAGCGCGTAGGTGGCGCCGGTCAGCGTGGTCAGGGAACCGTCGGCGACGGCGTCGAACAGCGCCCGCATGGACGTCGGCAGGGCGGTGCGGTCCCCGTAGAGCTGGGGCAGCCAGAAGCCCGAGACGGTGAGGGAGCGCTCCATCAGCTCGCGGGTGGACACGTCCGCCAACTCGCCGCCGGCGAAGCCGTAGACGGCGAGTCGACCGCGCGGTGCGACGGCCGCCAGGGTGCGGGCGAAGGTGGCGCCGCCGGTCATCTCCAAGGCGGTCTCGACGGGGCCGCCGGCGGCGTCCAGGATGCGCTCCGTGAGGTCCTCGGCGGTGGAGTCGACCACGGCGTGCGCGCCCATTTCCAGAGCCAGTTGGCGCTTGGCCGCGGAGCCGGCGAGGCCGATGACCTTGGCGCCGGCCCGGGCCGCGAGCTGGACGGCCAGCGTGCCGACGCCGCCCGCCGCGGCCGGGACGACGACCCTCTCGCCCTTGGTCAGGCGCAGTGCGGTGAACAGCAGGTGCCAGGCGCTGTTGCCCTGGAGGGCCAGCGCGACCGCCTGCTCGTCGCTGACGGCGTCGGGGACGTCCCAGGTGACCCGGCGGTGCAGCAGCGTCCGCTCGGCGTAGCCGCCACCGCGGGTGAGTCCGACGACCCGTCGGCCGTCGATCGTGCCGACGACTTCGTTGCCGGGTATGTAGGGCAGGTCGACCGGGGCGAGGTAGGTGTCCCCGCGGACGTGCACGTCCGCGTAGTTGACGCCGGCCAGGGTCACCTCGACGCGTGCGTGCCCGGCGCGCGGGGTCGGCTCGGGCGCGTCCTCCAACCGGAGCACGTCCGGGCCGCCGAATTCTCGCATGACGATCGCGCGCACGACTCTCCCTCGGGTTCTCCGGTGCGGTGCCCGCACAGGGTAGGCACGGCACCGGACGGCTCGCCGCTCCCCGATCATTTCGCGCCAACCCTCCGGACGCTCGAGGAGCAGCGCTCACAGCCGCACCCTCGATTCGTGGGAGATTTCTCGCGTCGCGAGAAAAGTTCGATGCCGTTTCTCACTATTGATGCCGTTTGGTGGTGATCTACCGGGCAGTACAGGTCGGGTGGCTCCCACGCATCGCTCACTCTCCGTCGGCTACCGGAAGTGATCGACGCCGCCTACGATCCGGACGTGTGTCCGCCGTTGACCTAAGGCGACGGCCACGTCCTCAAGGGCAGCGCACAGCATGCGAGGCAGCGGTGCCGGCCCGGCCCGCCCGGAGTCCCGGGCGGGGAGTGGCGGAGGGCGGGGTCCGAACCGCGGTCGGGCGGGCACGGCCTGAGGGGGAATCATGATGGGGAAATCGGGGGGCGGCAGGCCGGCGTTCGCGCCGGCCTGCCGGGACCTACAACGCGCTCTGCCTCTTCCGCCGGCACCTCTGCGCATCCTGCGAACCGCGTCTGCTTCCCTGCCGTCGCTGACGGCGCGGGTCACCGCCGCCACCGACGCCGTCATCGCCGCCGCGCGCCGTCACTCCCGGCCCCACACCGCTCCGCCCTTTCTGGACGTGGCCGGGCCCCGCCGGGGACCCGCGCGCCACCGCCGAGAAAGGGACCGCTCATGAACGCGTCGAGCAGCACGAGCAGCGCCGGGCTCCAGTTCACGCACCCGTACCTCGCCGTGGTGCTCGGCGGCGGCTTCACGGGCATGCTCGCCGCCGCGGCGCTGTCCGCGCACGCCGATGTGATCGTCGTGGAGCGGGAACGACTGCCGCGGACCCCCGCGCTGCCCAGCGACCTTCCGCAGCCCCGGCACACCCACCTCCTGGCGGCGGACGGCGCCCGGGTCATCGAGGACCTGCTGCCCGGCACCGTCGCACGATGGCTGGCCGAGGGCGCCCACCGCCTCGTGGTGCCGTCGGAGAACGGTCCGCTGCGCCCCGGCCGTTCGGCCCGCACGCAGCACGTGTTCACCTGCTCCCGCGATCTGCTCGACCGGGTCGTCCGCGGCCAGGTGCCGGCGCTCCCCGGGGTGTCGGTCCTCGACGGCACGGAGGCGGAACGGTTGACCGGTACCGCCGAACACGTCACCGGGGTGTGGGTCAGGGGCACCACCGGCGGTGAAACGTACCGCCTGGACGCCGATCTCGTGGTGGACGCCACCGGCCGTTCCTCCACCACCCCGGACCGGCTGGCGGCGCTGGGGCTGCCCGCCGCGCCGGAGGACGTCCGGGACTCCGGGATCGTCTGCGCCACCCGCATCTTCCGCGCGCCGGCCGGGTCCCGGAACTGCCCAGTGATCACCGGCCGTTCGGACCGCCGGCCGGCCGGCGACGCCGCCGCGCACGGCACTCCGCTCCCGCCCGCCCGGACCGCGACGCTGGTCCCGATCGAGGGCGGGCGTTGGCTGGTCACGCTCACCGGCGGCGGCACCGGCGCCGAGCCGCCGTCCGAACGCGCCGACCGCTTCGCGCCGTTCGCCCACCGCATCCACCCGGTCATCGGGGACCTCGTCGCCGAGGCCGAGCCGCTGAGCGAGGTGCGGCTGACCCGGGACACCTCCAGCCGCCGCCACCGCTACGAGCGGCTCCGCAACTGGCCCACCGGGTTCCTCGCCCTCGGCGGCGCGGTGGCCTCGGTCAATCCGGACTTCGGCCAGGGACTGTCCCTCGCCGCCCATGGTGCGGCCGAACTGCGCGCCGCGCTGCGACGGTACGGCCTGGACGAGCCCGCGCTGGCCCGCAGGGTGCAGCGGGCCGTCGGCGGTCTCGTCGACGGGCCGTGGGCGCTGGCCGCCGGCGAGGAGCCTCCGCGGCCCCCGCGCCCGGGCGCCTCCCGGCCGTCGCTGGCCACCCGTTTCGTGCGCGGCGCGCTCGACGGGGTGCGCGACCCGGCCGCCGGCCTGCCGCCGGTCTGCCGCGCCTACGTGGACGTGGTCCGGCCCGCCGTCCCGGTGACCCGCCTGCCGCAGGCGTGGACCCAGCAACCGGCGTCCGCCGCGCCCCCGTCCGCGGGGCGCGCACCGGGCGCCGATGCCCCGGACGTGCCGTCCGCGCTGCCGTCCCGGTGCGCCCCTTCGGCGACCGCCGCACTCACCACGGCGCCGGTCCCGGCCGCACCGAGCGCACCCGGACTCGAACGGGCGCTCCGCCGGCTGCCCCGCTCGCTCGGTTTCGACCCCGCGTCGTTGCGGTTGGGCCGGTTCAACGGCGGCCGGCGGCGGCCCGGGGACGCCTGAGGCCCGGCCCTGGACCGGGCACGGCATCGGCCCTGAAATACGGTGGCTGCCGGGCACACGTCCGATCGCCGGTGGCAGACCGCCGGAGACGTCACCACCAGGGGGTTGCAGATAACGGTGATGCGCGCTAGCACCACGCTGACCGCGAGCCGCGAGCCGCGAGCCGCGAGCCGCGAGCCGCGAGCCGCGAGCCGCGAGCCGCGAGCCGCGAGCCGCGAGCCGCGAGCCGGGCAGGGCAGGGCAGGGCAGGGCGGAGCGGACGGCGTCGAGGGGGGTGCGGCCGGCTCGCCCGCGGCTGCGGCGGACAGCACGCACGGGCTGCTCCCCCCGCTGCGCGTGCCGGTGGGGACGGACCCCGAACGATGGCAGACGTTCCGCGGCGAGCGGTTGGTGGTCGCCGTCGCCCGCACCGTCACCTCGACCGTGCGGGTCCTCGACGTCCTGCGCCCCGTCCTGCGCGATGACCCACGGGTCCACCTGGTCTTCGCGTTCGACCCCACCTCGGCGTTCAACGACGGCGTGCACGCCCTGCTCCGCTCGGTCGGCGCCCGGGTGCTGCCCTGGCACCAGTTCGCCCGGACCGACCCCGACCTGATCGTCACGGCGACCGAGAACGCCGACCTCACCACCGCGCACCACACCTGCCCGGTGCTGGTCCTGCCGCACGGCGTCGGCTTCCACAAGGTCGTTCCGGACGCGCGCAGCGACCGCGACCGGCTGGCCGGCGTCGTCCCGGAAGCGCTGCTGCGCAGTGGTCGCGCCCGACTGGCAATCTCCCACCCGGACCAGGCGGCCCAACTCACCGCCGCCCATCCGGCCACCGCCGGCCGCACCCTGCTCGTCGGCGACCCGTGCTACGACGCGCTCCTCGGCGGGCGGGCCCTGCGCGCGACGTACCGTGCGGCGCTCGGCATCACCGACGGGCGCCGGCTGGTCATGATCAGCTCGACCTGGCGCGACCGCTCGGTCCTGGGCCGGGACCCCGCCCTGCCGGCCCGCCTGCTCGCCGAACTCCCCCTGGACGACTACGCCGTCGCCCTGGTCACCCACCCCAACATCACCTCCGCCCACGGCGGTTACGCCCTCCGTTCGCACCTCGGCTCCGCGCACGACGCCGGGCTGTTGACCATTCCGCCGACCGCCGGCTGGCAGGCCACGCTCCTCGCCGCCGACCTGCTGATCGGCGACCACGGATCGGTCACCTTCTACGGCGCGGCGCTCGGCACGCCCCTGCTGCTCGGGGCGTTCAGCGACGAGGAGGCCGTCGCCGGCACCCCCATGGCGGAGCTGGGCCGGATCGCCCCGCGGCTGCAACTCGACGCACCGCTGCGACCGCAGGTCGAGCGGGCACTGGGCCTGGGACGAGGGGCCGCCGACGACACGCTGGAACGGCTGCGCAAGGTCGGGGAGAGCGCCTTCGCCGCGCCCGGCCGCGCCCTGACACGACTGCGCACCGCCGTCTACGACCTCCTGCACCTCCCGGAGCCCGAGAACGGCGCGCCGCTCCCGCTCCACGCCCCAGAGCCGCCCGTCCCGCAGGACCGCCCGGAAGCGACCACGGCCTGTTACGTCCGCACCTCCCTCGTCGAGGATTCCCCGGGTTCCGCCAGGCGTTCGGGGCCTTTCACTGCATCGGGTTCATGGGGTGCGCAGGGTTCGCCGGGCTCGCCGGGCGCTTCGGGCCCCTCGGTGCCTTCGCCCGCCGAGGGGTCTCCGGGGTGGGGCGGTTCCGGGGAGACCGAGGGCCCCCGGATAGCGGTGGAGCGCATCCCGGCCGCCGTAGTCGCCTTCTCGTCGCCTTCCACCGCCCCGTCCGCGGTCGGCACCGGAATGCCCCAGGGCGACGCCCCCGACGGCTCGTTCCGCCACTTGTCCTGTGCGGATGACGAGTGGGACCGGCGGTGGCCGGAGAGCGCGTCCGTCCTCGTGCGCCGGGCCACGGCCGACACCGCCGTGGCCGCCGACCGGTGGATCGACGACACCCTCGCCCGCTACCCCGGCTGCCTCCTCGCCGCGGCGACCGTCACCGGTCGCGGCTGCCGGGTCGGACTGCGCGACGGCCGCACGGTCGAGGTGTCGGCCACCGGAACGCCGCACGAGGCCGCCGTCCTGGCGGCCGCCGTCTACGCCTGCGTACGCGCCCGCCGCCCGCTCGCGGGCTTCGCCACCCTCGCGCTGGGCGACCGCACCGAGGACGTGGAACTCCGCCCCGCCCGCCGGGCGAGCCAACCGCGCCCGACGGACTGACGGGCCAACGGGCGCGCACGTCCACGGCGGCGTCGCGCCCCGAGCACCACGGGTGCCGGCCCCTGCACCGCCTACGCCTCTCCGGCCCCGTCACCGCCCGCGCCCGCCCGCGCCGCCCGCGCCGCCGTCCAGGCCGCCCTTCGGGCCGTCCGCACCGCCCTCCAGCCTGCGACGCAGCTGCACGGCGCGCGGGCCGCCGCCCGCTTCGTATATCTCCAGGGCCCGTGCCAGATGGCGGCGCCACCGCTCGTGGTCACCGCGCTCCTCGGCGAGTTCCGCCAACGTCTCGCAGACCTGCGCCTCGTAGTGGACGGCGCCGCGCTCGCGCAGCATGAGCACGGCCTCCTCCAGGGCCGCCACGGCCTCGGCATGCCGCCCGAGGGCGCGCAGGACGCCCCCGATGGCGGCCAGCGCGCGGGCTCCCATCCGCCGGTCGTCGAGGGCCATGAACCCGTCGTGGGCGTCCTGCAAGGTGGCTCGGGCCTCCTCCACGCGGCCGACGGCCTGCTGGGCGCAGCCCATGAAGTACCGGCCGATGGCGATGCCGCGCTCGTCGCCCGCGGCGCGGTAGAAGACCATCGCCTCCTCGTAGGTCGTCACGGCGCGGGCCGGATCGCAGCGGTCCCAGTAGCGGCCGTAGAACTCGCGGACGGAGGCGCGCAGCAGGGGGTGGCCGGACTCGTCGGCGCGGGCGACGGCGGTCTCCAACTCGCGTCGGGCGCGCCGGAGTTCGTCGCGGTCCATCAGCGGGCGGGACAGCAGGGTGCGCAGCCGGGCCTCGGCGGCCGGGTGGCCGTCCTCGGCGGCGTGCCGGGCGCCCAGGTCCCCGCTCCTGACCCAATCGTTGAGGTACCGGCGGTTGAGGAAGAGGGCGGTGAGCGCCTCGGCCAGCTCCCACACCCTGCGGTGCCAGCCGTGCTCGGCGGCGGCCTGTTGGGCGGACAGCAGCTCGCCGCGCCAGGCGTCCAGCCAATCGAGCGCCTCCTGCCGGTCGGCGAAGGCGGTGGCCCGGTCCGCTTCGCCCAACCGGTCGGTGTGGGACCCGATGCGCATCCGGCGGCCCATGACGGCGAGGTCGGCCTGGGCGGCGCGGGTGAGCAGATGGTCGACGACCCGGGCCACGACTGCCGTGCGCTCGGCCTCGTCGTCCTCCCGGACGGTCTGCTCACGGGCGTGCAGCCGCACCAGGTCGTGGAACTCGTAGCGCCCGTCGTCACTCATCGCGATCAGGCTCGCGGTCTCCAGGACGTCGAGTTGCTCGGCCGTGTGGACGACGGCGGTCCCGGCTGCCGCGGCCGCCGAGGCGACGTCCCAGTGGCGGCCGGGATGCAGGCCCAGCAGGCGGTAGAGCCGGGCGGCCGGTGCGGGCAGCCCCGCGTAGGCCACCCCGAAGACAGCGGACACCGTGCGCTCCCCTCCCCGGCGCAGGGCGTCCAATCGGCGCCGGTCGTCGGCCAATTCATCGGCCAGTGCGGCGAGCGTCAAACGCGGATGCATCACCAGTCGTGCGGCGGCGACGTGCAGGGCCACCGGCAGCCCGGCGCAGCCGGCCACGATCCGCTCGGCCGCGTCCGCGCCGCCCGCGTCGATCCGCGCCGGCCCGCACAGCCGGCGCAGCAGTTGCAGCCCGTGCTCCGGCGACAGCGGATCCAGCGGCATCAGACGGGCGCCGTCGTCGAGCAGCTCCCCGAGCATCGCCTGGCTGGTCGCCAGGACGACGCTACCGGGGGCGCCCGGCAGCAGTGCCCGGACCTGCGCGGGCTCGGTCACGTCGTCGAGCACCATCAGCACCCGTTTGTCCGCCGTCAGGGTCCGCAGCAGGCCGGTCAACTCGCCCAGGGTGTCCGGCAGGTAGCGGTCCTCGACGCCGAGCGCCCGTAGGCAACGGCTCACTCCGGCCGAGACGTCGCCGCCGGCCTGCGCCCGCAGCTCGGCGAAGTCCACGTAGAACTCGCCGCCGGGGAACCGGCCGCGCTCCTCCTGCGCCCATCTGCGGACCGTCGCAGTCTTGCCCACCCCTGGCAGCCCGCTGAGCACCGCGAGGCCGCCGCCGTCGCCCACCCAGCCGTCGATCGCCGCCAGGACCGGTTCGCGGTCGACGAACTGCGGTGATCCGGCCGGCACTTGGCGCGGCACCGGCGGCTCCGGGCGCGCCGCCTCGAACCGCACGTCGCCCTGGATCACGCCGGCTTGGATCACCGGTCCGTGCGCGGTCCCGCTGAAGGCGTTCCGCACGCTCTCGGCGCGCGCCTCCCCGTCGTCCTTCACGCCGACTCCCCCTCGGTCACCATCGGTCGATCCCGTCCACGAAAAACGCTACTCGACGCCACTGACAACGCAGAGCGACGGTACTCCTCCGGTCCGCCACCCGGTCATATCCGATCCGCAGCGACGAAATTCGGTCGCCCGGCGACTTTGGCTCGATCACAGTGGTGCAGGGCACCGGCCGGAGTCGCCCGGCGCGGGGCGGCACGCCACCCGGTCGGAACCGGAACCGGAAATACCGAACGAGGAACGAAGAGCGGGGGAACGGCATGTCGACGCTGCGCGTCACGGTCGAGGAACTGACGGTCCACGAGCATCCCGACGCCGATGCGCTGGAGCTCGCACAGGTGGGCCTGTACCGGGCGGTGGTCGCCAAGGGCGCCTATCGGACCGGGGAGTTCGCCGTCTACATACCGGAGCAGGCGGTGCTCCCGGAAGCGTTGATAGCCGAGCTGGGCCTCACGGGGAAGCTCGCCGGCGCCGCCGCCGACCGGGTCAAGGCGATCCGGCTGCGCGGCGAACTGTCGCAAGGCATCGTCTGCCGTCCGCGGGCGCTGTCCGGGGTCGACCTGGCCGGCGCGCACGAGGCCGGCGCGGACTTCGCTGCGGAACTGGGGATCGTGAAGTGGGTTCCCCCGGTGCCGATTTCGATGAGCGGGGAGGTCGAGCCGGCCGGCGACCTGCTGCCGTGGATCGACGTCGAGAACCTCAAGCGGTACCCGGCGGCGTTCCCCGAGGGCGAGCCGGTCGCGGTCACCGAGAAGGTGCACGGCACCGCCTGCTGCCTGACCTACCACGCGGGCGACGACCGGGTGCAGGTGACGTCCAAGGGGCTGGGCGCGCAACGCCTGGCACTCGTCGAGGACGCCGGCAACCTGTACTGGCGGGCGGTCCGCGGCCACCACCTCCCGCGGGTCGCCGCGGAGCTGGCCGGGGAGTTGGGGGCGTCGCGGGTCGGGATCTACGGCGAGGTGTACGGCGACGGCGTCCAGGACCTCGGGTACGGCACGGACGGTCGGCGCGACGTGCCCGGATACGCGGCCTTCGACCTCGCCGTGGAGGTCGGCGGCGCGGTGCGGTGGCTGGATCCGCAGGAGTTGGACCGGGTGCTGGCCGGACGGCTTCCGGTGGTGCCGACGCTGTTCAGCGGGCCGTACGGGGCGCGGCGGGTGATGGCGCTGGCCGAGGGCCGCGAAACGCTGTCGGGGCGGGCGGTGCACCTCCGGGAGGGCGTGGTGGTGCGTCCGTTGACCGGCCGCTACAGCCCCGAGCTGGGCGGACGGGCCATCGCCAAGGTGGTCAGCGGCGCCTATCTGACCCGCAAGGGCGGTACAGAGTACGAGTGACCGTGCCGTGCCGCAGCGGCCACATACCGCGGCGCGGCACCGGATCAACGGCCGCCGGGTGCGCGGCTCTCCGCGCACTCCGCCTGGTGCCCCAGGAGGCGCCGGGCGAGGGCGAGCGTGGCCTGCGGGGCGCGGGTGGGACCGGGGGCTGCGGTGCGGTGGCTGGGGAGCCGTTCGACGGTGGCGGCGCCGGTGTCGGACTCCAGGGCGGGGGCGTAGCCCGCAGCGCGCAGGGCGTCCAGGGTGGCGGCCGGCGGCCGGCCGCTGACCAGGACGGTCGGCGCGAGGGCACGCAGCGCCAGCTCGCGCAGGGCGTGGTGGGCGGCGAGTTCGGCGAGCAGCGCCTCGTCGTCGGAGCGGATGCAGCAGCCGGTGGGCACGACCCGCATCCGGCCGTGGCTGCGGGCGGTGTCCTTCAGGAGGTAGTCGAGGGGCTGCGGCAGGGGGCCGGCGGCCGAGACGGCGGCGAGGGCCGCGCGGAGGGTGTCGACGGCGTGGCCGGAGTCCAGCGCGCGGCGGACCGAGCCGGGGGTGAAGCGCCAGGTCACGGCGTGGCCCTCGGACTCCCGGTCGGCGGCGGAGGCGAGGAGTCCGGCGAGCGCGGGGGCCGGGCGACCGGGCACGACGGCGGTCAGATCGGCCTGGAAGTGGGCCTGTTCGACGGGGGGCGGCAGGAGGTCGCGGAGCGGCGCGTCGAGGTCCGCCGGGTCGCTCAGCAGGGCCCGGCCGAGGGGGGTGAGGGTGCCGTGGGCGGTGAGGCCGAGGTAGGCCGCCTCGTGGAGGGTGTGGGCGGCGCGCTCCGGCGCCGACGGCTGCTCGGTGACGGCGAGCGGACGGTGCCAGTCCGCCGCCCGGAGCAGGTGCTGGAGGGACGCGTGGGCGGCCTCGTCCGCCGACGCCTCCGGCAGCGGCGGGAGTGTCTCGCCGGCGCCCGGCGGGACGTCCGCCAGTGTGGCGAGGAGGGCGTGCCGGAGGGCCGGGGCGTACCGGTCGTGACCGCGGACCAGGGCGGTCGGGGTCTCGCCGAACGGCGTGTGGGTGGGGACGTCCCACAGGGCATACCAGGCGGCCAGTACGGGGGCCAGGCGGGCGCCGGGCGGACAGGCGAGCCAGTCGTCGTAGGCGTGGGTGGGCAGTGCCGTGATCCCCGACGGGCTGCGGGTCAGGGCGATCAGGCCGGCGGCCAGGGCGAGATCGAGCAGGAGCCGGGTGTGCGGTTCGGTGGCGCCGGCCGCCTTGGCGAGGCGTTTGAGTTCGCGCACGGTCAGTCCGCCGGACTTGCGGAGCGTGGCGGGCTCGGTGGCCAGGGCGGAGAGCAGGCGCTCCACCGTAGTGGCCAACTGTGCCGCGGCCGCCTGGGATTCATCGTGCGGCGAGGTCCGAGGGGCGGGTGGGGCAGCGGCGTCCGGTTGGACGCCGGGGGGCTCGGCGCCCTCGGGGACGGACGTCGGCGCGTGCGGGGCGAACGGGCCGAGGTCGTGGGCCGCGAGGAGTTGCGGGACCCGCGGCGGGACGACGACGGCGCCGTCCTCGGTGACCGCGGCGAGGCCGTCGGCGCAGAGCGCGGCCAGCGCCGCTTCGGCGGCGGTCCGCGCCGGTCCGGGAGCAGTGGCGCCCAGCGCGGCGTGCACGTCCGCGGGCGGGACGGGTTCGCTGGCCAGTTGGGGGAAGGACAGCCGGTGGGCCATCAGGGACTGGTAGTCGGCGCCCGCAGCCGGGGCGGCGGGGGCGGCCGCGTCCCGGGCGGCCCGCTCCTGGCTGATGCGCGCGGTGGTGGCGAGCACCTGCAACCTGGGGTGATCGAGGTGCAGCACCACGTGGTGGAGGGTTTCGTAGGACCACAACGCGCCGGCCAGTCCGCGGAGTTCGGTGGGCGCGGGGCGACGGGCGAGCGGCTCGGCGTGGCGGGTGAGCAGTGCGGCGAGCTGTTCGGGGGTGCGCTGCGCGAGGGAGCGGGTGAGTGCGTCGAGACCTTCCACGACGTTGAGGGTAGTCATCGCGCCAACAGGGTGGTGAGGGCGCCTACGGGGTCCGGGTCGGCGGGGCCGGCGGGCCACCACTCCTGGGCGCCGGGCTCGGATTCGTAGGGGTACCAGCGGTTGTCGTGGCCGAACCGCAGCTGGATGCCGCGGTCGGCGTCGGTGAGGCGATTGTGGTGGGGGCGCAGCCCCGGCAGGCCGGCGGCGAGCAGGGCGCTGCGGGCCCGGTCGAAATCGCCGGCCGGGGGATTCCAGGCGTCTTCCAGGAGGGTGAGCCCCTCGGCACCGCCCTGCCGCCAGGCCGCGACGGAACGTGCGATGTCGGTGGGGTGCCGGCCGGTCGCCGCCGCGACGTCGCGGTAGAGCGCGCGGGTCGTGGCGGTCAGACCGGCCGTCGGATGGGCGGTCGCGGCCAGCCGTACCGCGTCCTCCCACGGCGGCAGCGTCGCGAACGGGCCGGGGCCGGCCGGGCCGTCGGGCCCCGTGGTCCCTGCGGCGGACAGGTGGGCGTGGGCGCGGGCGGCGGCATCGGCCGCGACGAGTTCCAGGACGGTGGCGTCGAAGGGCAGCCCGCCGGCGTCCGGGAGGGCCGGCGGCTGGCCGGGCTGTGCCGGCACCGCGGCGGGCGGCGGTAGCGGCGGGCGGGGCCGGTCGACGAGGGCCTCCCGGGCGAGCACCCCGCGGGGCGCGGCCACGGTAGGTGCGGCTGCCGCGGCCCGTTCGACGACCGACGGGGCCGGGACCGAACCGGGGATTCCTCGGGGCGCGGTCGCATCGGCCCCCGATGCGGACACCGGTCCCGGCAGGTCAGCGGCGGCGGGCCCGCCGGCCGAGTCACCGGGGGGTGCGAAGGCCCGTCCCCGGCTCTCCCGTGCGCCGTGGTCGGCGTTGCGGCGCGCGAGCTCGTCGAGGAGTTCCCGCTCGCCCCGGCCTCGGATCAGCAGGAGGACGAAGGGGTCGGCGTCCAGCAGGCGGGCCACCTGGAAGCAGAGCGCGGCGGCGTGCTTGCAGGGCCGACCGCTGTCCGGGCAGGAGCACCGGGGCGTCAACTCCCCCGGCCCCGGGAGGAGCCGCACCGCCCCCTCGGCCAGGGCCCGGGGCAGCTTCTTGGCCAGCAACGCGGCGAGCCGGTCGGGGTGGGCCGCGACGTCGTCCAGGAGCGCGTCCCACTCCTGCTCGGTGAACGTCGTGATCCGCACCTCGGCGCTGTACGGGCGGGGTCGGCTGCCCCGCACCGTGGCGATCACCCGGCCCGGGGTGACGTTGATCGTGTCGACGCGACCGTCGCGGGCGTAGGCGCGACCGCGGGCGAGGCGCGCGCCGTCGAGGGCGCTGGCCTCCAGCGCCTCCAGCCAGGCGCCGCCCCACCAGGATCGCGCGCCCGAGGCGTCCGGTCCCTCCGTGGTGTCCGGTTCGGGCAGCGGCGGGAAGGTGCGGGACCGATCGGCGCGGACCAACCGGTCCGCCGCGGCGGCGCGCCCGGGGCTGCCGGTCCGGCGCCGGTGTCCCGGGCTCATCCGGTCCTCCTCAGGGAGACGAGATCGGCGAGTTGGGCATCGGACAGCTCAGTGAACGCGCCCTCCCCGCCGGAGAGCACCGCGTCCGCGAGGGCCCTTTTGGCGGCGAGGAGTTGGGCGATGTTGTCCTCGACGGTGCCCTCGGTGATCAGTCGGTGGACCTGGACGGGCTGGGTCTGGCCGATGCGGTAGGCCCGGTCGGTGGCCTGCTCCTCCACCGCCGGATTCCACCAGCGGTCGTAGTGGACGACGTGTCCGGCGCGGGTGAGGTTCAGGCCGGTGCCGGCCGCTTTCAGGGACAGCAGGAAGACCGGTGCCCGGCCCGACTGGAAGTCGTCGACCATCCTCTCCCGCTCGGCCACCGGGGTCCCGCCGTGCAGGAGTTGGGTGGGGATCCCCCGGCCCGCGAGGTGGCGTTCGAGCAACTTCGCCATGCTGACGTACTGCGTGAAGACCAGGGTGGCGCCGCCCTCCGCGAGGATGGTGGCGAGGAGTTCGTCGAGGAGTTCCAGCTTCCCGGAGCGCGCGGCGAGGCCGGGGGCGGTCTCCTTCAGGTACTGCGCCGGGTGGTTGCAGATCTGCTTGAGGGCGGTGAGCAGCTTCATCACCAGGCCGCGCCGCGCCATCCCCTCGGCGCCCTCGATCCTCGCGAGGGTCTCGCGCACCACTGCTTGGTACAACGCGGCCTGTTCGCGTCCGAGCGGAACCGGGTGGTCCGTCTCGGTCTTCGGCGGAAGCTCGGGCGCGATCCCGGGGTCGGACTTCTTGCGGCGCAAGACGAACGGACGCACCAGTCTGGCCAGCCGTTCCGCCGCCCGTGGGTCCTCACCACCCTCGACCTCCCGGGCGTGCAGCGCCCGGAACGTCTTGAGCGGGCCGAGGAGTCCGGGGGTCGTCCAGTCCAGCAGCGCCCACAGCTCGGACAGGTTGTTCTCCACCGGCGTGCCGGTGAGGGCGATCCGCGCCGGAGCCTTGATGCCGCGCAGCGCCCGCGCCGTCGAGGACCGCGGGTTCTTCACGTGCTGCGCCTCGTCGGCGACGATCCACGCCCAGGCGCGGTCGGCGAGTTCGGCGGCGCTGCTGCGCATCGTCCCGTAGGTCGTGAGCACGAATCCGCCGTCCACGCCGTCGAGGCTGCGGCCCGCGCCGTGGAAGCGGCGCACGGGCGTGCCGGGGGCGAAGCGTTCGATCTCGCGCTGCCAGTTGCCGAGGAGGGAGGCGGGACAGACGACCAGGACGGGGGCGGTGGGCAGCCGGTGCAGGTGGAGCGCGATGACGGTGATCGTCTTGCCCAGGCCCATGTCGTCGGCCAGGCAGCCGCCCAGCCCGGTGGAGACCATCGTGTCGAGCCACGCCATGCCGCGCAGTTGGTAGTCGCGCAGGGTCGCGCGGAGACCGGGCGGTTGCGGCAACGGGCCCGCTTGGGTGGTGAGTCGGCCGCGCAGGGCGGCGAGCGCGCCCAGGGGCACCACCTCGACCTCTTCGCCGTCCACCTCGGTGGTGCCGTCGAGCGTCGTGGCGAGCGCCCGGAGGGGGTCCACGTAGCCCAGTTCGCGCTTGCGCGCCTTGCGGACCGTCGCGGGGTCGACCAGGACCCATTGGTCGCGCAGTCGGACCACCGGGCGGTGCGCCTCGGCGAGCACGTCCATCTCCGCCTCGCTCAGCGGCACCCCGTCCATCGCCACCTGCCAGCGGAACTGGGCCAGCTGATCGGCGTCGAAGAAGCCGAAACCGTCCGCCGCCGACCCCGGCGCGGGGCGCAGCACCGCCGTCGCGGTCAGGCCGCGGGTCAGTTCCCTGGGCCAGTGGACGGCCACTCCGGCGGCGGCGAGGCGGGGTGCGGCAGCGCCCAGCAGCTCGGACAGCTCGTCCTCGCTGATCGGGAGCACATCGGGGACGGGGCGCTCCAGGAGGCGGTCGAGCGGAGGCCAGAACCGGGCGGCCCGGCGCAGCGCAAGGAGCGTGTCGGCGAGGGGCCGCGGGCCGAAGGCGTCGGGCGCCTCGCCCTCCCACAGCTGGCGGGCGTCGGCCACCAGGGTCGGATCGGTGAGGCTCTGCACCTGGAGGACGGCCGCCGCCGCTCGGCGTTCGCCCGAGGCTCCGGTGTACGGCGCCGCGCCTTCTTCGACCTCGTCGCCCTGGTCCCCGTGCGTCGCGTCGCTCTCTTGCGCTCGTTCTCCCGCGTCGAAGAGCTGGTGCGGGGCGAGGTCGAGGCGGAGCGAGAGCCGCACCCCGGCGTCGACGCCCGCTGCGACCTCGGCCGCCCACTCCCGGGCGGCCGGGAGATGCTGCGGCGCCGGGGCGGCGAACGGCGCACCGGCCACCAGCGCCGCCGCCGGGGTGCGCGGCAGGGTGTCGACGACGGCGTCCACGAACTGCCGCACCAGGACGGCCGGATCGGGCAAGTGGAGCGGTCGGCTGCCGGGCAGCGGTACGGCGTACGCCTCGCCGGGCATGGCGGCGGCGACGGCCCGCAGGTGCGCGACGTCGTCGGGGTCGAGCGGGCCGGCCCGCCAGGCGTCGACGTCCGCGCCCGTCAGACCGGGCAGCAGCTTGCCTCGGGCGACGAGGTGCAGGGCGTGCAGGGTGGCCGCGCCCCAGCAGGACGCGGCCGGGTGGGCGTCCGGAGCGTGCCGGGCGCGGGTCAGCAGCGGAATGGCCGCGGGGAGCGGGACCACCAGTGCGGGCACCGTACGGCTCCGCGCCCCGGCGCCGTGGCGGCGGGCCACCGTCAGTCGCGTGACCTCGCCGACCGACGTCGCGTCCCGGCCGCTGCCGGCCTCGGCGGCTCCGGCCACGGCATCGGGGAGCGGCCCGCCGTCCGGTCGCCAGAAGGCGACCGTCCCCGCGCGCGGTGGGCTGGCGGGCAGGAAGACGGCGGCACAGCCCTCGACGGTCACGGCCGGGTGGCCGGCTCCCCCCTCGGGCACCGCGACCGCTCTGGGCGCACCGGCGGCAGGGACGGTCGACGGCCGGGGCGCCCCGGTGGGTGCCTCCTGCCAGCTCGCCATGCCATCCCCTGTCCTCGGGTCCTTCCGCGCCGGTCCCGGCGCCCACCGGGCCCGTCGCGCCCGGCCTCGTTCTGCTGCTTCCCCGACCTGCGAGTCTACGGTCGCCGTCATGTCGTCCTCCCCCGTCGTCCTGCGGCGCCGCGACGCTCGCAACCGGCTGCGGCGCGCTCCCCTGCCTGGCCGTCCCGCTGCTCCCCCGCCCGTTCCCGTCGTCCGTCTCGGCCGTCCGCGCCGCTTGCGTCGTCGCGGCTCTGCGTGATGTCGAGGAAAGCAGAGACCACTGACAATCCCCCCACCCGCAGCCGCCCGCGAAGCGCGAGCGCCGCACCACACCCCACCCCTCCACACCTCACATAGATCTCCTGACCAGCAAATATTCACCCCGGACGGCACTCCACGCAGGGCATGGGGAAACTCCCGAAGAAGTTATCCACAGCCCTGGCGCACCGCACCCACCGCCAGCGCGATTCGATTACATTCAGTGACGAAGCCGCTCGCGGTGGCGCGCACCGCACCGGCCACCACTGATCCCGACACCATCCGGCAGTCCCCACCCACCAGGAGCCCCCATGCACGCCCCGACCTCCGAACAGACCGCCGCCGCCGAAGCCCTACCGACCGGCGCCCACCTCGTGATCCAGGCCGGCGCCGGCACCGGCAAGACGACGACCCTGGCGATGCTGGCGCACGTCGCCCGCCGACAGCGCCGCACCGGCCGCTACCTCGCCTTCAACCGCGCCGTCGCCCACCACGCCGCCCGGACCTTCCCCGCCGAGGTGCGCTGCGGGACCGCCCACGCCCTCGCGTACGGCGCGGTCGGCCGGCACTACCGAGCCCGGCTCAACGCCCCGCGCCGGGCAGGCTGGCGCACCGGTGCCGCCCTCGGGATCGACGACGGGACGTGCTTACGCATCGGCCCCCGCAAGGTCGACAACAGGGCCCTCTCCTACGCCGTCCTGCGGACCGTCGCCCGCTTCTGCCAGTCCGCCGACGCCGAGATCGCCCACCACCACGTCCCGCCACTGCGCGGCGCCGAGTGCGAGCCGCTGCACGCCCAACTCGCCGGCCACGTCCTGCCGTACGCCCGCAAGGCATGGGCCGATCTCCAGCGACCGGACCACGGCGTGGTCCGCTTCGAGCACGACCACTACCTCAAGATGTGGGCCCTGAGCGCCCCCGTCATCCCCGCGGACTTCCTCCTCCTCGACGAGGCGCAGGACACCAATCCGGTCGTCGAGCAGGTCCTCACCGCACAGCGCGATCACGCGCAGCTGGTCCTCGTCGGGGATTCGGCACAGGCCATCTACGGCTGGCGCGGCGCTCGCGACGTGATGACCGGCTTCGACGGCACGCACCTCGGCCTCACCCGGTCCTTCCGGTTCGGTCCCGCCCTCGCGGCCGAGGCCAACCGCTGGCTGACGATCGTCGGCGCGCCCATCCGTCTCACGGGGTCGGCCCGGCAGAAGACCGAGTTGTGCCGCCTCCCCGCACCCGAAGCGATCTTGTGCCGCACGAACGTGGGCGCCATGATCGAAGTGATACGGCAACTGGAGGCGAACCTGCGGGTCGCCCTCGCCGGGGGCGGAGAGACGCTGAGCGCCCTGGCCCGCGCCGCGCACGACCTCGCCTCAGGGCGCCGCACCGCTCACCCCGAGCTGGTGCTCTTCGAGACCTGGTCCGAACTCCGCGAGTACGCGGAGTGCGATCCCGCCGGCCGCGATCTGCTGCCCCTGGTGGAGCTCGTCGACGACCACGGGCCGGACGCGGTGCTCCGTGCCATGGAGCAGCTCTCGCCCGAGCGGTCCGCGCAGGTCACAGTGTCCACGGCACACCGGGCGAAGGGCCGCGAGTGGGCGAGCGTACGCATCGCGGACGACTTCACCGGGCCCGATGACCTCGACGAGCGCGACGAGGACGGCGCACCCCTGCCCGGCCCGATCGATCTCGACGAGGCCCGCCTGGCCTACGTCGCGGTGACCCGAGCCCGCTCACAGCTCGACATCGGCGGACTCTCATGGCTCAACACCCACCCGGCAGGCGATCCACACCGCGGAAGCACCCCGCCGCCGCTCCGAGGGCCGACGACCCCTCCCACGACGAGCCGGAAACCCCCGCCGCGGGAGTCCGTGCACATCGGAGCCGCGCACGACGGCGCCCACACGCCGAAGGAGAAAGCGCCCGAACCGCACCCCAAGGAATCCGCCATACCCACGACACCCGTCAGACCTGCCAGACCCACCCGACGCGGCAGTCCCGCCAGGGCCGGCCAGGCGCAGAGAGACAGCGTGCCGGGAGCGGCCACCCGGGCAGGAGGGCGGCGATCAGGCACGTGACGCACGTAGCGATCAGGAGGATGCTGGAGAGAGGAGATGATTGGCGATGCGCTCGGGTGATGAGCCGCTGCACGCACGCAGTCCGCTACGGATGCGGTGCGGGTTGGCGCTGTGGGGGCTGCTGTGGGCCGTCGCCGGCACCGTGGCGTTCGTCATGGCCGGCCGGCCGCAGTGGGCGGCCGCCTGCGCCGCATTGGCCGCAGTGGCACTGACCGACCTCGGCATGGTGATCCGGCACATCCATCAGGGGCCGCACTACCAACCCGGCAGGAACATCCCGCCCTACGAACCCGATCACGGTCGCAACGAGATACGCACGCCGGCCGGGCGGCGGCGCGACTCCAGACCGTAGCCACAGCGAGCGCGACCGCCCCGGCCGTCACCACCCGACGGACGACCCACACGTCCAACGAGGACGAGGACTAGGACTCCCCGACGGCGTCGTCCGGACCACTCGCGTGACCGCCATCGACCGGCTCCTGGGCGAACCGTGCGGCACGGAGGAACTCCGGGCGCGGTTCCAGAGCCGCGGCCAGGCGGAAGTGGCGCAGGGCCTCGTCGGGCCGGCTGGCGCGCTCCAAGGTGCGGCCGAGGGCGAAGTGGGCGAAGGCGTTGTCCGGTTCGCGTTCCAGCACGATCTGGAACTCCAGCTCCGCGGGGCGGAGTTGGGCGGAGAGAAAGAAGGCGCGAGCGCGCAGCAGGCGCGCGGCGGTGTTCTCGGGGTGTGCGGTGATGACGGAATCCAGCAACCGGATCGCGCCGCGCGGGTCGCGGGCGGTCAGCAGTTGCTCCGCGGCACGGTAGTCGATGACGTTCGTCTCGGGACTGCGCTGGTGCACGGGCCGTCTCCTCTCCGGGTGTCGCCGGGCTGGCCACCAAGGACCATGCTCCGTACGGCGTTCTGTGCGGTGCAACAACGACGTCGTTAACACTTGGGTCCGTTGCCGCATTCCCCGGTCCGGCGGACTCGTCCCGCCGGGGCGCCCAGCCATCCATGGCGCGTCCCACACCGACGTCAGCCCCTCACGCTGACGCCGATGCACCACCGCTAGAGGCTGATGTGGTACGCCTTGCGCAGCGTCTCGTGCACCGTCCACCGCGTGCGGTCGCCCTCGCGCAGGACGCAGGCGTCGCCCGGTCCCACCTCCAGGACCTGGCCGCCCTCGACCTCGATGGTGGCCCGTCCGCTGACGACCACGAAGAGTTCGTTCGCCTCGGTGTCCGTCACCACGCCCGGTGTGATCTGCCAGATGCCCCGGATCTGGCGACCGTCCGGTGATTCCCACAGCACCTTGCCCGTCACCACCGGGTCCCCGGAGACGATCTGTTCGGGGTCGTGGGGCTCCGGCTCCAGGTCGGCGTCCGCGAGGCCGGGGACGTTCACCACGAACGACGCGGGAGCGGGATCGGCTGCCGGACCGGGGGCCCCGGCAGCCGATTCGGGGCCGGTGGCCGGGGACTTGGGATCAAGCTCGGTAGTTGTCATGGCGGTGAGGCTATCGTCCGACCTCAGGCGCCCCGCAGGCGCTCCCACACCTCGCGGACCTGCGGCTCCAGCGCCTCCAACGGCCCGTCGTTGTCGATCACCAGGTCGGCGACGGCCAGCCGGTCCGTGCGGCTGGCCTGCGCGGCCATTCGCTGTGCCGCCTCGTCCGGGGTCATGCCGCGCAGCCGCACCAGCCGGTCCAACTGCGTCTCGGGCGTCGCGTCGACGACCACCACCAGGTCGTAGAGCGGGGCGAGGCCGTTCTCCGTCAGCAGTGGCACGTCGTGCACCACCACGGCGTCCGGCCCGGCCGACGCTTCGAGTTCGGCGGACCGCGCGCCGACGAGCGGGTGCACGATCGCGTTGAGCGCCTTCAGCTTCTCGGGGTCGGAGAAGACCAGCGCACCCAGCTTGGGCCGGTCCAGGGTGCCGTCCGGCGTAAGGACGTCCTTCCCGAACTCGGCGACCACCGCCGCGAGTCCGGGTGTGTCCGGCTCGACGACCTCGCGTGCGATCTTGTCCGCATCCACGATCACCGCGCCGTACGACGCCAGCAACCGCGACACTGCACTCTTGCCGGCACCGATCCCGCCGGTCAGCCCCACCTTCACCATGGCCCCACGCTATACGGCCGGCACCACGAGCGGGACGTCCGGGCGGCGCCCCGCGCACGGGGGGGGAACCTCGCCTCCCACCAACAGGACCGCATCCCACCGCATACGGGGAGGGGAGCGGAAAACCGCCGACCGCTCGGTGCGGCGGAAACCAACCGGCGCCCTCCGAGCGACAGTTACCACCCCACGACCGACCGCACCCTCTCCCTAAACCACACTCACGGCATCCGCCTCAGCTCACGCCCCGCCGCCCTCGGCCTCGCGTTCCGCCAAGAAGCGTTCGAACTCGCGGCCGATCTCGTCAGCCGACGGGAGTTCCACGGGCTCGGCCACGAGGCTGCCCCGGGTCTCGGCCCCGGCCACCGCGTCGTACTGGTGCTCAAGGCCACTGACCAGGGCGACCAGTTCCTCGTCGCCCTCGGAGATCTGCCGCTCGATCTCCTCCTGCGTGCGCAGCGCCTCCGTGCGCAGTGCGTGCGCGGCGCTCGGCAGCACCAGCCCGGTGGCGGCCGTCACCGCCTCCAGGGCGGTGAGCGCGGCGTCCGGATACGCGGACCGGGCGATGTAGTGCGGAACGTGCGCCGCCACGCCCAGGACGTCGTGCCCGGCCT
Source organism: Streptomyces lunalinharesii (assembly GCF_039532155.1). Classification (NCBI taxonomy): domain Bacteria; kingdom Bacillati; phylum Actinomycetota; class Actinomycetes; order Kitasatosporales; family Streptomycetaceae; genus Streptomyces; species Streptomyces lunalinharesii. The sequence continues at coordinate 181,385 of NZ_BAAARK010000002.1, forward strand.
CTTCCAGCCGGAATTCGATGAGGGACTCGGCGCTGCCGGGCACCTGGGCCTCGTCGAAGAAGCTGCTGTGCCCGGGCATCAGGTCCGTGCGGTTGCCGTGCGGGGTCAGCCCCACGGGCCGGGTGTGCGGGACGCCCATCGGAATGCCGTGGAAGTTGACCGACAGCCGGACGCCCAGCCGCTCCACCATCTGCCGGACCGCCGCCGCGAACCGCTCCCACTCCACGTCCGGTTCGGGCCCGGACAGCAGCAGGAAGGGGGCACCGGTGGCGTCCTCGACCAGGTGGAGTTCGATGCGCGGCGTCTCGTACGCGGTCCAACGGTGCCGTTCGAAGGTGAGCAGCGGGCGGCGCGCCCGGTAGTCGACCAACCGGTCGTGGTCGAACCGGGCCACCACCCGGTGCGGCAGGCCGTCCAACAGCCTCTCCACGATCTGGTCGCCGGTCTCACCGGCGTCGATGTAGCCGTCGAAGTGGTACAGCAGCACCAGGCCGGCGGAATCCCTGGCAGTGATCGCCTCGACCGCCGCGAGCCCGCTCGGCTCCCATTCGTACAACCCCTGGGGATCCAACACAGTGACCGCTCCTCCTCGTGTCCATGAGCAAGAACACCCCGGACACCCCCGGGCATTCCCGCCCCGGCCTTCCGCTCTCCGGTTCCGGAGGCCCGGGCCAGCCCCACGCCCCCAGCCCCACTCCCTCATCTCCCGTCCCACACCGCCCGGCACTCCACCGCGCCACGCCACCCGTTCACGTCGCTGAACCCCACGCCCCCGCCGGCTCGCCCCGCGCATCCCCGTGCTGCCTCTTGACGCTCCTTGGTCCGGACCTCTAGCTTCACCACCGCTCCAGCGATTCACATTGCCGCCCAACGTTCATATACGGAAAGGCAGTTGAATGCGTACCGGCCCCCTCATCACCCTTGCCACCACCGCGCTCCTGGCCGCCACCTGCGCCCTCACCACCACCGCCCAGGGCGCACCCGCCCCCACCCTCAGCGCTGTCTCCTCGGCCCCCTCCCTCTCCCGCGCGGTCGACGTCTCGACCGCGGCGCAGCTCAAGAGCGCACTGGCCGCCGCCCGCCCCGGGGACACCATCCGGCTCGCCGACGGCACCTACCGCGGCAACTTCGCGGCCTCCACCACCGGCAGCGCCACCTCCCGGATCACGCTCACCGGCTCGTCGAAGGCCGTGCTCACGGCGAGCGGCGGCTACGGACTCCACCTGGACGGGGCGTCGTACTGGACCGTGCAGGGGCTCACCGTCACCGGCGGCCAGAAGGGCATCGTGACGGACGCCGCGAACGGCGTGGTGCTCGACGCGGTCACCGTCCAGGACCTGACCATGGAGGGCGTGCACTTCCGCTCGTCCAGCAAGGACGGGATCATCCGGAACTCCACCATCCGCGACACCGGCAAGGACGGTCGGGGGATGGGCGAGGGCGTCTACGTGGGCAGCACGGGCGGCACGGACGACAAGAGCGACAACGTGCAGGTCCTGAACAACACCATCGGCCCCGGCATCGGCGGCGAGAACGTCGACATCAAGGAGGGCACGACCGGCGCCAAGCTCATCGGGAACACCTTCGACGGCAGCGGCCTGACCGGCGCCAACTTCGACGACTCCTGGGTGGACATCAAGGGCAACGGGGTCCTCGTCGAGGACAACACCGGCATCCACACCACGAACAACGGCTACGAGACCCACACCCAACAACCGGGCTGGGGGTGCGGCGCGGTCTTCCGCGGCAACCGGTCCGATCTGAGCGGCGCCACCGGCTCGGGCCGTTACGGCTTCAACATCACCAACTACCGGGCGGGCGACTGCCCGGTCACCATCGCGGGCGACAACACGGTCACCGGCGGCCGGGGCACCGCCAACCCCGGAATCCCGGTCGGCTGACGAGCACCTCGGCCGCAACCACCGCGCGCCCCAACGGCCCCCGGACCTCCCGGGCCGGCGCCCCACGGCATGACGAAGGCCCGCCCCCCGAAGGGAGCGGGCCTCACGTCTTCAGCTACCTCAACCGGCTAGCGCTGACGGTGGGAACCGTTCAGCTCTGGCCGCCGGCCAGCTTCTCGCGGAGCGCGGCAAGGGCCTCGTCCGACGCCAGGGCGCCGGAGTTGTCCGCCGACTCCGAGGAGTACGAGCCACCGGAGACGTTGCCGCCGCCGCCCTGGCTGCCGGCCGCCGGAGCGGCAGCACCCTCGGCCGCAGCCTGCTCGTCGGCCTCGCGGGACTTGATGACCTGGGCCTGGTGCTGCTCGAAGCGCTGCTGAGCCTCGGCGTACTGGTTCTCCCAGGCCTCGCGCTGCGTCTCGTAGCCCTCGAGCCAGTCGTTGGTCTCGGGGTCGAAGCCCTCGGGGTAGATGTAGTTGCCCTGGTCGTCGTAGGACGCGGCCATGCCGTACAGGGTCGGGTCGAACTCGACCGCCGACGGGTCGGCACCGAAGGACTCGTTGGCCTGCTTCAGCGAGAGGCTGATGCGACGACGCTCGAGGTCGATGTCGATGACCTTGACGAAGATCTCGTCGTTGACCTGGACGACCTGCTCCGGGATCTCCACGTGGCGCTCGGCCAGCTCGGAGATGTGGACCAGACCCTCGATGCCCTCGTCCACGCGGACGAACGCACCGAACGGCACCAGCTTCGTGACCTTGCCGGGCACGACCTGGCCGATCTGGTGGGTGCGGGCGAACTGCTGCCACGGGTCTTCCTGGGTCGCCTTGAGCGACAGGGAGACGCGCTCGCGGTCCATGTCGACGTCCAGGACCTCGACCGTGACCTCCTGGCCGACCTCGACGACCTCGGAGGGGTGGTCGATGTGCTTCCAGGACAGCTCGGAGACGTGGACGAGACCGTCGACGCCACCCAGGTCCACGAAGGCACCGAAGTTGACGATGGAGGAGACGACGCCGGAGCGCACCTGACCCTTCTGGAGGGTGGTGAGGAAGGTCTGGCGGACCTCGCTCTGGGTCTGCTCCAGCCAGGCACGGCGGGACAGGACCACGTTGTTGCGGTTCTTGTCCAGCTCGATGATCTTGGCCTCGAGCTCCTTGCCCACGTAGGGCTGAAGGTCGCGGACACGGCGCATCTCGACCAGGGAGGCCGGGAGGAAGCCGCGGAGGCCGATGTCGAGGATGAGACCACCCTTGACGACCTCGATGACGGTACCGGTGACGATCCCGTCCTCTTCCTTGATCTTCTCGATGGTGCCCCAGGCACGCTCGTACTGGGCGCGCTTCTTCGAGAGGATCAGGCGGCCTTCCTTGTCCTCCTTCTGGAGGACGAGGGCCTCGATCTCGTCACCGACGGCGACGACCTCATTGGGGTCGACGTCGTGCTTGATCGAGAGCTCACGGCTCGGGATGACGCCTTCGGTCTTGTAACCGATGTCGAGCAGGACCTCGTCCCGGTCGACCTTCACGATGACGCCGTCGACGATGTCGCCGTCGTTGAAGTACTTGATCGTCTCGTCGATCGCGGCGAGGAAAGCTTCCTCGTTACCGATGTCGTTGACCGCAACCTGCGGGGTGGTGGCGGTGGTCTCGGTGCTGCTCGTCATGTGGGAAAGGGCTCCGGTACGGACATTGAAGTCGTAGGTACTGCTACGCCGAGAGCCCGTATCGCCATCTGCATCAGACCGGACAGCGTCTAAGGCGCATCCTCCGGAGGCCCCGCAAACGGAGCAACCTGAAGCGCCTCAAAACCGAGGGGACATTCATACAGATGCGAGCGCGGCCTACTCCGTCCGAGGCACGCAGGCCCGCAGCGCAACTTGTAGCATACGGGGGCAGCCGGACAGGGTCAATGCGCGAAAGGCGCACACCAGGGAGAGAACGCCCTATAACCGGCGCACGCGATGTTCCGCGAGGTCGTACGACCTCACAGTCCCCCGCTGCGACAAGCACAGCGAAGACTACGACGACGGGCGCGATGAGCCAATACGCGAAGGACGACGAGCCGGAGGCGACCCGCCGTGACGCCTCGGACGCCGAGAGCAGCCGGGCCAGCCGAGGCTGGTGGGACCGCAACGCGGACGACTACCAAAGGGAACACGGCGGCTTCCTCGGGGACGACCGTTTCGTATGGGGCCCGGAGGGGCTCGACGAAGCGGACGCCGCACTGCTGGGGCCGGCCGCAGAGCTGAAGGGCCGGCGGGTCCTGGAGATCGGTGCCGGGGCGGCGCAGTGTTCCCGCTGGTTGGCGGCGCAGGGAGCGCTGCCGGTGGCCCTGGACCTCTCCCACCGGCAGCTCCAGCACGCGCTGCGGATCGCCGGCGACGACACCGGTGGCCCGCTCGACCTCGTGCAGGCGGACGCGGGCGCCCTGCCGTTCCGCGACGCCAGCTTCGACCTGGCGTGCTCCGCCTACGGGGCGCTGCCGTTCGTCGCCGATCCGGTGGGGGTGCTGCGCGAGGTCCGGCGGGTGCTGCGGCCGGGCGGGCGGTTCGTGTTCTCGGTGACCCATCCGATCCGCTGGGCGTTCCCGGACGAGCCGGGGCCGGAGGGCCTGTCGGTGGCGGCCTCCTACTTCGACCGCACGCCCTACGTCGAGCAGGGCGACGACGGGCGGGCGGTGTACGTGGAGCACCACCGCACGGTCGGTGACCGGGTGCGGGACGTGGTGGCCGCCGGCTTCCGGCTGGTGGACCTCGTCGAACCCGAGTGGCCGGACTGGAACGCCCAGGAGTGGGGCGGCTGGTCGCCGCTGCGCGGGCAGCTGATTCCGGGGACGGCGATCTTCGTCTGCACGGCGGACCGGGCGTAGGGGCCGGGCCGCAGCGCAGTGGGGCGGCCAGCCGGCGCCCTCCTGCCGGGCGGCAGACTGGAACGGTGAGCCTCCCCCCTTCTCCGGCCGCGGGCACGCCCGGTGCCGCCCTCGCCCAGCTGCCCGTCCGCAGCGCGCTGCCCGCGCTGCGCAGCGCCCTCGACACCGCCGGTGCCGCGGTGCTGTGCGCGCCGCCCGGCACCGGCAAGACGACCCTCGTGCCGCTGGAACTCGCCGGGCTGACCGGTGCGGGGCCACGGCGGCGGGTCGTCGTCGCCGAGCCGCGCCGGATCGCGGCCCGCGCCGCGGCCCGGCGGATGGCGTGGCTGCTCGGCGAGCGGGTGGGCGACCGCGTGGGCTTCACGGTGCGCGGCGAGCGGCGGGTCGGGCCCCGCACGGCGGTGGAAGTGGTGACCACCGGGGTGCTGCTGCAACGGCTGCAGCGCGATCCGGAGCTGGCCGGGGTGGACGTCGTGGTGCTGGACGAGTGCCACGAGCGGCATCTGGACGCCGACACCTGTGCGGCCTTCCTGCTGGACGTCCGGGCGACGCTGCGTCCGGAGTTGCAGTTGCTGGCGGCCTCCGCGACGACGGACGCCGAGGGGTGGGCGCGGCTGCTGGGCGGCGACGGGGAGCCGGCGCCCGTGGTGGCGGCGGACGGGATCTCCTACCCCGTGGACATCGTGTGGGCGCCGCCGGAGCGGCCGGTCGCGCCGGCACACGGGATGCGGGTGGATCCGGCACTGCTGGCGCACGTCGCCGCCGTGGTGCGGCGGGCGCTGCACGAGCGGAGCGGTGACGTGCTGTGCTTCCTGCCCGGCGTCGGGGAGATCGCGCGGGTCTCGGGGCAGCTGGCCGGGGTGGACGCCGAGGTGCTCCAGGTGCACGGGCGGGCGCCGGCCGAGGTGCAGGACGCGGTGTTGGCCGGAGGGGACGGGGTGCGTCGGGTGGTCCTGGCGACCTCCGTGGCGGAGTCGAGTCTGACCGTGCCGGGGGTCCGGACCGTGGTGGACAGCGGGCTGGCGCGGGTGCCGCGGCGGGACCATGCGCGCGGGCTCAGTGCGCTGGCGACCGTGCGGGCCTCGCGGGCGGCCGGGCGGCAGCGGGCCGGACGCGCCGGGCGGCAGGAGCCCGGGGTGGTCTACCGCTGCTGGGCCGAGGCGGAGGACGCGCGGCTGCCGCGCTTCCCGGACCCGGAGATCAAGGTCGCCGACCTGACGGCGTTCGCCCTCCAGGTGGCCTGTTGGGGCGATCCGACGGCGAGCGGGCTGGCGCTGCTCGACGCGCCGCCGGGCGGGGCGCTGGCCGCGGCCCAGGAGGTGCTGGCGGCGATCGGCGCGGTGGACGGCGCGGGCCGGTCCACCGGACGGGGCGTGCGGATGGCGCGGCTCGGGCTGCACCCGCGGCTGGCCCGCGCGCTGGTGGACGGCGCGGCCGAGGTCGGCGCACGGCGCGCGGCGGAGGTGGTGGCGCTGCTCAGCGAGGAGCCGCCGCGGTCCTACGGGGACGACCTGGCGGCCGCGTGGCGCACCGCGCGCCGGGGCGGTGACGCCTACGCGGCGCGGTGGCGGCAGGAGACGCGACGGCTCGCGACGACCGACACGGGACCCGCGCGGGAGGACGGCGAGCGACCGCAGCCGACCGCCGGGGGCACCGGGTCCGACGACGCGGTGGCGGGACTGATCGCGGCGCTGGCCTTCCCCGAGCGGGTGGCCCGGGCGCGCGGCGCCGGTGGCTACCTGATGGCGTCCGGGACCGGCGCCGAGCTGGCCGGGGGCCGGGACGGGGACGGGTCGCGACTGCGGGACGCCCCTTGGCTGGCGGTCGCGGTGGCGGACCGGCCGGTCACCGCGGCGTCCGCGCGGATCCGGCTCGCGGCGGTGCTCGACGAGGAGACCGCCCGCGCCGCGGCGGGGGCGCTGTACGCCGCCGGGGAGGAAGTGCACTGGGCGGACGGGGAGGTGGTGGCCCGGCAGGTGTCCCGGCTGGGCGCGATCGAGTTGACGGCCCGGCCGTTGACCACGCCGGATCCGGCGCTGCTGCGGGACGCGGTCGTCGACGGTCTGCGGCGGGAGGGGCTCGGGCTGCTGCGGTGGACGGCCGGGGCGACCGCGGTGCGGCAGCGGATGGCCTTCTTGCACCGGGAGCTGGGCGCGCCGTGGCCGGACGTGTCGGACGCGGCGCTGCTGGAGCGCGTCGAGGACTGGCTGGGGCCGGAGTTGGGGCGGGCGCGGCGGCGGGCCGACCTGGCGCGGGTGGACGCGGGCCAGGCGCTGCCCCGGCTGCTGCCGTGGGCGACCGGTGAGGCGGTGCGCTTCGAGGAGCTGGCGCCGGAGCGGATCGAGGTGCCGAGCGGGTCCCGGGTCCGTGTGGACTACGAGGGCGAGCAGCCCGTACTGGCCGTCAAGTTGCAGGAGTTGTTCGGGCTGCGGGAGTCGCCGCGGGTGGCGGGCGGGCGGGTGCCGGTGTTGGTGCACCTGCTGTCCCCGGCCGGGCGGGCGGCGGCGGTCACGGCGGACCTGGCCTCCTTCTGGCGGGACGGCTACCGGTCCGTCCGGGCGGAGTTGCGCGGCCGCTACCCCAAGCATCCCTGGCCGGAGGACCCGTCGACGGCCGAGGCGACCCGGCACACCTCGGCGCGGCTGCGGCGGGGGTGAGGGCCCGCCGGGCGGGGCGGCCCCGCTGCGCGGCGGACGGTCTCGTGCGCCCCGCCCTCTCCGAGCTGCGGGGCGCGTCAACTCCCTTTCGGCACAGGGCGTTCGGGGGCGGTGCGGTCGGTTCGTCGGCGTCATGTCTCCACGCTACGACGCACCACTGACAACGCCCTCGGTCGCCGGTGGCGCGGGGTCGGGGCGGGGCCGTCGGCCGCGGGCCTCCAGGTGCAGGCTGACGGCGAGGAGGACGGCGCCCAGGCCCAGGAAGCCCCAGGGGAGGTAGCTGGTGAGCAGCAGGACGAGGGTGCGCTGGGACGTGACGAGGGACAGCGTGGCGTCGACGTAGTCGGCGCGCATCTTGACGTGACCGGCGAAGGCGGTGACCTTGCCGCCGCCGGGCAGCAGTTGGCCGCCGCGCAGCTCTTCCTTGTGGATCTCCTCGCCGTTGACCGGGGCTCCGGTGACCGGGTCGACCCAGAACATCCGCGTGGTGGAGTACCAGCGGGTGGTGCCCATCTTCTCGACGGCCTGCGGGGTGATGCCCTTGACCGGCATCTTCTTGGGGAGCGGGACCTTGGTCCAGGGGATGGTCTGCTCGAAGTAGTAGACCTGGAGGCCGTGGAAGGTCCGGGTCCCCTTGTAGTGGATGGGGGCGGAGGTGCGGGTCTGCGGGTCGAAGTAGGAGTAGTCGCGCTTCTCGGTGAGGAACGGCCACTTGAACTCGATGCCGGACCGGCGCACGGGGTCGCCGTCGACCATCTCGCCGGCGGCGTGGACCGGATCCTGGGAGTGCGCGTCGAAGACGTAGCGCTCGGGGATCTCGGAGACCATCTTGCCGTCGGGCCCGGCCACGTAGGAGAGCGCGTCCCAGACCACGACGTCGCGGCCGGTGCCGGCTTCGACCCGGTGGGCCTCGGCGACGTTGCCCTTGAGGGTCTGCACGATGGTGACCTTGGGAACCTGCCGGGCCTTCATGGTGCCGTAGTCGAGGAGGGTGGCGGGGCGGGCCTCCAGCACCATGTCCTGGTACTGGCTGGGCGGGATCTTGGCGAGGCGGGGGAAGGCGTACCACCGCATCAGCGGAGACAGGGCGGTGAAGAAGGCGGCGAGGCCGAGCAGGACGAGGCTCGCGGTGCGGCGCATCCCTCTCGGCGGCTTTGACGGGTGCGCCCCTTTGCCGGGCGGGGTTCGGCGCATGGCGGTGGCGGCCCTCCCTCAGGGGTGTGCAGGGACGGTGGTCAACAGCGGCTTGGGGGAGGTCCGGCCCTCGGGGGCGCCGATGGCGGTGACGGTGAAGATGAGGGCGAGCGCCGCGGCCAGGCCGACCGCGGCTGCTATCAGGGCGCGCATGGCCGTCCTCCCGGGGAACTGGACTGATGCAGCGTCAGGGCGGGGGCACGGTAGCAACGGGCGGTCGAGATGAGAACACGTTTCACCGCCGCCCCGCCCGGTGAACGGGCGGGGCGGCGGTGGTGGTGCCGGTGGTGGTGCGGCCGGGGCCGGTCCGTCAGGAGGCGGCGGCCGGTGCCGTGACGGTGAGGGTGACGATCAGCACGGCGCCGTCGGCGGTGGTCAGCCGGAGCCGGAAGGTGCCGGCGTGGGTGTCGGTGTAGATCTTCGGGAGGGTGAGCAGGCCGTCCGCGTCGGTGGTGAGGCCGGTGAGGGCGCGGACCGGCTTGTCCTTGTCGGCGCCGGTGGCCTTGGGGTCCTTGAAGTAGGGGCCGCGGTCGTTCTCGACGGGCTTCTTCGGGTCGTCGGTGATCAGGGTGGCGGTGACCGCGGCCCCGGCGGCGACCTTGCCCCGGTAGGTGGCCTTGATCCGGACGGCGTCGTCGGCGTACGCGCCGCCGGCCGTAGTGGTCAACGCCTCGTCGGAGGTCCGGGCGAGCGCGTCGGCCTTCGGCGCGGGCTTGGCGGTGACGGTGCCGGCGAGGTCGACGGGGCGCACGGTGCGGTCGACGGCGGTGGCGCGGACGGTGAACGGGCCGGCCGTGTCACCGGCGTGCAGGGTCGGGGCGGTGGCCAGGCCGTCCTTGTCGGTGGTCACGGTGACCTCGGTGGCGCCGCCGGGGAAGCGGGTGCCGGTAGTGCCGGTGAGGGTGAAGCGGATGCGCGCGCCAGCCACCGGTTTGCCGTCGGCGTCCTTGGCGCGGATCCGGGGCGCGGTGGCGAAGTCGGTGCCCGCGGTGGCGGTGAGGGCCTTGCCGTCCGCGTCGCCGACGGCTTCGAGGGCGGTGAGCGGGGCGGGCTTCGTGGGCGTCGGGGTGGGCTTGGGCGTCGGCTTCGGGTCCGGGGTCGGCTTCGGGGCGGGCGTGGGGGTGCCGGTGCCGTCGCCGTGGGTGGGGCCGGTGGAGCCGTGGGGTGCGGACGGACCGCCGGGGACGGCCGACCCGTCGGGCTTCGTCCGGCCGGCCGTGCCGCCCGGGGCGGTCGGGGCGTCCTTCGCGCCGCCGCGGTCGCCCTTCGCGGTGCCGCCACCGGTGTGGGCCGTGCCGCCGCCGCGGTGTACGGGCAGCGAGCCCTTGCCGTCCGGGACCTCGAACGTGCCCTTCTGGTAGAAGCCGTACCAGGACAGCACCAGTTGCAGGTACTCGCGGGAGTCGTTGTAGCCGAGGACGGCCCGGTCCAGGTCGGCCTGGACCGACAGGTCGCGGCCGTTGGCGCAGAGGTAGCGGCCGGCGGCGAGGGTGGCGTCGAAGACGTTGTTGGGGTCCTTGACGCCGTCGCCGTTGCCGTCGGCGCCCCAGCCCGTACCGCCCGGACCCCCTTGGGACCAGGTGGAGGGGATGAACTGCATCGGCCCGACGGCACGGTCGTGGGTGGTGTCACCGTCGTAGCGACCGTGGTCGGTGTCGGGTATCAGGGCGAAGCCGTTGCCGTTGAGCTGGGGTCCGAGGATCGGCCGGAGCGTGGTGCCCGCCGCGTCGACGGCGCCGCCCCGGGCGTGGCCGGACTCCACCTCGCCGATGCCTGCGAGGAGTTGCCAGGGCAGCCGGCAGCCGGGGTCGGAGGCGCGGAGCTCGGACTCGGCCTTCTTGTACGCGGCCAGAACGGTGGCCGGAATGCCGGCCTGGGACGGGCCGTGCACCGGAGTGCCGGTGCCGCCGGGATGGCCGGAACTGTGCGGTGGAGTGGGGGTCTTGCGGGGTGGCGCGTCGGTGAAGAACGACGAACCGCCGTCGATGGGGGTGTCCGCGGGCGGCGCGGGGCTGCGGTCGGCGCGACCGGCCGGGTGTTCCGCGGCACCGGGCGCCTGGGAGGCGGTCAGCGCGGCCAGCGCCGCCGCTGCCACCGCCGTCGAGGCCGCTCCCCTGTGGAGCCGCCGCCGGAATGTGGCTGCCATACCTGGTGTCCCCTCCGTGTCGACTGTCGCGCGCACGGCGCCGGATCCCCGGCCCTTCGTGCGTGCCGCCGTAGGGCGCTCCCCAGCGCCTCAGCTGCGGCGACACTACGACAACTCGGGCCGCACAGCTACTACTCCCATCGGCCACATAATGATCCGAATCGATCGAGGAGGGGCAGATGCCGTTCACCCTGAGCCATGCCGCCGCGGTCCTGCCGCTCGTCCGTCGCACCGGCGCGGCGCGCGGTCCCCTGGTCGCCTCGGCGCTGGTCGCCGGCTCGTTCGCACCGGACGTGACGTACTACGCCGGCACCGTGGTTCCCGGGGGCATGGCGTTCGGTTCGGTCACCCACGCCCCGGTCGGTGTGGTGACGGTGGACGTGCTGCTCACCGCGGTGTTGGTCGGCGGCTGGCGGCTGGTGCGCGCGCCGCTGCCGGCGCTGCTGCCGCCGGCCGGGCGGGAGCGGCTCGGGGCGTTCGTCCGCGGCGGGGCACGGCGGCCGCGGACGCTGCGCGAACGGGCGGCGCTGGTGGGGTGGTTCGCGGTGTCGGCGGTGCTCGGCTCGGTGTCCCACGTGGTGTGGGACGCCTTCACCCATCCCGGCCGCTGGGGCACCCGGCTGGTTCCCGCGCTCAACACGGTGGTGGGGGACCGTCCGCTGGCGATGTACGTGCAGTACGGGACCTCGGCGCTGGCGTTGGTGGGGATCGGGTGGTTCCTGTGGACGGCGCTGCGGCGGCGTCCTGCGGCGGGCGACGGCGGCGCGGGACGTGCGGTTCCCGAACTGTCGCTGCGGCTGCGGCTGTTGCTCGCCGCTCCGGTCGTCCTGGGGGTGCTGCTGGGCGCCGGCTACCGCACGGTGCGGGCGTACGCCGTCCACGGGGCGGCGGTGGGGTGGTTCGACTACCTGCCGGACCTGCTCTTCGGGGCGGGCGCCGGGCTCGCACCGGGGCTGCTGGCCTGTGCGGCGGCCTTCCGCCTGGTGGTCCGCAGGGCCCGGCGGAACGGTGCCGCGGTGGACGGGACCGCGCCCGGGCGGCCGGCGGGCGCCGGGGCCGCCTGACGCGGCGGTCCGGGAAGAGGGGCGTACGGCGCGGGCACCGTACGCCCCGTCCCGGCGGTCAGTGCGCCGCCGACTCCCAGTCCTCGCCGGAGCCGACCGAGACGTCGAGCGGGGCGCGGAGTTCGACGGCGGCGGCCATCTCCCTGCGGACCAGCTCCTCGACCGCGGCGCGCTCGCCGGGGGCCACCTCGACCACGATTTCGTCGTGGACCTGGAGCAGCATCCGGGAGGACAGCTCCGCGGTGCGCAGCGCGGCGTCGACCCGCAGCATCGCGATCTTGACGATGTCGGCGGCGGTGCCCTGGATCGGGGCGTTCAGCGCCATCCGCTCGGCCATCTCGCGGCGCTGGCGGTTGTCGCTGTTGAGGTCGGGCAGGTAGCGGCGGCGGCCCAGGATCGTCTCGGTGTAGCCGGTGGCGCGGGCCTCCTCGACGACCCGCTGGAGGTAGTCGCGCACCCCGCCGAACCGCTCGAAGAAGGTGTCCATCAGCTTGCGGGCCTCGTCGGGCTGGATGCCCAGCTGCTGGGAGAGCCCGAACGCGGAGAGTCCGTAGGCCAGGCCGTACGACATCGCCTTGATCTTGCGGCGCATCTCCGGGTCGACGTCGGTCTTGGCGACCGAGAAGACCTGCGAGGCGACGGTGGTGTGGAGGTCCTCGCCGGAGGTGAACGCCTCGATCAGGCCCTCGTCCTCGGAGAGGTGCGCCATCACCCGCAGCTCGATCTGGCTGTAGTCGGCGGTCAGCAGCGACTCGAAGCCCTCGCCGACGACGAAGCCGCGGCGGATCGCCCGGCCCTCGTCCGTCCGCACCGGGATGTTCTGCAGGTTGGGGTCGGTGGAGGACAGCCGGCCGGTGGCGGCGACGGTCTGGTTGAAGGTGGTGTGGATCCGGCCGTCCGCGGCGACGGTCTTGATCAGGCCCTCGACCGTGGTGCGCAGCTTGGCCTGCTCCCGGTGGCGGAGCATGATCACCGGGAGTTCGTTGTCCGTCTGGCCGGCCAGCCAGGCCAGGGCGTCGGCGTCGGTGGTGTAGCCGGTCTTGGTCTTCTTGGTCTTGGGCAGGCCCAGCTCGCCGAAGAGGACCTCCTGGAGCTGCTTGGGCGAGCCGAGGTTGAACTCGTGGCCGGCGGCGGCGTGCGCCTCCTTGACGGCCTGCTGCACGGCGCCCGCGAACTGCTGCTCCATGCGCTCCAGCCAGCCGCGGTCGGCGGCGATGCCGGCCCGTTCCATCCGGGCGAGCAGCTCGCTGGTGGGCAGCTCGACGTCGCGCAGCAGGTCGGCGGCGCCGACCTCGGTCAGCTTCGCGGCGAAGGCCGTCCCGAGGTCCGAGACCGTGCGGGCCTGTGCCATCAGGGCCTCCGCCTCGGCCTGCTCGTCCGCGCCGAACGCCAGCTGCCCGTCGCCGGCGGCGGCCGGGGCGAGGTCGCGACCGAGGTACTCGATGGAGAGGGCGTCCAGCGCGAAGGAGCGGCGGCCGGGCTTGACCAGGTAGGCGGCGAGTGCGGTGTCCATGGCGACGCCGTCGATGCGCCAGCCGTGCTCGCCGAAGACCCGCATCAGGCCCTTGGCGTTGTGCATCACCTTGGGGCGGGCCGCATCGGCGCTCCAGGCGGCGAAGGCCCGCTCGTCGGCCTCGTCCAGCTGGGACGGGTCGAACCAGGCGGCCGGGCCGTGCCCGGTGGCCAGCGCCACCTCGGCGACGCTGCCGCTGCCCAGCGTCCACACGTCGACGGTGGCCACGCCCAGCACTGTGGTGCCGTGCTCGGCCAGCCACGGGGCGAGTTGGCCGGTGCCGAGGACCGTGCCGTCCACCTCGACGCCGGCGGCCGGCTCGACCGGCTCGGCGTTCTCGGCGGCGCCCGGGTCCACGGCCAGGAGGCGGTCCCGCAGGCCCTGGTTACGGATCTCCAGGGCGTTGAGGAAGACCTTGAGGGCCTCGCGGTCGTAGGGCGCGCGGGTCAGCTCGGCGGGGCCGCAGGACAGCTCGACGTCGCGGACCATCTCGGTCAGCCGGCGGTTGAGCTTGACCGACTCCAGGTGGTCGCGGAGGTTCTGCCCGGCCTTGCCCTTGACCTCGCCGACGCGCTCCACCAGCTCGGCGAACGAACCGAACTGGTTGATCCACTTCGTGGCGGTCTTCTCGCCGACGCCCGGGATGCCCGGGAGGTTGTCCGACGGGTCGCCGCGCAGGGCCGCGAAGTCCGGGTACTGGGCGGGGGTCAGGCCGTACTTCTCGGCGACCTTCTCGGGGGTGAAGCGCGTCAGCTCGGAGACGCCCTTGGTCGGGTAGAGGACCGTGACGTCCTCGGAGACCAGCTGGAAGGAGTCGCGGTCGCCGGTGACGATGGCGACCTCGAAGCCCTGGGCGGTGGCCTGGGTGGCCAGCGTGGCGATCACGTCGTCGGCCTCGAAGCCGTCCACCGCGAAGCGCTTGACGTGCATCGCGTCGAGGAGCTCGCCGATCAGCTCGACCTGGCCCTTGAACTCGTCGGGCGTCTTGGAGCGGTTCGCCTTGTACTCGGGGAACTCCTCGGAACGCCAGGTCTTGCGGGAGACGTCGAACGCCACCGCGAAGTGCGTGGGCGCCTCGTCACGCAGGGTGTTCGCGAGCATCGACGCGAAGCCGTAGATCGCGTTGGTCGGTTGCCCGGTCGCGGTGGTGAAATTCTCCACGGGCAGGGCGAAGAACGCCCGGTACGCCATGGAATGCCCGTCCATCAGGAGCAGGCGTGGACGGCCGCCCGCCGCCTCGGTGCCGGTCGCTTCGCTCATCTTCGCTGCCTTTCCTGCCACGCCCCCGATCCTGCCACGGTCCACTGACAATCCCCGCCGCGACGGGATCCGCCGGGCCGACGCACCGCCGCGCGCAGCGCCCAGGCCCCCTGTCGCGCCGCGCCCACCGCCGCGCCGTCCCCTTACTCGCCCCGGCCCGTCCATGACAGGATCTGAGGCGCACCAATCAGATGTGTACGGCAACGATCCGCCGCGACCCGGCGGTCCGGCCGCGGCACACGACCCCAGGGAGAGCGCCATGGCAGGCAAGCCGCCCGCTTCGGACCCGGTCCAGGACGCGCCCGAGGTCAGCGCGCCCCAGCACTCCGCGGTCGGCCTCCCGGCCATCACCCACGCGCTGAAGATCTCCCAGCAGCAGATGGGCGTGCGCCGCACCGCCCTCACCCTGCTGCGGGTCAACCAGAAGAACGGCTTCGACTGCCCCGGCTGCGCCTGGCCCGAGGGCGACAAGCGGCACGCCGCCGAATTCTGCGAGAACGGCGCCAAGGCCGTCGCCGAGGAAGCCACCCTGCGGCGGGTCACCCCCGACTTCTTCGCCGCCCACCCGGTCGCGGACCTCGCCACCCGCAGCGGCTACTGGCTCGGCCAGCAGGGCCGCCTCACCCACCCCATGTACCTCGCCGAGGGCGCCGAGCGCTACGAGCCGGTCACCTGGGACCGCGCCTTCGACCTCGTCGCCGAGGAACTCACCGCCCTCGACTCCCCCGACGAGGCCGTCTTCTACACCTCCGGCCGGACCAGCAACGAGGCCGCCTTCCTCTACCAGCTCTTCGCCCGCGAGTTCGGCACCAACAACCTCCCCGACTGCTCCAACATGTGCCACGAGTCCTCCGGCTCGGCACTGACCGACACCCTCGGCGTCGGCAAGGGCAGCGTCCTGCTGGAGGACCTCTACAAGGCCGACCTGATCATCGTCGCCGGCCAGAACCCGGGCACCAACCACCCCCGGATGCTCACCGCGCTGGAGAAGGCCAAGGCCGGCGGCGCCAAGATCATCTCGATCAACCCGCTGCCCGAGGCCGGCCTGGAGCGGTTCAAGAACCCCCAGACCCCGCGCGGCCTGGCCGGCGGCGGCACCGCCCTGACCGACCTCTTCCTCCAGGTGCGGCTCGGCGGCGACCAGGCCCTCTTCCGCGCCCTCAACCGGCGCATCCTGGAGACGGACGGCGCCCTCGACGAGGACTTCCTGCGCGAACACACCCACGGCTTCGAGGAGTTCGCGGCCCTGGCCCGCGCCGGCGAGGACGCCGACGACACGCTGCGCGCCACCGGCCTCACCCACGACGAGATCGAGCGCGCCCTCGCCATGGTCCTCGCCTCCGAGCGCACCATCGTGTGCTGGGCGATGGGCCTGACCCAGCACAAGCACTCCGTCCCCACCATCCAGGAGGTCGTCAACTTCCTCCTGCTGCGCGGCAACATCGGCCGCCCCGGAGCCGGCGTCTGCCCCGTGCGGGGCCACAGCAACGTCCAGGGCGACCGCACCATGGGCATCTTCGAACGGCCCGCGCCGGCCTTCCTCGACGCCCTGGAGGAGGAGTTCGGCTTCGCCCCGCCCCGTGAGCACGGCTACGACGTCGTCCGCGCCATCCGCGCCCTGCGCGACGGACACGCCAAGGTCTTCTTCGCCATGGGCGGCAACTTCGTCTCCGCCACCCCCGACACCGACGTCACCGAAGCCGCCGTCCGTCGCGCCCGCCTCACCGTGCACGTCTCCACCAAGCTCAACCGCTCCCACGCGGTGACCGGCGCCCGCGCCCTGATCCTGCCGACCCTGGGCCGCACCGAACGCGACCGCCAGGCGAGCGGCGACCAGTTCGTGACCGTCGAGGACTCCATGGGCATGGTGCACGCCTCCCGCGGCCGCCTGGAGCCCGCCGGCCCCCGACTGCTCTCCGAGCCCGCCATCGTCGCCCGCCTCGCCCGCCGCGTCCTGGGCGAGGGCAGCAACACCCCCTGGGAGGCGTTCGAGCAGGACTACGCCGCGATCCGCGACCGGATCGCGCGCGTCATCCCCGGCTTCGAGGACTTCAACGCCAAGGTCGCCCACCCCGGAGGCTTCGCCCTGCCGCACGCCCCCCGGGACAGCCGCAGCTTCCCCACCGCCACCGGGAAGGCCAACTTCACTGCCGCCCCCGTGGAGTACCCCACCGCCCCCGAAGGCCGGCTGCTGCTCCAGACGCTGCGCTCCCACGACCAGTACAACACCACCATCTACGGCCTCGACGACCGCTACCGCGGCATCAAGAACGGCCGCCGGGTCGTCCTCGTCAGCCCCGACGACGCCGGCCGACTGGGCTTCGCCGACGGCGCCTACGTGGACCTGGTCAGCGAGTGGACCGACGGCAGCGAACGGCGCGCCCCCGGCTTCCGGGTGGTGCACTACCCCACCGCCCGCGGCTGCGCGGCCGCCTACTACCCGGAGACCAACGTCCTGGTGCCGCTGGACCACACCGCGGACACCAGCAACACCCCGGCCTCGAAGTCGGTGGTCGTGCGGCTGGAGGCCGCGCGGGAGGGCTGAGCGCCGGCCGGACGGCACGCGGCCCGGCCGCCAACGGGCACCCCGCCACGGGTGCCCGCCCGAAGACCTGATAGGAACGGGCCCAGATCCGCGACGATCAAGGGCGCGTTCGAGGGCGAGCGAAACGGAGCAGTCCATGGGTGAGCAGAGCACGACCACGTTCCCGCAGGAGATCCTCGATCAGTGGGCCGGCATCGGGATCGACCTGCCCACCCTGTTCTCCGCCGGACACCTGGGCGAGCGGATGAGCGTTAGGGTCACCGAGGCCGCCCCCGAGCGCGTCGTCGGCACCATGCCCGTCGAGGGCAACACCCAGCCCTACGGACTGCTGCACGGCGGCGCCTCCGCCGTACTGGCCGAGACCCTCGGCTCCGTGGGCGCGATGCTGCACGGCGGCCCCACCAAGGCGGCCGTCGGCGTCGACCTCAACTGCACCCACCACCGCGGCGCCCGCTCCGGACTGGTCACCGGCGTGGCCACCCCCGTGCACCGCGGTCGGTCCACCACCACCTACGAGGTCACCATCACCGACGAAGACGGCAAGCGGGTCTGCAGCGCCCGCCTGACCTGCCTGCTGCGCGACGCCGACCCCGGTATGTACCGCGCCTGACGTCGGATACCAGCCAACCGGCCGGCGCCCCGGCGCCGGCCGTCACGGCCCCGTCCCGGACTCCCGGGGCGGGGCCGTCCGCCGTCCCGTCACCCTGCGTGACGCGCACGCCGGGCGGTCGCCCGGCCGAACATCCACCCCCGGGCGTTTCCTGCGGTTCCCGGACGCCACGGCGCCGCCACCGCCCCAACTCCGCGCCAGAAGTGCGAGTTCACCCTCCGCTCCGCCGACTCACTCGGTAAGGAGCGTGACGGCAAAACGCTCATAGAAGGTCATAACAAGAGCGTCACAAGCTCGACAGGGTCAGTTCCGGCCAGCCGCGGCGCGCTCTAGAGTTCACCGCCAGTCACTGCGCCGCCGGGCGCTCCGCGCACGCCCCCCGCCCCGCCCCGTACGGCCCGGTGCGCGATCCGGCCAGGCGTCAGCCGTGGCCGCGGCCAAGGAAAGGACTGATCGTGCGTCACCGTTCCTTGCTCTTCCTCACCACCGCACTGACCACCGGCGCCCTCACCCTCACCGCCTGCGGATCCCGCGGCGACGGCAACGGCACCGACGACGGGAAGACCCGCGTCGTCATCGGCCTCGACGCCCCGACCACCGGCGAACTCTCCGCCCTCGGCCTCGGCATCCGCAACTCCGCCCAACTCGCCGTCGACATCGCCAACAAAACGGGCGAGGTCAACGGCGTCACCTTCGCGCTCGAACCCCTCGACGACAAGGCGCTGCCCAACGTCGGCCAGCAGAACGCCACCAAACTCGCCGGCGACACCGACGTCCTCGGCATCGTCGGCCCGCTCAACTCCGGCGTCGCCCAGTCCATGCAACAGGTCGCCCAGCAAAACGGCGTCACCCTGATATCCCCCGCCAACACCACCCCCGACCTCACCCAGGGCAAGGACTGGAGGAAGAACAAGCGCACCCGCCAGTTCCCCACCTACTTCCGCACCGCCACCACCGACGAAGTGCAGGGCGCCTTCGACGGGCAGTACGCCTGGGAAAAGATGAAGGCCAAGACGGCCTACGTCATCGACGACCAGAAGACCTACGGCACCGGGCTGGTCTCCTCCTTCAAGGACCAGTTCACCGAACTCGGCGGCACCGTCGTCGGCACCGACCACATCAGTCCCGACGACCGCGACTTCAAGGCCGTCGTCTCCAAGGCCAAGACCGCCGCCCCCGACATGGTCTTCTACGGCGGCGAGTACCCCGCCTCCGGCCCGCTCAGCCAACAGCTCAAGGACGGCGGCGTCACCGTCCCCCTCATGGGCGGCGACGGCATGTACAGCGCCGACTACATCAAACTCAACAAGCGGGCCCAGGGCGACTACGCGTCCTCCGTCGGCAAACCCGTCGCACAGCTCCCCTCCGCGAAGAAGTTCATCGCCGACTACAAGGCCGCCGGCTTCAAGGAGTCCTACGAGGCGTACGGCGGCTCCACCTACGACGCCACCTGGGCCCTCGTCCAGGCCGTCAAGAAGGCCGTCGCCGACAACAACGGGAAACTCCCCGACGACGCCCGCAAGAAGGTCACCGCCGCCATGAACACCGTCACCTTCGACGGCGTCACCGGCCACCTCGCCTTCGACGCGTACGGCGACACCACCAACACCATGATCACCGCCTACCAGGTCGAGAAGAACGCCTGGGTCTCCCGCTTCAGCGCGGAATTCAAGAAGTTCGACAAGAGCTGACCGACCGGCACCGGCCCCCACCGGGCCGCGCCCGGCCCCTCCCCGCCCCGGCGCGGCCCCCGGCACCACGCAGACGCACACCTTCCCACCCCACGGAGGCCCTGCGGTGACCGAACTGCCGCAACAGCTGGCCAACGGACTCATCCTCGGCGCGATGTACGGCCTCATCGCGATCGGGTACACGATGGTCTACGGCATCGTCCAACTCATCAACTTCGCCCACGGCGAGATCTTCATGGTCGGCGGATTCGGCGCCCTCACCGTCTACCTCGCCCTCCCCACCGGCACCGCCCTCACCCTCGCCCTGCCCGCCATGCTCCTCGGCGGCGTCGCGGTGTCCGTCCTCGTCGCCGTCGCGGCGGAACGATTCGCCTACCGCCCGCTCCGCCGCGCCCCCCGCCTCGCCCCCCTCATCACCGCCATCGGCCTGTCCATCGCCCTGCAACAAGCCGTCTGGAAGTGGTACCCGGACGGCAAACAGGCCCGCGTCTTCCCGCAGTTCAAGGGCCACGCCCTCGACGTCCTCGGCGCCACCGTCCAACGCGGCGACCTCTTCGTCCTCATCGCCGCACCCCTGTGCATGACCGCCCTCGGCCTCTACGTCGCCCGCACCCGCACCGGCCGCGCCATGCAGGCCACCGCCCAAGACCCCGACACCGCCCGCCTCATGGGCATCAACACCGACCGCATCATCGTCCTCGCCTTCGCCATCGGCGCCGCCTTCGCCGGCGTCGCCGCCGTCGCCTACGGACTGCGCACCGGCGAGGTGCAGTTCCGCATGGGCTTCCTCATGGGCCTCAAGGCCTTCACCGCCGCCGTCCTCGGCGGCATCGGCAACATCTACGGCGCCATGCTCGGCGGCCTCGTCCTCGGCATCGCCGAATCCCTCGCCACCGCCTACGTCGAACACCTCCCCGGCATGGAGCAGTTCGGCGGCGGCGCCTGGAAGGACGTCTGGGCCTTCGTCCTCCTCATCCTCGTACTCCTCCTGCGGCCCCAGGGCCTCCTGGGCGAACGCGTCGCGGATCGGGCGTGATACCGATGACCACCCTCCCCAACGCCGCCCCCCGGGGCCTCCTCCCCCTGCCCGCCCGCACCGCCCGCCTCACCACCGCGACCGGCGCCCTCGCCACCGCCGCCACCACCGGCCTCGCCTGGACCTGGACCCACGACTTCCCCGGCGACCTCACCTACTACGGCTCGCCCGCCGGCCTCCAACTCGTCACCCTCACCGGCGCCCTCCTCACCCTGCTCCTCGCCGCCTCCGCCCACGGCCTGCCCGGCCTGCGCTGGCTCACCCCCGCCGGCCGCACCGCCCCCGTCCTGCTCGCCGCCCTCGGCACCTTCGCCGCCACCGCCTTCACCCTCACCGCCATCGCCGTCCAACTCGGCGGCCTGATCAACCTCGAACCCGGCGGCTACCTCGCCGGCGGCGCCGCCCTCGCCACCCTGCTCGGCGCCCTCGCCCTACCCCCCGACCACCCCACCGGCCCGCCACCCGCCACCCTCCGACAACGCCTGACCGCCGCCCTCACCCCCGGCCCCCTGAGGCCCCCCGAGCGACCCCTGCCCACCTGGGGCGAACACCTGGCCATCGCCGCCGCCACCGCCGGCGTCCTGCTCGCCTTCACCTACGGCATCGACACCGACGACGGCGCCCCCTTCATCGGCTACCTCCTGCTCGTCGCCCTCGCCGTCCCCGCCCTCCACCGCGCCGGACTCCTCGCCCGGCTCACCGCGCTCACCCACCGGCACCGCGGCACCGCCCTCGGCACGGCCTTCCTCGCCGCCGCGGTCTTCCCGTTCACCCAGGACACCGACCAGTACACCCTCATCGGCGCCAACATCCTGATCTTCGCCACCGTCGCCCTGGGCCTCAACGTCGTCGTCGGCCTCGCCGGACTCCTCGACCTCGGATACGTCGCCTTCCTCGGCGTCGGCGCCTACGCGGCCGCCCTCGTCTCCGGCTCCCCCGAATCCGCCCTCGGCCTCCACTTCCCCTTCTGGGCGGCCCTGCTCACCGGCGCCGCCGCCGCACTCGTCTTCGGCGTCCTCATCGGCGCACCCACCCTGCGCCTGCGCGGCGACTACCTCGCCATCGTCACCCTCGGCTTCGGCGAGATCTTCCGCATCGCCATGCTCAACCTCAACGGCACCACCGGCCCCGACATCACCAACGGCGCCATGGGCATCCCGAACATCCCCAATCTGGAGATCCTCGGCTTCAACTTCGGCGAGCCCCACCGCCTCCTCGGCCTCCCCCTCGCCCCCTACGGCAACTACTACCTGCTGATGATCCTCGTCACGGCCCTCGTCGTCCTCGTCTTCCGACGCGCCGCCGCCTCCCGCATCGGCCGCGCCTGGATCGCCATCCGCGAGGACGAGACCGCGGCCGTCGCCATGGGCATCAACAGCTTCCGCCTCCGCCTCCTCGCCTTCGCCCTCGGCGCCGCCCTCGCCGGACTCGCCGGAACCGTCCATGCACACGTAGTAACCACCGCCACCCCCGAACAATTCCAGTTCGCCGGCCCCCAACCCCCCAACTCCGCCTTCCTCCTCGCCGCCGTCATCCTCGGCGGCACGGGCACCCTCAGCGGCCCGCTCGTCGGCGCCGCCCTGCTCTTCCTCATCCCCGCCAAACTCGACTTCCTCCAGGACTACCAACTCCTCCTCTTCGGGCTCGCCCTCGTCCTCCTCATGCGCTACCGCCCCGAAGGACTCGTCCCCGACCGCCGCAAACGCCTGGAATTCCACGACACCGACCGACCCCGCGCCACAGGGGCACCCACGGACGCCGTCCGGGACGGCCACACCGACCCCACCGGCACCCTCGGCACCCCCCAGGCAAAGGCGTGACCCCATGACCACACCCACCACCGCCCCCACCCCGGCCCCCGCCGCCGACACCCTCCTCCGAGCCACCGACGTCACCATGCGCTTCGGCGGCCTCACCGCCGTCCGCAACGTCGACCTCACCGTCCGCACCGGCGAAATCGTCGGCCTCATCGGCCCCAACGGCGCCGGAAAAACCACCTTCTTCAACTGCCTCACCGGCCTCTACACCCCCACCGACGGCACCATCAGCTACCGAGGCACCCGCCTCTCCCGCAAACCCCACCTCGTCACCCAGGCCGGCATCGCCCGCACCTTCCAGAACATCCGCCTCTTCGCCAACATGACCGTCCTGGAAAACGTCCTCGTAGGACGCCACACCCGCACCCGGGAAGGACTCTGGTCCGCCCTCCTGCGCACCCCCGCCTTCACCCGCGCCGAACACCACAGCACCCAACGCGCCCTGGAACTCCTCGACTTCACCGGGCTCGCCACCAAACGCGACCACCTCGCCCGCAACCTCCCCTACGGCGAACAACGCAAGCTCGAAATCGCCCGCGCCCTCGCCAGCGAGCCCGGACTCCTCCTCCTCGACGAACCCACCGCCGGCATGAACCCCCAGGAGACCCGCGCCACCCAGCAACTCGTCCACGCCGTCCGCGACCGCGGCACCGCCGTCCTCGTCATCGAGCACGACATGCGGTTCGTCTTCAGCCTCTGCGACCGCGTCGCCGTCCTCGTCCAGGGCCGCAAGCTCACCGAAGGCACCCCCCGCACCGTCCAGGCCGACGCACGCGTCATCGCCGCCTACCTCGGCACCACCGACGCCCCCACCGACGCCGCCGGAGACGCCTCATGACCCCGCTGCTCGAAGTCGAGGACCTGCACGTCGCCTACGGCAAGATCGAAGCCGTCAAGGGCATCTCCTTCACCGTCCACGCCGGCCAGGTCGTCACCCTCATCGGCACCAACGGGGCCGGCAAGACCACCACCCTGCGCGCCCTCTCCGGCCTGCTCACCCCGCACACCGGAAGGATCACCTTCGACGGACGCCCGCTCGACGACGTCCCCGCCCACAAGATCGTCCGACGCGGCCTCGCCCACTCCCCCGAAGGCCGCCGCCTCTTCCCCCGCCTCACCATCGCCGAGAACCTCCAACTCGGCGCCTTCCTGCGCACCGACACCGCCGGCATCGCCGCCGACGTGCAACGCGTCTACGACCTCTTCCCCGTCCTCGGCGAACGCCACCGCCAGCCCTCCGGCACCCTCTCCGGCGGCGAACAACAGATGCTCGCCATGGGCCGCGCCCTGATGTCCCGCCCCAAGCTCCTCATGCTCGACGAGCCCTCCATGGGCCTCTCACCGATCATGATGCGCACCATCACGGACACCCTCCGCGCGCTCCGCGACCAGGGCACCACCATCCTCCTCGTCGAACAGAACGCACACGCCGCGCTCTCCCTCGCCGACGAGGCCCACGTCATGGAAACCGGCCGCATCGCCCTCTCCGGAACCGGCGCCCGCCTCCTGGGCGACGCCTCCGTCCGCAAGACCTACCTCGGCGAGGACTGAACCGGCACGCCCCCGGACACACGAAATCGCCGGCGGCGTCCCTGGGGACACCGCCGGCGACCGGCGAACCGAACCAGGCCCTACTCGCCCTTGTCCTGCTCCTTCGACTGCTCCTTGGACTGCTGACGCTCCGCCGCGTCCTGGATGACCGCCTCGGCCACCTGGTGCATCGACAGCCGACGGTCCATCGACGTCTTCTGGATCCACCGGAACGCGGCCGGCTCCGTCAGCCCGTACTGGGTCTGCAGGATGCTCTTCGCCCGGTCCACCAACTTCCGCGTCTCCAGCCGCTGGGCGAGGTCGACAACCTCCTTCTCCAGCGCCCGCAGCTCGGTGAACCGGGACACCGCCATCTCGATCGCCGGCACGACGTCGCTCTTGCTGAACGGCTTGACCAGGTACGCCATGGCCCCCGCGTCCCGGGCCCGCTCCACCAGCTCGCGCTGCGAGAAGGCGGTCAGCATCAGGACCGGCGCGATGCTCTCCTCGGCGATCTTCTCGGCCGCCGAGATGCCGTCCAGGACCGGCATCTTCACGTCCAGGATCACCAGATCGGGGCGGTGCTCACGGGCCAGTTCCACGGCCGTCTGGCCGTCACCGGCCTCACCGACGACGGAGTAGCCCTCTTCCTCCAGCATCTCCTTGAGGTCGAGGCGGATCAGCGCCTCGTCCTCGGCGATCACGACGCGCGTGGTCAGCGGCGGGACGTGCGACTGGTCATCATCGGCGACGGGCTGCTGGGGCTCGGCGGCGCTCAAGGGGACTCCTCGTTCCAGGCAGGTGGTGCCCTTGCAGCCTACCTAGAGGCGGTCATCGTTACTCACACGGTATGGTGTCTCGTGCCGCCGGCCGGGTTGGTGGAATGGCATACACGGATGTCTCAAACACATCTGCCCGAAAGGGCTTGCGGGTTCGAATCCCGCACCCGGCACTCCCAGACCCCCCGGAATTCCACGTTCTCGTGAAGTTCCGGGGGAATCATTTCTTCCGCACGCATCGTCACGCAGAGTGACGGTATGCGAATCCACGACACAGCCGTACGACAGCAGGCGCTCACCCGACTCCGCGCGGGAGCGAAGAACGCCGAGGTCGCCCGCGCACTCAACGTCCCACTCGGCACCATCAGCTACTGGCGACACGTCGACCGCGCCGCTCGCGGAGAGTGTCCGGGGCGACCTCATCGACTCTGCCCCCGCTGCCACGGCCGCGCACTCGACGAAGCCGCCTACGCCTACCTTCTGGCCCTCTACCTCGGCGACGGCCACCTCATCCAGCACGCCGCCCACCGCGTGCCGAGCCTCATGATCACGTGCGACGACCACTGGCCCGGGCTCATGGACGCCTGCGAGGCCGCGATGCGGACGGTCTTTCCCGACAACTCGGTATGCAGGGTGAGCAAGAAGGGCTGCCACAATGTGAAGGTCTACTCCAAGCACCTGTGGTGCATGTTCCCCCAGCACGGCCCCGGCAAGAAGCACGAGCGGCCGATCGCCCTCGAAGGGTGGCAGCAGGGGATCGTGGAGCACCATCCCTGGGAGTTCATCCGGGGGTTCATCCACTCCGACGGATGCCGGATCACCAACTGGACGACGCGGACGGTCGCCGGCGAGCGCAAACGCTACGAGTACCCGAGGTACTTCTTCACCAACACGTCCGCCGACATATTGCGGCTCTACACCGCCGCACTGGACAGGACCGGAGTCGCCTGGAAACACACCCGTCAGTCCCGCGCGGCGAAGACCGTCTCCGTGGCCAAGCGTGACTCCGTGGCGCTCATGGACCAACACATCGGGCCGAAGTACTGACAGGGACGGCAGTCAGGTACCTCGGCCCAGCTCTTCGGGGTGCGGTGGTGCGGTGTGTGCGACGGGGGGGTTACCGCGGCGGGTGGATGTCGTCCTCGCCGATGTGGTGGACGCGGACGAGGTTGGTGGAGCCCGGGACCCCGGGCGGGGAGCCGGCGGTGATGATGACGACGTCGCCCTTCTTGCAGCGCCCGATCTTCAGCAGCTGCTCGTCGACCTGGGCGACCATCTCGTCGGTGGAGTTGACGGTGGGCCCGAGGAAGGTCTCCACGCCCCAGGTGAGGTTGAGCTGGGAGCGGGTGGCGGGGTCGGGGGTGAAGGCGAGGAGGGGGATGGGCGAGCGGTAGCGGGAGAGGCGGCGGACGGTGTCGCCGGACTGGGTGAAGGCGACGAGGAACTTCGCGCCGAGGAAGTCGCCCATCTCGGCGGCGGCGCGGGCGACGGCGCCGCCCTGGGTGCGCGGCTTGCTGCGTTCGGTCAGTGGCGGGAGCCCCTTGGCGAGGATGTCCTCCTCGGCGGCCTCGACGATGCGGCTCATGGTGCGGACCGTCTCGGTGGGGTACTTGCCGACGCTGGTCTCGCCGGAGAGCATCACGGCGTCGGTGCCGTCGATGATCGCGTTGGCCACGTCGCTCGCTTCGGCCCTGGTGGGGCGGGAGTTGTCGATCATCGAGTCGAGCATCTGGGTGGCGACGATGACCGGCTTGGCGTTGCGCCGGGCGAGTTTGACGGCGCGCTTCTGGACGATCGGGACCGTTTCCAGGGGCATTTCGACGCCGAGGTCGCCGCGGGCGACCATGATGCCGTCGAAGGCGGCGACGATGTCGTCGATGTTCTCGACGGCCTGGGGCTTCTCGACCTTGGCGATGACGGGGAGGAAGCGGTTCTCCTCGCGCATGATGCGGTGGACGTCCTGGATGTCGCGGCCGCTGCGGACGAAGGAGAGGGCGATGACGTCGGCGCCGTAGCGCAGGGCCCAGCGGAGGTCGTCCTGGTCCTTCTCCGAGAGGGCGGGGACGGAGACGGCCACGCCGGGGAGGTTGAGCCCCTTGTGGTCGGAGACCATGCCGCCTTCGATGACCTTGGTGTGGACGCGGGGTCCTTCGACGGCGGTCACTTCGAGGGTGACCTTGCCGTCGTCGACGAGGATCTGCTCGCCGGGGGTGACGTCCCCGGCGAGGCCGGAGTAGGTGGTGCCGCAGGTGTGGCGGTCGCCCTCGATGCCGTCCTCGACGGTGATGGTGAAGACGTCGTCGCGTTCAAGGAGTACGGGACCTTCGTGGAATCGGCCCAGGCGGATCTTCGGGCCTTGAAGGTCGGCGAGGATTCCGACGCTGCGGTGGGATTCTTCGGATGCTTTGCGGACCCGGTCGAACCGCGCTTCGTGGTCGGCGTAGGTGCCGTGGCTGAGGTTGAAGCGGGCGATGTCCATTCCGGCGTCGACGAGGGCTTTGATCTGCTCGTACGAGTCGGTGGCGGGTCCTAGTGTGCAGACGATCTTTGCTCGGCGCATGTTTCGACCCTATGACTTACCCGACGGTAGGGAGCTGTGGAGACATGACTGCTCAACGACCGCTTGGTGAAAGGCTGTTGACAAGTAATGGAATGGGCGCGTAGCCGCTCCGATGAGCAGAATTACAGCTTGGCGTGGGGTGGTCTCACAGTGCGGGACGGGTCATGGTGAAGCGTGCGTTGAGGCTGGCGTAGACGGTCTGACGCTGGGGTTCGAGGTCGAGGACGGGGGCGGCGTCGTGGGCGGCGCTGCGGGCTCCGCCGGGGGCCGCGAAGCCGTAGCCCTGCTGCTGGGGTTGGCCTTCGGCGCCGAGGTCGGCGATTTCGAGGACGGCGTCGAGGTGGGCGCCGAGGGCCTCGGCGTATTCGCGGGCGCGCTGGACGGCTTCGTGGACGGCCTGGGTGCGGGCGCTGCGGTGGGCGGGCGAGTCGGGGCGGAGGGCCCACCAGGGGCCGTCGACGCGGGTGAGTTCGAGGTCGGCGAGGCGGGTGGCGAGTTCGCCAAGGGCGGTGAAGTCGTTGAGGGTGGCGGTGACGGTGACGCGGCCCTGGTAGGCGCGGATGCGTTCGTGGCGGCCCTTGTCGGTGAGTTGGGGGGTGAGGGCGAAGCTGCCGGTTTCCAGTTTCTCGACGGCGTCGCCGTAGCTCTTGATGAGGGTGAGGGCGTGTTCGTTGCGGCGGGTGAGGTCGGTGAGGGCGGTGGTGCGGTCGGTGCCGCGGGCGCTGACGGTGACGGTGATGCGGGCGATCTCGGGGTCGACTTCGAGGCGGGCTTCGCCGCGGACGGCGAGGCGAGGGGCGTCGGGGGTGCCGTAGGGCAGGGCGGAGGTGGTGTGGGTGGTGGCGGTGGCGGTGGTGTCGTCGGTCATGGGGGGTGCCCTTCTGGTGGTGGGGGCGGGGGCTGGAGTTGCAGGGTTGCACAGTGGGGGCGGGGTGCGGTTGGTCATCGGATCGCAACCTGTGGGGGGTGTTGCGCCGGGGGTGGCTGCGCCAGAATCTACGCGCGTTGCCCGGGTCGTTGCGTCCGGGCTTGCCGTGCGGTGCCGGGCGTGCACCGCGGACTGTCAGGCACCGTGTTCTTTCTGGGAGTTGCGATGACGTTCGACCGGAGGAAGTTCCTGGGTGGTTCCGTGGTGACGGGGGCGGGGGTGGTGCTCGCGGGGGCGGGCGCGCCGGCTGCCGCCGCGGCGCCGGTCGGATCGGCCGGCGGGAGCGGTGCGCTCGGCCCGGGTCGGGGACGGGACCGCTACGCGTTCACGGTCATGGGGACGACGGACCTGCACGGGAACGTCTTCAACTGGGACTACGCCACCGACGCGGAGTTCGACGACAAGGACCACAACGACGTCGGGTTGGCGAAGATCTCCACGCTGGTGCACGACGTCCGCCGCGCGAAGGGGCGGGAGAACACCCTGCTGATCGACGCGGGCGACACCATTCAGGGCACGCAGCTGGCGTACTACTACGCGAAGGTGGATCCGATCACGGGTCCGCGCGGTCCGGTGCATCCGATGGCGCGGGCGATGAATGCGATCGGCTACGACGCGGCGGCGCTGGGGAATCACGAATTCAATTACGGGATTCCGGTGTTGCGGAAGTTCGAGGAGAGTTGCCGCTTTCCGCTGTTGGGGGCGAATGCGGTGGACGCGAAGACGCTGCGGCCGGCGTTCCGGCCGTATGTGATCAAGCGGATGCGGACGCCGCGCGGGCGGGACGTACGGGTGGCGGTGCTGGGTCTGACGAATCCGGGGATCGCGATCTGGGACAAGGCGAACGTGCAGGGGAAGCTGGCGTTCCCGGGGCTGGTGGAGCAGGCCGCGAAGTGGGTGCCCAAGCTGCGGTCGATGGGTGCCGACGTGGTGATCGTGGCGGCGCATTCGGGGACCAGCGGCACGTCGTCGTACGGGGACCAGTTGCCGTACGTGGAGAACGCGGCGGCGTTGGTGGCGGAGCAGGTGCCGGGGATCGACGCGATCCTGGTGGGGCACGCGCACGTGGAGATCCCGGAGCGGCGGGTGGTGAACGGGACGACGGGCCGGGAGGTGGTGCTGTCGGAGCCGTTGAAGTGGGGGCAGCGGCTGACGTGCTTCGACGTGGAGGTGGAGTGGCGTCGGGGGCGGTGGGCGGTGGCGTCGGTGGGTTCGAAGGTGCTCAATGCGAATGCGGTGGCGGAGGATCCGCGGATCACCGAGATGCTGCGCGCGGCGCACGCCAAGGTCGTGACGTACGTGAACCGGGTGATCGGGAAGTCGACGGTCGCGATGTCGGCGGCCGAGGCGCCGGTGAAGGACGTGCCGGTGCTGGACTTCATCGCGTTCGTGCAGGCGGAGGCGGTGCGCAAGGCGCTCGCCGGGTCGGCGCACGCGGCGTTGCCGGTGGTGTCGCAGGCGTCGTGCTTCTCGCGGACGGCGAACGTGCCGGCGGGGGACGTGTCGATCCGGTCGATGGCGGCGCTGTATCCGTTCGACAACACCCTGGAGGCCCGGGTGTTGACGGGGAAGCAGTTGCGCGAGTACTTGGAGTTCTCGGCGCGGTACTACGTGCGGACGGCGCCGGGCGGTCCGGTGGATCCGGCGCGGATCACCAATGCGGACGGGACGCCGGACTACAACTACGACGCGGTGAGCGGGGTCGCGTACGAGATCGACATCGCGAAGCCGGCGGGTCAGCGGATCGGGAAGCTGACGTTCGACGGGAAGCCGGTGGCGGATGCGGCGCGGTTCGTGTTGGCGGTGAACAACTACCGGGCGAGCGGTGGTGGCGGCTTCCCGCACGTGGCGTCGGCCGAGCAGGTGTGGTCGACGTCGGAGGAGATCCGGAATCTGATCATCGCGTGGGTGGAGGCGAGCGGGGTGATCGATCCGGCGGCGTTCGCTTCGGTGGAGTGGCGGCTGACGCGGGACGGGGTGCCGGTGTTCTAGGTGGGGCCGGTGCGCGCGGTAGTGGGGTAGTGCGCCGTGGTGCCGGTGGGCCGCCCCTCTCCCCCGGCCTTGGGGTGGGAGGGGCGGTGGCCTTCAGTGGCGCGGGACGAGCGTCGAGCCCTGGCGGGGGACGGTGCCGGTGCGGCGGGTCGGGGGGTGGCCGAGGCCGAAGGTGGTGAAGGAGGTGCGGGTGGGGAGGGAGTAAGCGGGGCTGCCGGTGAGGGAGTTGAGGATGGTGGCGCTGCGCCAGGCGGCGAGGCCGAGGTCGGGGGTGCCGACGCCGTGGGTGTGGCGTTCGGCGTTCTGGACGTAGAGGGAGCCGGTGACGGCGGGGTCGAGGACGAGGCGGTGGTGCTCGTCGATGCGGGGGCGTTCGGAGGCGTCGCGGCGGAGGTAGGGGTCGAGGGCGGCGAGCAGGGTGTCGAGGCGGCGTTCGCGGTAGCCGGTGGCGAGGACGACGGCGTCGGTGGTGAGGCGGGAGCGGCTGCCCTGTTGGGCGTGTTCGAGATGCAGCTCGACCTTGGTGGTGCCGACCCGGCCGGCGGTGCGGACCTGGACGCCGGGGGTGAGGACGGCGTTGGGCCAGCCGCCGTCGAGGGTGCGGCGGTACAGCTCGTCGTGGACGGCGGCGAGGGTGTCGTGGTCGATGCCCTTGTAGAGCTGCCACTGGGCGGGGAGGAGTTCGTCGCGGGCGCGTTCGGGGAGGGCGTGGAAGTAGCGGGTGTAGTCGGGGGTGAAGTGCTCCAGGCCGAGCTTGCTGTACTCCATGGGCGCGAAGGCCGGGGTGCGGGCGAGCCAGTGGAGGTTCTCGCGGCCGGCGGGGCGGGCGCGCAGCTGGTCGAGGAAGATCTCCGCGCCTGACTGTCCGGCGCCGATGACGGTGAGGTGGTCGGCGGCGAGGAGCCGGTCGCGGTGGTCGAGGTAGTCGGCGGCGTGGATGACGGGGACGGTCGGGGCCTCGGCGAGCGGGCGCAGCGGGATGGGGACGTGGGGGGCGGTGCCGATGCCGAGGACGAGGTTGCGGGCGTAGGTGCGGCCGAGGGCTTCGGCCTCGCCGTCGGCGCCGAGTTGGGTGAAGTCGACTTCGAAGAGGCTGCGTTCGTGGTTCCAGCGGACGGCGTCGATCTGGTGGCCGAAGTGGAGGGAGGGGAGGTTCTCGCTGACCCAGCGGCAGTAGGCGTCGTATTCGGCGCGGTGGATGTGGAAGCGCTCGGCGAAGTAGAAGGGGAAGAGGCGTTCGCGGGTCTTGAGGTAGTTGAGGAAGGTCCAGGGGCTGGCGGGGTCGGCGAGGGTGACGAGGTCGGCGAGGAAGGGGACTTGGAGGGTGGCGCCGTCGATGAGGAGGCCGGGGTGCCAGTGGAAGGCGGGGTGCTGGTCGTAGAAGGCGGTGCGGAGTTCGGTCAGGGGGTGGGCGAGGGCGGCGAGGGAGAGGTTGAACGGGCCGATGCCGATGCCGGCGAGGTCGAGGGGCTCGTCGGGGCCGGGGGCGTCGGTGGCGGTGCCGGGCTCGGTGTGCGGTGGGGTGTTCATCGCGGGGTGTGGCCTTCCACGAGTTTGAGGAGGTGGGTGAGGTCTCCGGGTTGGGTGTGGGGGTTGAGGAGGGTGGCTTTGAGCCAGAGGCCGGTGGGGGTGGTCGCGCGGCCGAGGACGGCGTGGCCTTCGAAGAGCAGGGAGCGGCGGATGGCGGCGAGGGCGGTGTCGTCGGCTCCGATGGGGCGGAAGAGGACAGTGGTGAGGGTGGGGCGGGAGTGGAGTTCGTAGCCGGGGTGGGCGTCGACGAGGTCGGCGAGGGTGCGGGCGGCGGCCAGGGTGCGGTCGACGAGGTCGCCGAGGCCCTGGCGGCCCAGGGCCTTGAGGGTGACGGCGATCTTGAGGATGTCGGGGCGGCGGGTGGTGCGCAGCGAGCGGCCGAGGAGGTCGGGGAGGCCGGCTTCGGTGTCGTCGTCGGCGTTGAGGTAGTCGGCCTGGTGGGCGAGGGGGGTGAGAGTGGCCGGGGCGGGGACCGCGAGGAGGCCCGCCGCGACGGGTTGCCAGCCGAGTTTGTGCAGGTCGAGGGTGACGGTGTGGGCGCGGGTGAGGCCGGTCAGGACGCTGCGGTGGGTGTCGCTGAAGAGGAGCGGTCCGCCGTAGGAGGCGTCGACGTGGAAGCGGGCGCCGTGTTGCTCGGCGAGGTCGGCGAGGGCCGGGAGGGGGTCGATGGCGCCGGCGTCGGTGGTGCCGGCGGTGGCGGTGAGGAGGACGGGCCCGGTGCGTCCGGTGAGTTCGGCGAGGCAGGTGTGGACGGTGGCGGGGTCGAGGGTGCCGTCGGGGGTGGGGAGGGTGAGGGGTTCGGGGAGCCCGAGGAGCCAGGCGGCGCGGTGGATGCTGTGGTGGGCGTTGGCGCCGCAGACGATCCGTAGGGGATCGGCGGTGTGCGGGGGGCGGGGGGCCTCGCGGGCCAGGAGGACGGCGAGTTGGTTGGACTCGGTGCCGCCGGTGGTGACGAGGGCGTCGGGTGCGGTGGCCGCGGGGTAGACGAGGCCGGCGAGCGCGCGGGCGGTGAGGACTTCGAGTTCGGAGGCGGCCGGGGCCTGGTCCCAGGAGTCCATCGAGGGGTTGAGGGCGCCGGCGGCGAGGTCGGCGGCGGTGGCCAGGGCCAGCGGGGGGCAGTGCAGATGGGCGGCGCAGTGCGGGTCCGCGGGGTCGGCGGCGCCGGCGGCGAGGGTGTGGACGAGGGTGCGCAGGGCGGCGTGCGGGCCGGCGCCCTGCTCGGGGAGGAGGGGGAGGCAGGCGTCGCGGACGGTGCGCGCGACGGCGTCGGGGCCACCGGGCGGGAGGGGGCCGGAGCGGTCCTGGGCGCCGGTGGTGAGGGCGTCGAGGACGATGTCGAGGAGGGGGCGGAGCGCGCGGGGGCCGTCGGTGCCGCCTGCAAGGGCGGTGCCGGCAGGGGCGACTGGCATCAAGGGGCTCTTCTTCAACGGGAGTTGGGTGCACGGGCACCGGGTCTTAGGACGCCCTAAGTTACTGGCCCGGTACGGCGGGTATCCACCCGTTGCGCCGGGACCACCCGTTCGTGGGATGGATGTCCCGCAGGTGTTCGGTTGCCTGCGGTCTTGCGTCCCGTCGAAGGGCGGTGCCGGGCCGGTGCCCGTGCATGCGGCGCGGGTGCCGCCGGCGGTCCGCTTCCGCCGGGCGACACCCGCGCCCTCGGTGTCCGCCGCGCCGTGGCTGCCGGCGGCGGCGTCTCCCGTCTGTGGTGGGGCTCCGGCCGGCTACCGCACGGCGGCCGCTCGTACGCGCAACGCCCGCCGCAGGTCGGCCAGTTGGTCGTCGAGGGTGCGCCGCAGGGCCGGTGTCGGGTCGCCCTCGGCCAGGCACTGCTCGCCGCGGCGGAGGGTCTCTTCCTCGACGAGGACGGCGGGGAACGCCCACCGGCCGGCGGCCTTGGCGAGGGCAGGTCCGCGGCGGACGGCGAGGGCGGGGACCTCGGCGAAGTAGCGGGCGACGTAGGGGCGGAGCAGGTCCTGCTGTTCGGCCGCCCAGAAGCCGGTGGCGGTGGCGGTGAAGAGGTAGTTGGAGAGTTCGGTGCCGGTGTCGGTGTCGGTGCCGGTGCCGAACAGGGCCTGCCACGCGGCCCGTTTGGCTTCCGGGTCGGGGAGGGCGGCGCGGCAGCGGGCGGCGCCCTCCTGGCCGGTGGCGCTCTGGTCGCGGGCGAGTTCGGCGTCGATGAGGGCGTGGAGTTCGGGCAGGGGTGCGGCGCCGAGCGTGGCGAGTCGGGCGAGGATCCGCCAGCGCAGTTCGTGGTCGAGGGTGGGGCCGCCGGGGACGCTGCCGTCGGCGAGCCACTCCTGGATGCCCTCGGGGGTGGTGGCGCTGTCGATGAAGGCGCGGACGGCGGTCAGTCGCAGGCCGGCTTCGGGGCCGTGGCCGGGGCCTTCGGTGCGGCGCAGGATGTCGCGGCTGAGGGCGTTGAGGGTGGTGAGTGCGGTGTGGCGGGTGGTGGCGGCCGGTTGTCCCGGGGACGACGGGGAGGAGGGGAGGTAGCGGTCGGCGAGCTGGGTGCGGGCGAAGGCCAGCACGCCCTGGACGACGGCGAGTTCGCTCTCGTGCGGGAGGTGGGTGCGGGCCGCGTCCAGGTAGGCGGCGGGCGCCAGTTCGCCGTCGCGGACCAGGTCGCGGGCGGCGTTCCAGACGACCGCGCGGGTCAGCGGGTCCGGCAGTGAGGACAGCGCGCGGGCGGCGGTCTCCCAGGAGGCGGCGTCGAAGCGGACCTTGGCGTAGGTGAGGTCGCCGTCGTTGAGGACGACGAGGGCGGGGGCGGCCTGGGGGAAGGTGTGCCGGGCGGGGTCGCCGTCCGCCGGGACGTCCACGTCGAAGCGGTCGCGCAGCGCGAGCCGGTCGGGGTGGCCCGGGTCGGGGTCGTAGGCGCCGACGGCGATGCGGTGCGGGCGGCTGCCGGTGTGGGCGACGTCCAGGTGCCAGGTGCCGGCGTCCTCGGCGACGGTCGGGGTGAGGGTGTCGACGCCGGTGGTGCGCAGCCAGCGGGCGGCCCAGGCGTGGACGTCGCGGTCGGTGGCGCGGG
Source organism: Streptomyces lunalinharesii (assembly GCF_039532155.1). NCBI lineage: Bacteria > Bacillati > Actinomycetota > Actinomycetes > Kitasatosporales > Streptomycetaceae > Streptomyces > Streptomyces lunalinharesii. Next base: position 216,037 of record NZ_BAAARK010000002.1, read on the forward strand.
CCAGGGAGTCGAGGAAGTCGGCGAGGGTGGCGTTGCCGAAGCGGTGCCGGGCGAAGTGGTCGTTGATGCCGGCGAGGAAGTCCTTCTCCCCCATCCAGGCGACGAGTTGGCGCAGCGCGGAGGCGCCCTTGGCGTAGGAGATGCCGTCGAAGTTGAGGAGGGCGGAGGCGGTGTCCGGGACGTCCTCGGGGGCGGGGGCGACGGGGTGGGTGGAGGGGCGCTGGTCGGCGTCGTAGCCCCAGCCCTTGCGGGCGATCGCGAAGTCGGTCCAGGTGTCGCGGAAGCGGGTGGCTTCGGAGAGGACCTGGTATCCCATGTACTCGGCGAAGGACTCGTTCAGCCAGATGTCGTCCCACCACTGGAGGGTGACGAGGTCGCCGAACCACATGTGGGCCATCTCGTGGGCGATGACCATGCCGCGGGTCTGCCGCTCGGTGTCGGTGACGGCGGAGCGGAAGACGAATTCGTCGCGGAAGGTGACCAGGCCCGGGTTCTCCATCGCGCCGGCGTTGAACTCGGGGACGAACGCCTGGTCGTAGGAGTCGAAGGGGTACGGCTCCTCGAAGATCTCGTGGTAGCGGTCGTAGCAGCGGCGGGTGAGGTCGAGGAGTTCCTCGACGTCGGCGTCGAGGTGCGGGGCGAGCGAGCGGCGGCAGTGGAGGCCGAAGGGCAGGCCGGCGTGCTCGGTGCGGACGGAGTGCCAGGGGCCGGCGGCGACGGCGACGAGGTAGGTGCTGATGCGGGGGGTGGCGGCGGCCCGCCAGGTGCCGTCGGGGAGTTGCTCGGTGCGGCCGTTGGCGAGGACGGTCCAGGTGGGCGGGGCGGTGACGGTCAGCTCGAAGGCGGCCTTGAGGTCGGGCTGGTCGAAGGCGCCGAAGACCCGTTGGATGTCGTCCATGAAGAGCTGGGTGTAGACGTAGTTCTCGCCGTCGGCGGGGTCGGTGAAGCGGTGCATGCCCTCGCCGGTGCGGGAGTAGCGCATGGTGGCGTCGAGGCGGAGTTCGTGGGGGCCGGCGGCCAGGCCGGTGAGCGGCAGGCGGTTGTCGTCCAGCGCGGCCGGGTCCAGCGGGTGGCCGTCGAGGGTGGCGCCGTGGAGCGCGGCGGGGCGGATCTCGACGAAGGTGTCGCCCGGTTCGCGGGCGGTGAAGTGGATGGCGGTGCGGGAGGTGAACTCCTCGTCGCCGTGGGTGAGGTCGAGGGCGACCTCGTACCGGTGGACGTCGAGCAGGTGGGCACGGGCCTCGGCTTCGGGGCGCTGCAGTACGGGCATGCCTGGCAGCTTGCCACGTCGGGGGTGCGCGGGTCCGGGGAGTTTCGCCGGTCCGTGGGGCGTGGGGCGGGCGGTGGCGCTACTGCACCCTCGGGGGGTCCGCGGGGTCCGGTACCTGCGTCGACCAGCCGCCGGGCACGCAGTGGACCTGGCGGTCGCGGAAGCGGGCCGGGGCGAGGCCGACGCGGCGGGTGAAGAGGCGGCTGAAGTAGGCGGGGTCGTCGTAGCCGACGCGGCGGGCGACGGCGGCGATGGGCAGTTCGGTGGCGATCAGGAGTTCCTTGGCGCGGCCCAGGCGGATGCCGAGGAGGTAGTCCTTGGGGCTGCAGCCCGCGCCGCGGCGGACCGCGGTGCGCAGTGCGGCGGGGGTCATGCCGTGCCGGGCGGCGTGCTCGACGACCGAGAGCGGGAGGAAGGCGTCGCGGGCGAGGGCGGCGAGCACCGGTTCGCCGTCGGCGTCGGTGTCGGCGCGGGCGCGGCGCAGGGCGACGAGGAGTTCGTGGACGGCGGCGGCGGTCTCGACCTCCAGCAGCGGGTTGCCGCGGCGGGCGGCGCGGGCGATGCGGCCGATCGCGGTGCGGGCCGGGCCGGCGTCGGCGAGCGGGACGACGGGCTGCTGCGGTTCGATGTAGCCGAGTTCGGTGTAGGTGTCGGCGGCGGGTCCGGTGAAGTCGACGAAGCTCTCGTCCCAGCCGGTGGCGGGGTCGGCGCCGTAGTGGTGGGGGACGCCGGGCAGGAGCCAGAGCAGGGCGGGGGCGGTGACGGTGCGGCGGCGGCCGTCGGGGGCGGTGCACCAGCCGCGGCCGGCGCTGATGACGACGGCCACGTGGTGGTCGAGGGTGCGGGGGCCGACCGGTGGCAGGGTGCCGTGTTGCAGGCCGACGCCCAGGCAGACCAGGCCGAGTCGGTGGTGGACCGGGCTGGGCGTGAAGTAGCGCATCCAGGTGTGGTACATGCCGCCCGGCCTCCCGTCCTCGTGCGCCGCCGCCGTGTCGGCCCCGCCCACCGGAGCGCCGGACGTCGCACCGTCCAAGCACCACCGATCTTTGTCCATGGACCGGCGGGCCGCCAGAGGGCGAGGGTGTGGGCGGCCGGGGAGCGGCCGGGGGGACGACCAGTCGGGAGGCGTCGGGTGCGGTTTGCCGTGGGGGAACGAGACTTCGAGGCGGACGGGCGGCCGGTGCGGCTGCTGTCGGGGGCGTTGCACTACTTCCGGGTGCACGAGGCGCAGTGGGGGCACCGGTTGGCGATGCTGCGGGCGATGGGGCTGAACTGCGTGGAGACGTACGTGCCGTGGAACTGGCACGAGCCGCGCCCGGGTGAGCTGCGGGACGTCGCGGCGTTGGGGCGGTTCCTCGACGCGGTGCAGGCGGCGGGGTTGTGGGCGATCGTGCGGCCGGGGCCGTACATCTGCGCCGAATGGGAGAACGGCGGACTGCCGTCGTGGCTGACGGGGGCGTTGGGGCGGCGGGTGCGGACCAGGGACGCGGCGTTCCTGCGGGCCGTGGACGGGTGGTGGCGGGCGCTGTTGCCGCAGGTGGTGGCGCGGCAGTGCGACCGCGGCGGGCCGGTGGTGCTGGTGCAGGTGGAGAACGAGTACGGGTCGTACGGGTCGGACGCCGCGTACCTGGGTCATCTCGCGCGGCGGCTCGGGGAGTTGGGGGTGACGGTCCCGCTGTGCACCTCGGACGGGGCGGAGGACCACATGCTGACCGGTGGGAGCATGCCGGGGGTGTTGGCGACGGTGAACTTCGGGTCGGGGGCGCGGGCGGCGTTCGCGGCGTTGCGCCGGCACCGGGGGCGGGGGCCGTTGATGTGCATGGAGTTCTGGTGCGGGTGGTTCGCGCACTGGGGGCGGGCGGCGGAGGGGCGGGGCGCGGCGGACGCGGCCGCGGCCCTGCGGGAGGTGCTGGAGTGCGGCGCGTCGGTGAACGTGTACATGGCGCACGGGGGGACGAACTTCGGCGGGTGGGCGGGGGCCAACCGGGCGGGTGAGCTCCAGGACGGGGCGTTGCTGCCGACGGTGACGTCCTACGACTACGGGGCGCCGGTGGACGAGCGGGGGCGGCCGACGGAGAAGTTCTGGCGCATGCGGGAGGTGTTGGCGCCGTACGCGCAGGGGCCGGTGCCGGAGCCGCCGGAGCCGGAGCCGGTGTTGGCGGGACCGGTGGGGGTGGTGTTGTCGGGGTGGCTGCCGCCGGACGCGGTGGTGGAGGCGCTGGGGGAACCGGAGGTGTGCGCGGGGCAGCCGCCGACCTTCGAGGAGTTGGGGGTGGACCGGGGCCTGGTCCGCTACCGGCTGGCGGTGCCGGGACCGCGGCGCCCGTACGCCCTGCGGGTCGTGGGGCTGCGGGACCGGGCGGTGACGGTGCTGGACGGGGCGCGGGGGCCGGTGCTGGAGGAGGGGGACGCCCAGGGGGCGGTGCTGGGCGAGGTGCCGGGCCCGGCGGCGGTGGAGCTGTGGGTGGAGTCGCTGGGGCGGGTCAACTACGGGCCGCGGTTGGGCGAGGCGAAGGGCATCACGGGTGGGGTGCTGCACGAGCGGCAGTACCTGCACGGGGTGCGGGCGCGGGGGCTGCGGCTGGACGCGGTGGACGGCGCGGCGGGGGCCGCGGCGGTGGCGGGGTTGGCGTTCGGTGCCCCGGCGGCGGGGGCGCGCGGACTGCACCGGGGCACGGTGACGGTGCCGGCGGGCGGCGTGGGTGACGCGGTGCTGGAGTTGCCGGGGTGGACGCGGGGCTACGCGTGGGTGGGGGGCTTTCCGGTGGGACGGTACTGGTCGGTGGGGCCGCAGCGCGGGCTGTTCGTGCCGGGCCCGGTGCTGCGGGAGGGGGAGAACGAGGTGTTGGTGTGGGAACTGGAGGGCCCGGACGGCGCGGACGCCTCGGCGGGGCCGCCGCGACTGGTGCCGTGAGGCGGGCGGGCCGGGGCGTGCGCCGCCCCGGCCCGCCGGCACCTCACACCTCGGTGACCTGGAAGGCGTCGAGGACGCATTCGGCGGTGCCGTCGGTGCCGGTCTTGCGCAGCCCGACCCAGGCTTCGCCGCGTTCGGGTGCGGTGAACTCGTAGCTGAGGGTGGTGGGTTGGACGGCCACGGGCAGCGGTTGGCGGGCGAGTTCGCGGGCCGCCGGCTCGTCGACGGCGGTGATCCAGGCGTACTGGCCGGCCTGCTCGTTCTCGTAGCGCAGGGTGACGCGGTAGCGGCGGCCGGGGACGAAGCGGGCGGTGTGCGGGACGGTGCGGTAGACGAGACCGGTGTTCTCGCCGCGCGACTTGAGGGACTGGCCGCCGTCGACGACGTCGTCGATCGCCTTGCCGTTCCAGCCGCGCTGGGTGTACCGCGCGTGGCGTTGGGCGAGGTGGGTGCGGGGGTCGGTGGAGCCGCCGGCGTCGCCCTTGACGAAGGGGCCCCAGCCCTGCGGGACGTGCTCGAAGTCCTCGAAGACCAGGGTGCCCGGGCGGGCGGTGCGGGGCGCGGGCACGACGCGGACGTTGTCGAAGCGCACCCGGGCCGCGCCGGCGGCGGCGCCGAGGGTGAGGGTGACCGGGCCGCCGCCGTCGGGGACGGTGAAGCGGGTGGTCATGCGCTGGAAGCGGGTGCCGGTCTTGCGGTCGGCGGCGACGTGGTTGCCGGCGGTGGAGGTCTCGGTCCAGTTGGTGGCGGTGACGCCGTCCGCGGTGCGGACCGTGAGGGCGGCGCGCCGCCGCTCCCCCGCCGTGGCGCCGACCTCGACCTGGACCGAGGCGGCGTAGTCGCCGGGGGCGAGCCGGGCCAGCCGCTGGGCGACGGTGGCGGCGGCGCCGGCGGCGATGACGAGTTCGTGGTCGCCGCGGTCGTTGGGCCGGACGGCGGCCGGCCCGGTGGTCTCCCAGGCGGTCAGGTCACCGGCGTGGAATCCGGGGTCGACCAGGGGCGTGCCCTCCCCCCAGTGGGGAGCGGGCTGGGCGGGCGCCTCGGTGCGGTAGACGACGTAGGCGGTGCCGGGGCGGGCGGTGAGGGTGATCCGGCCGGCGGTGACGGGGATCCGCGTCGCGTCGGCGCGGCCCTGGTCGGTGAGCCGGTAGGCGTGCACCGCGGACGCGCCGGACCAGCCGCGCGGCAGCTGCCAACTGCTCTGCCCGCCCTGGGGGTTGTAGTGGTAGAGCTTGTCGGGGTCGGTGGCGCGGCGGGGTTCCCAGGGCAGGAGGTAGCGGCCGCCGTCGTAGACCGGACGGCCGTCGGTGGTGATCCTGCGGACCCCGTCGGCGTCGGTGACCACGGTGCGGGTCGGGCCTTCGAAGGTGATCTCGTGGTCGGTCCAGGTGCGGATGGGGTACGCCTGGAGGTACTTGGCGGGCAGGGCGTCGTTCCAGACGACGGCCTGGAAGGCGTGCCAGTCGTTCTTGCCGGTCCAGCCCTCGAAGTTGCCCATCCGGGGGGCGCCGAGGAGGGTGGGCCACTTGTCGGCGAAGACGTCCTTTTGGTGGTTGCGCAGGAAGCGGACGAGCCGGGAGTTGATGCCGCGGGAGGTGTCGGGGCCGTAGTCGGTCTCGTTGGCCCAGTGGGACCACAGGGCGGAGCGTTCCAGGCCGTGGCCCCATTCGGTGGCGACCTGCCAGCCCTGGTCGCGCAGGTGGCGTTGGAGCCGGTCGGAGTTCCAGCCGGATTCGCGGAAGACGTCGAGGTAGACGGTGTTCAGGGCGGCGTCGGTCTCGCGGCGGAGCTGGGCGAAGCGGGCCGCGATGGTGCCCGCGGTCAGGTCGCGGCGGGCGTCGATGCGGTAGGACTGGTCGAGCCAGTCCCACTGCTTGTCGTCCTTGTCGACCAGGGTCTCGGAGAAGGCGTGCGCGACGGGGTAGGACTCGGTGGCGTTGACGTGGACGGCGAAGTCGCTGGACCACTTCCTCCCGGCCCGCAGCAGGGTGTTGAGGTCCGCCAGGCCGCCGGCGCGCTCGTTGTAGTTGCCGCCGTAGTCGGGGTGGGCGGAGTCGTGGCCTTCGGACTGGTAGCCCTTCAGCAGCGTGAACTGGCGCAGGCCGTCGGTGGCCAGCGCGATCCGCTTGACGTCGTCGAGGGTGGCGAGGAACGGGTTGGTGGCCTGGCTGGCGAAGTTGAAGGGGATGTGCGGGACGACGCGCAGGTGCTGGGTGTCGGCGCCGAGCGGCTCGACCATGACGTCGCGCAGCGCGAGGGCGGCGTCCTGCCAATCGGTGCGGCCGTCGCCGTTGCGGTCGCGGGTGAGGACGACGGTGGCGTACGGCAGGGGCTCGGTGGCGTCGGTGGGTTGGCCGGCGGCGCGGTGGGTCCACTGGCCGGGGGTGAGTTGGGCCTCGACGCGGCCGTCGCGGTGCCGGGTCCGGCGCCAGAGGCGGCCGTTCTCCCACGTGGTGGCGCCGGTGGGGGTGTCGTAGACGGTGTTGGTCTCGATGGCTGCGGCGAGCTGGTCGGTGGCGACGACGGCGTAGGCGCAGCCGGTGGGGGCGGCGTCGGCGGGGGTGTCCGCGGTGACCTCGATCAGGGTGTCGCCGCTGGTGGCCTTGTCGAGTTGGAGGCGGGCGGCGAGGAGGTGGGCGCCGGGTTGGTCGCTGCGGACGGTGAGCAGCGCGAGGTCGGGGATCTGGAGGGTGCCGATGCGCAGGGCGGGGGTGTCGTGGACGGCGGTGACGCGCCAGGTGACCTGCCAGCCCTCGACGGCGATCTCGACGTCGAGGGTGGTGCCGCCGTCGAGGGCGAGGGTGTAGGCGGCGCGGTCGGTGCGGGCCCGGTGGGTGACGCGGGGGGTGTGCGCGGTGCCGTCGACGAGGAGCTGGGTGACGGGGGTTTCCTGGCCGTGCAGGACGGCACCGGTGGCGCGGTCGGTGTAGCTGAGGACGCGGGGGAAGGCCGGGTCGACGCGGACGTCCAGCGCGGTGGAGCGCAGGACCGTTTCTCCGGCGCGGGGCGCGGCGGCCGCGGTGCGGGTGCCGAGCGGGAGGGCGGTGGCGACGCCGGCGAGTGCGGTGGCGGCGACGAGTTGTCTGCGGCTGGGCCCTGGCTGTGCGCTCACGCGCGTCCTCCTCGGTGGCGGTGCGGCCTGTCGGCGGACAGCGTGCGCGGCGGGCGGGGCGCGGGCCCATGGACTTAGGGGCCGGAGGTGTTGGACAGATGTGGCCGGGGCGCGGGGTCAGTCGCCGGCCGGGTCGCTCGCGGGCAGGACCGCGGTGACCTCCCAGCCGCCTTCGGGTGCCGGGCCGGCGGTGAGCGTGCCGCCCAGCACCTCGGCGCGCTCGGTGAGGCCGGCCAGCCCGAAGCCGCCGCCGCGGGCCGCCTCGGCCAGGCGGGCCGGTGTGCCGCCGTCGTTGGCGATGCGCAGTTCGGTGCCGCGGGGGACGGTGTGCACGGTGATGCGGACCGCGGTGGCGTCGGCGGCGTGCTTGCGGACGTTGGTGAGCGCCTCGCGGACGATGCGGTGGACGGCGGCGGCCACTTCGGGGCGCAGGGTGCGGTCCAGGCCGGGTTCGAGGTCCAGGGTGACCGGCGGCCCGGTGCGGGTGAACGCCTCGGCCAGCGCGCGGACCTCGGCGAGGCCGGCGACCGGGGCGGTGCGGGCCTCGCCCTCGCGCAGCACCCGCACCAGCCGGCGCATGGCGCCGAGCGCCTCGCCGCCGGAGGTCTCGATCCGGGCGAAGGCGGCGCCGGCCCGCGGGCCGTCGAGGGCGGTGAAGCGGGCCGCCCGGGCCTGCACGACGATGCCGGTGACGTGGTGGGCGACGAGGTCGTGGAGTTCCCTGGCCAGTTCGAGGCGTTCGGCGTCCCGCACCGCTGCCAGGTCGCGCAGCCGCCCGGCGTCCTGCCAGCGCAGGATCAGCGAGTAGGCGGTGACGACGACGGTCAGCACGCCGTAGACGACGGTGAAGACGCCCATCCGGATGTCCCGCATGGGCGCCAGGACGCAGGACAGGCCGAGCAGCGGGCCGAGGACGGCGGCGGTGCGTCCGGGGGCCCGCCGCACCACGGCGGTGAGCAGGACCAGCAGGGCGATGCCCTCGCCCAGGCCCCAGACCCGCAGGGCGTGCTGGCCGGCGATCAGCACGGCGGAGGCGGTGAGCGAGACCGCGACGGCGATCCGGGCCCGCAGGGTCAGCGGGATCCGCTGGTACGGCACGGCGCACAGGCAGACCACGACGGCGGCGGCGACGACGATGGCGTGCGGCCGGGTGGGCTGCTGGGTGAGCACGACCGACTCGACGCCGACGAGGAAGAGCAGGACCGCGGCGAGGCCGGTCTTGGCGGCGGCGGCCTTGCCGGGGTGGGCGCGGGCCCACCCGGTCAGCGGGCTCATCCGCCGCCGGCCAGCCCGGTCTCCCAGGCCCAGGCGGCGATCTCGACGCGGTTGCGGACGGCGAGTTTGGCCTGCACGTTGGCCAGGTGCGTCTTGACCGTGGAGAGCGAGACGAAGAGTTCGTCGGCGATCTCGGCGTTGGTGCGGCCGGTGGCCAGGGCGCGGACGACCTGTTCCTCGCGTTCGGTGAGCGGTTCGCCGGGCGTGCGGGCGGTGGCGCGGCCCGCGGTGGGGGCCATGGTGCGCAGCAGCCGCAGGGTGATGGCGGGTGAGACCAGGGCGTCGCCGGCGGCCGCGGCGCGGACCCCCTCGACGAGCAGCGCGGGGCTGGCGTCCTTCAGGAGGAAGCCGCAGGCGCCGCCTTGTAGTGCGGCGTGCACGTACTCGTCCAGGTCGAAGGTGGTGACGATGACGATCCTGGGGCGGTCGTGGAACTCGGGGTGGTCGGCGGCGCGCTCGGCGAGCCGGCGGGTGACCTCCAGGCCGTCCAGCTCCGGCATCCGGATGTCGAGCAGCAGCACGTCGGGCTGGAGCCGCTCGACGGCCTCCAGGGCGGCGGCGCCGTCGGTGACGTCGTCCAGGACCTCGATGTCGGGCTGGCTCTCCAGGATCATCCGGAAGCCCGTCCGGACCATCTCCTGGTCGTCGGCGATGACCACGCTGATCGGCATGGCTCCATCGCACCCGGGGCGCCCGGGGCCCGCAAGCCACGGCGGCGGATGGCGGAACGGGCCGGGGCCCGGGGGGTGGCCGGGCCCCGGCCGTCTGGGGTCGGCCGGTCAGCCGAGTTCGGCGGCGGCCTTCTTGATGTCCGCCGCGAAGGTGCTCACCTCGCTGTAGACGCCGGGCTTGCCGGGCCGGGCGCAGCCCTCGCCCCAGGAGACGATGCCGACCTGGATCCACGCGCCGGCGTCGTCCTTGCGGAACATCGGGCCGCCGGAGTCGCCCTGGCAGGTGTCGACGCCGCCGGTGTCGAGCTTGCCGGCGCATATCTCGTCGCCGGGCGTCAGGGAGTCGCCGTACGCCTTCTGGCAGGTGGCGTCGTCGATGAACGGGACGGACGCCTTGAGGAGGTAGCGCTGCTGGTCGCCGCCCTCCTTGTCGGCGCCCCAGCCGGCGATGGTGAAGTCGCCCTTGTTGTAGGCGTCGTTCTCGGCGATCTTCAAGGTGGGCTGGTCGATGGGCTTGGCGAGCTTGATCAGGGCCCAGTCCTTGCCCTTGCCGTTGTAGCCGGGGGCCTGGAGGACCTGGGTGGAGTTGACCGTGACGGCCGCCGAGTCCTCCAGGTCGACCACGCCGCCGGTGGCGGTGATGGAGGTGTCGGGTCCGCTGCCGTCGACGCAGTGCGCGGCGGTGAGCACGATGTCCTTGGTGTAGAGGGCGCCGCCGCAGCCCATCGACAGCCGGACCATGAAGGGGAACTCGCCCTGGTCGGCGCGGGTGCCGCCGACGACGTGGGAGTGCACGGAGCCGCCGGGGTCGGGGGCCGGGGCGGCCTGCGCCGCGGCGGGCTGGAGGCTGAACGCGGCGACGGCGATCGCGCCGGCGGCGGTGGCTCTCTTCAGGTGCTTCAGGGAGCTGCGCACGGGCTTTCCTTTCGTGGGGGGTCGAAAGCGTCATGACAGGCTCATGCCAAACCCGGCGCCGGGTACGGCCACCGCAAAATCCGCGCGGGCGGCGGCAGCACACCGCAAAGCCTCCGGGCGTCTGGGCAATGAACCCGTAAAGCGCCCTGTGATTATGTGGAGTTCGGGAACAGAGTGACAAGGGTCAACATCCGGCCAACTCCCTTACCCCATACGCCCCGTACACCCTGGTACCGCCCTGGACCGCCCCGGTCGTACAGTGTCCGGATGACCACCGGCGGCGGCGCGATCGCACACGGCTTCCCCCACCTCGACACGGTCCGCGCGGCCCTCACGGCGCTCTTCCGGCGCCTGTCCCACGACACCGTGCGCACCTTCCCCACCAGCGTGCCGCCGGTGGACGTCGCCTTCGACGACGACGAGGACCTCCACCTGGGCGCGCAGCGGGTGGCCCGCGCCATGGTCCGCCAACTGCACCTGCCGGACGCCCGGATCGTGCTCACCTTCCGCGAGATGGAGCACGCCGCGACCGTGGAACCGGCCGCCGGACCGGAGTACTTCATCGAGCTCAACGACCGCTTCCGACGGCACCGCAAGGACATCGGCGCCGCCCTCGCCCACGAGGTGACCCACGTCTGGCTGCACCGACTGGACCTGTCCTTCCCCGGCACCCGCGACAACGAGATCCTCACCGACACCGCCGCCACCTACCTCGGCGCCGGCTGGCTCCTGCTGGACGCGTACCGCGAACACGGCCCGTTCTCGCAGAAGCTCGGCTACCTGACGCCCGAGGAGTTCGGCTACGTGCTGGCCAAGCGCGCCGCCTTCTTCGACGAGGACCCGTCGCCGTGGTTCACCAGCCCGCAGGCGTACGACGCGTACACCGCCGGGCGGGCGCGGGCCGAACAGGACGCCCGCCGACCGCCGCTCGCCGGCGCCGGCTGGGCCGCCCGGCTCCGCTACGCCAAGGACCGCCGCGCCGCCGGGGCCGCGCACCGCACCGCGCCCGACGCCGGCCCCGGCGGCGGCTACGCCTTCGCGTCCGCCCCCGGCACCGACACGCCCCTGCGGGTGTCCTTCCCCTGCCCGGTCTGCTGCCAGCGGATCCGCGTCCCGGTCCGCGGACGCCTCCAGGCCCGCTGCGGCCTGTGCAAGACCCTGCTGGACTGCGACACCTGACGGGGCATCACCCCACGGGCCGCCGGGGACGGCCCCGCCGGCCCGACCGGGTCAGATCCACCCCTCCAGCCCGGCCAGGAAGCCGTCGAAGTCGTCGCGGTGGATGGTGTGCCCGGCGCCCTGCACCGTGCGCACCTCGAAGCCGCGCCGGGCCAGCTCCTTGCCCGCCTCCCGCGTGAAGAGGAACCCCTCCCCCGCGATCTGCACCAACGACGGCACCAACGGCCGCTCCGGCGTCCGGTCCTGGAGGTGGCCACCGGAGAGCGCCAGCGCCGTTGCGGTGTCCCAGTCCGCGATGGTGGCCAGCTCGACCGCGACGTCGGTGTCGTCCCAGCGCGGGTTGAAGGCGCGCACCCGGGACGCGTCGGCGTTCTTGAACGTCACGAACACCGCCGGGTCGACGGCCTGGCCCACGCCGGCCAACGACCACGCCGGGTCGCAGTAGACCGCACGCCGCGGCCGCAGCCGCTCGACCGCCAGGGACAGCGCGAGCCCACCCAGCGAGTGCCCGAGGACGACGTCGGCACCGACCGGCAGGGTGTCCACCAGGTCGTCGGCGAAGAGCTCGGCGCCGTAGTCGCCGCGCGGACTGCGGCCGTGGCCGCGCAGGTCGACGCCGATGACGCGGTAACCGCGGTCGGCGAGGGCCGGCCCGACCCGGTGCCAGGTGCGGTGGTCGGACATGATCCCGTGGATCAGCACCGCGGTCCGGTCGCCGTCGCCCCACTCGTGGGTGTGCAGCTGCATCCGTGCCTCTCTCCCGCTCGTCTCCCGCCCGCTTCCGGGCGCCGGTGCGCCGCGCGCGAGGCCCGCAGGGGCCGTCCGGCACGGCCGCACGAGCGAAGTTACACGTGTAAGTCGTCGGGTAGGCGTAAGCGGCGCCGCACCCCGGCACCCGGCACCCCCTGTGCGAGGATGCCCACCAGCATGACCGATCCCACCGGCCACGAGGCCGTGCCAACCCCCCCGACCAGCGCGGCCGTTGCCCGCCGCGCCGGGGTCTCGCGCGCGACCGTCTCGTACGTGTTCAACGGCCAGGCCGCCGGGCGCGTCGGGGCCGGCGCCCAGGCCCGGGTGCGGGCCGCCGCCGAGGAGTTGGGGTACGTCCCGCACGCGGCCGCGCGCAGCCTGCGGGCCGGGCGGGGCCGGATCGTACTGCTGGCCGCACCGGCGGACACCGCGCCCGTCTTCGGCCCGCTGTTCGCCGACTTCCTGGCCGGATTCCAGAGCGCACTGCACCGCCTCGGCTACACCGGCGTGCTGCACGGCGCCCCCGCCGACGCCCCGCTGGACGCCGCCCGCGCCTGGGCCGAACTCCGCCCCGCCGCCGTACTGACCCTGCACGACCCGCCGTTGGACGCGTCCGCCGTGGACCTGCTCAAGCGGGCCGGCACCGCGGCGGTGCTCACCCCGGGCCCGCAGGCACCACCGGGCGCCCACGCCCTCCTGCTGGACCAGTCCGAGGCCGGCCGCCGGGCCGGGGCGCACCTGCTGGCCGCGGGCCGCCGCCGGATCGGCGTGGTGCTGCCGGCCGAACCGGGCCTGGCCGCGTCGGCCGATCCGCGGCTGGCCGGTGTGCGGGCGGCGGCCGCCGGCCACCCCGACGCCGCGGTGCACCCCCTGGACCTGGCGCTCACCGAGGAGTCCGCCGCCCGGCTCGTCGCCCGGTGGCCGGCGCTCGGCCTGGACGCGGTCTTCGCCTACAACGACGCGTACGCGATGCTCCTGATGCGCGCCCTCCAGGACGCCGGCCACGCGATCGGGACCGGTCCGGGGCGGATCGCGGTGGTCGGCGCGGACGACCTGCTGCTGGCCCGGCTGCTGCGCCCCCGACTGACCAGCGTCCGCACCGAGGCCATCGCCCCGGACCGGCTCGCCCACCTGGTCGACACCCTCGTCCGGGCCCCGTCGACGCCGCCGGCCACCCACCGACTGGGGACCTTCCGCGTCGTGCCCCGCGCATCCGGCTGACGTCACGTCACCTCACCCTTTGCGCAAGGCACTTGGGGGCATGCGTCCCGCCCCTCACCACCAATCCGCCTCCGGTGTCGCCGCCGCCAGCGCCGCGTGACCGTCGGCGCGGATCGGCACGCCGTGCGGCACGCAGACGGTGTCGACCTCTTCGAGGGCGGCCAGCCGGCGGAAGGAGGCGACGGCCCGGGCGCGGTCGACGTTGAAGGGCCCGAGCAGGACCCGGGTGCCGTCGGGATCGGTGGCGATGGTGTCGCCGGGGAGGAGCACCCGGCTCCCGGGGAGGTGCAGGGCGATGCTGCCGGGGGTGTGGCCGGGGACATGCAGCACCCGGGCGGGCTCCGGCCAGCCGTCGAGGACGTCCCCGTCGCGGAGCGCGACGTCGACCCCGGTGCGGCGCAGCGGCGGGACCCCTTCGGCGGCCATGCCGGCCAGCACCTGCTCGTGCAGGACCCGTTCGACGGGGGTGAGGTCGGGCTGCGGCTCGGGCCGGGTGCCGTCGACGTACGGGACCTCCGGCGCACCGGCCAGGACCCGGGCCCCGGTCGCGGCCACGAGGTCGGCGGCGGAGCCCATGTGGTCCACGTGGCAGTGGGTGAGCACTATTTGGCGCAACGCCCCGGGGCGGCCGCCGAGCCGGGTCACCGCGTCGAGGATCGCGGGGGCCGAGCCGGGCAGTCCGGTGTCGACCGCGGCGTAGCCGTCGTCGGGCAGCGCGACGAGGTACACGTGGCCCACGGGGAAGAGCAGTTGCCAGACGTGCGGGGCGAGCTGCTGAAGGGTGTCCATGGGCGGAACGCTAAGTGTCGGCGGGTCCCGGACGCGGTGGTTTGCGCCGTGGGCGGATTGAGCGGACGGCGCAAGCGGACGACGGCGGTCCGGACCGGTCGGCCATCCGGCGGAACCCGTCGTGCTCCTGACACGTCCCATCCGCGACCGATCCGAGGAGGCACGTCATGCAGCACCCCGTCCACCCCGCCCGCCCACGCACCCGGGTGACCGCCCTGGTCGTCGCCCTCGCATCGGCCGGCGCCGTCGCGCTCACCGGCTGCGGCAAGGACACCCAGACCGTGGGCACCGCACCGCCGCCGCGCGCCAAGGACGCCTTCGCGACGCGGGCCGCGCAGATAGTGCGGGACTGGCCGAAGGTCGCCCCGGTGACCGGCCGGCAGGAGGCGTTGCTCCCACTGGCCGGCGCCGACCACCCCACGAGCCCAAACGCCGAGGAGCTCACGGTGACCGTCGGCCACAGCGCCTGCGACGCCGGCTACGGCGCCCGCGTCCTGGAGTCCAGGGAGTTGGTCGTGGTGTCCGGATGGGGCAAGAAGAAGAACCCCGAGGGAATGTGCACCGAGCAGTTGGCCACCGACAAGACGAAGGTGCGGCTGGACGGCCCGCTGGCCGGCCGCAAGGTGGTGGACGCGGCCACCGGCAAGCAACTGCTGAAGGGCTGAACTGGCCGCCGGGCCGCGGCGACCCGGGCGGCGGGAGCCGTGTGGGTTCACCCCGGAGCGCACCGGACGCCCTAGGCTCGCGGGCATGAGCCCTTCCATCGCCACCACCACCCGAGTCGACCTGTCCGAGCTGCTGGAGTTCGTCCGCCCGCGGCACCGCGCGATCCTGCTCACCCGTCGCGCCGACGGCACCCCGCAGGGTTCGCCGCTGACCTGCGGGGTGGACGACTCCGGTCGGCTGGTGATGTCGACGTACCCGGAGCGGGCCAAGGTCCGCAACGTCCGCCGGGTCGCGTCGGTCAGCGTGCTCGTGCTGTCCGACGAGTGGACCGGCCCGTGGGTGCAGGTCGACGGCGAGGCCGAGGTGGTCGACTCCCCGGACTCCCTGGAGCCGCTGGTCGAGTACTACCGCAACATCGCCGGCGAGCACCCGGACTGGGACGAGTACCGGGCGGCGATGCGCAAGCAGGGCAAGTCCCTGATCCGGGTCACGCCCCGGCGCTGGGGCCCGATCGCGACCGGCGGCTTCCCGGCCCGCCTGGTGGCCGGCGACGCCGGCTGAGCGGCGGGGCGCGGCGTCAACGGGTGGTGTGGGCACCCCCGTTGACGTTCAGCACCTGGCCGGTGACGTGCCGGGCCGCCGGCGACGCCAGGAACGCCACCGCGCCGGTGACGTCGTCCACGGAGCCGGGGCGGCCGGTGACGGTGTCCGCGACCAGCCGCTCCCGGCGCGCGTCGGCGAGCTTGTCCCGGAAGAACTCGGTGCCGGCGATGTAGCCGGGCGCGACCACGTTGGCGGTGATCCCGCGCGGGCCGAGCAGCCGGGCGAGTTCGACGTTCCAGGAGGCCAGTGCGGCCTTTGCCGCCCCGTAGGAGCCGGAGCCCTGGTCGGCGGCGATGGACCCGAGGTGGACGACCGCTCCGCCGTCCGCCAGCCGGTCCTGGAGGGCCCGGGTGGTCAGCGCGGCGCTCAACAGGTTGGCGTCGAGGTTGGCGCGGAAGTCCCGGGCGTAGGAGGCCAGGTCGGTGCCGCCGTCGGCGTCGAAGTCGGTCTGCCCGCCGGCGTTGTTGACCAGGACGTCGAGGCGTTCGGGCAGGTCAGCGGCGAGCCGGAGCAGCGCCGCGGGGTCGGTGTGGTCGCAGACCAGGGCGCTCACCCCGGCGACGGCGTCCACGACCGCCCGGAGCGGGCCGGGGCGCCGGCCGGTGATGACGACGTGGTCGCCGTGGCCCGCGAAGTGCGCGGCGAGGGCGCGGCCGATGCCGGTGCCGCCGCCGGTGATCAGGATGGTGCGTGCCATATGCTGGGCTCCGTCCGTAGTTTTTAGGTCTAAATGGACAGCTCGCGACCGCCCTGCGTTGAGGGCTAAATTTAGACCTGAACATAACACTTCCAGGAGGTCCGGTGGCAAGCGAAGCCGCGACGCAGGACGGCGCCGACCACCCCGAGGCCCGCGCCGCCAGCTATCCCGTGGAGGAGATCGCCGCCGCCTGGCGCCGCGAGCGCCCGGGCACGCCGGTCTCCTCCATCGGGATCGTCACGCCCATCTGGCGCCTGGCGAAGCTCCTGGGCGACGACCGGCGCCGGGTGCTGAGCGGCGCCGGGACGGACCCGGCCACCCTGGACCTGATGAGCGTGCTGCGCCGCAGCGGCCCGCCGTACACCCTGACCACCCGGGAACTGGGCCGACGCTCCATGATCACCGCCGGCGCGGTCTCCCAACGGGTGGCCCGGGCCGAACGCGACGGCCTTGTCACCCGCCGCCCCGGCGAGGGCCGCCCGCGCACCGTCCTGGTCGAACTGACCCCGGCCGGCCACCACCTCGTCGAGTCCACCGTCGACCGCGTACTGGGCCGCGAGGCCGAACTGATCGAGGCGCTCGCCCCCGCACAGCAGGAGCAGTTGGCCGGGCTGCTGCGCGTCCTCCTCCAGGACGTCCAGCACCGCCTCGGCGACGACCGGATCACCCAGGTCGGCGAGGACTGACCTCCGTCCGGTCCCGCGCCGGCGGCGCCGGCGTGGGCGTGAGCACCTCGTCGGGCAACCCCAGCCGGGCCCCGAAGGCGAGCCGGCCGGCCTCGGTGACCGCGAGGATCCGGCTGGCCGGGGCCCTGATGACCCAACGGTGCTCCAGCGCGTGCCGGTAGAGGGCGGCCCCGACCGCACCGGAGAGGTGCTGGCGCCGCGAGGTCCAGTCGAGGCAGGTGCGCACGTGCGCCCGGTGGGCCGGCGAGTGGCCGCCGCCCTCGATGCCCAGCGCGGTCAGCCACGCGGTGCCCGCGTCGGTCAGCTCCAGTCCGTGTTCCCGCACCAGCAGGCCGCGTTCGGTCATCGCCTCGGCGATGGCCACCCCGAGGGCCCCGGCGATGTGGTCGTAGCAGGTGCGCGCGTGGTGCAGGGCCCGGCGGTGGTTGGCCTCGGCCAGCGAACGGATCCGCACCCGGCGGTAGGGGGCGAGCCCGGCGAGGTTCTCCAGGGTCTCGGCGGTGTCCGGACCGGCCAGTCTGACGTGGCGCCGTCGCCCCCGTCGCTCCTCGGCCAACAGACCGCCGGCGACCAGGAGGTTGAGGTGCTCGGTCGCGGTGGACGGCGCCACCCCGGCGTACTCGGCCAGCTCGCCGGCGGTCCACGTGCCGCCGTCGAGCAGGGCGATGCACATGGCGGCGCGGGTCCGGTCCGCGAGCAGCGCCGCGAGGGCTGCCAAATCGGGGGTTTCCGCGGTGCTTTCGTGATCGGCTTCCCATCGAATCATGTGCAGAGCGTAATCACATATAACACTTCGGTGAGCGCCGAATCGTCCGGCTTCTATCCTCAAGACCATGAGATCCGCGCTGGAGAAGAGCAGTTCGGTCGTGCCGGCGCTGCTGTCCACGGAGAACGACGACGGGACGTTCGTACTGGTCACGCTGCAGATCCGGTGGGACCTCGGCCCCGTGGCGAGCGTCTGGTTGCCCGCCCGCGGACGCACCGCGCAAAACCTCGCGGTACGCCCCGACGTTGTCTTCAACCTGCCACCCCAAGGGACAGCGGCCCAGGAAGGGACGGGCGGCGGCCCCGACGGGGAGGCGCCGTGGACGGAGCCCTCCGAACTCGTCCGCCCGCCCCGACTGACCCACTGCCCGGTGCAGTTGGAGGCCCGGCGGGTCGGCGAGCGGACGGTGACCGACGGCGCCTGGACCCAGATCGAGGCGCAGGTGCTGCGGGTGCACGCGGACCCGCGCTGGGTGCTGCCGCTCGGCGACGGCACCGTCGACGTGTCGGCCTGGCGCGCGCCGGTGCACGACTTCCGGCCGCCGGCCACTCCCCCGCAGCCGGCCGTGCCGGCGCCCGCCCGGGAACTCGCCCGGCAGTTGGGGCGGCGCTTCCCCGCCCAACGGGACGGCTGAGCGCGAGCGGGCCGGCGGGCGGCCGCACGGCCCGGAAAGACAGCGCGGCGCCTGCCCTCCGGTCGGGGTGGAGGGGCAGGCGCCGCCGTACGGGGGCCGGGCTCTCACCCGGTCCCCGTGCCTCCGTACGACGCTGTACGGGACATGCGGGGACGGACGCTCACGCCGTCAGGGCGCGGTCCGTCGGCTTGATCGGGGCCGGCAGGGCGCTGGCTCCGGTGAGGTAGCGGTCCACGCCGCGGGCGGCGGAGCGGCCCTCGGCGATGGCCCACACGATCAGCGACTGGCCGCGGCCGGCGTCGCCGGCGACGAAGACGCCAGGGACGTTGGTGGCGAAGTCCGCGTCGCGGGCGACGTTGCCGCGCTCGTCCAGCTCCACCCCGAACTGCTCGACCAGGCCGTTCTTCTGGTCGGTGCCGGTGAAGCCCATCGCGAGGGTGACCAGCTGGGCCGGGATCCTCCGCTCGGTGCCGGGCTTCTGCTCCAGCTTGCCGTCCTTGAACTCCACCTCGATCAGGTGCAGCCACTGGACGTTGCCGTCCTCGTCGCCCTCGAAGTGGGTGGTGGAGACCGAGTAGATCCGCTCGCCGCCCTCCTCGTGCGCGGAGGTGACCTTGTAGAGCATCGGGAAGGTCGGCCAGGGCTGGTGCGCCGCCCGCTCCTCGCCCGGCCTGGGCATGATCTCCAGCTGGGTCACCGACAGGGCGCCCTGGCGGTGCGCGGTGCCGACGCAGTCCGCGCCGGTGTCGCCGCCGCCGATGACGACCACGTGCTTGCCCTCGGCGCTGATCGGGGCGACGGTCAGGTCGCCCTCCTGCACCTTGTTGGCCAGCGGCAGGTACTCCATCGCGGCGTGGATGCCGTTCAGCTCGCGGCCGGGCACCGGCAGGTCGCGGGAGGTGGTGGCGCCGGCCGCGATGACCACCGCGTCGTACCGCTTGCGCAGCTTGCGGGCGTCGAGGTCGCGGCCGATCTCCACCTCCGTGCGAAACTTGGTGCCCTCCGCGCGCATCTGCTCGATGCGGCGGTTGATGTGCCGCTTCTCCATCTTGAACTCGGGGATGCCGTAGCGGAGCAGGCCGCCGATGCGGTCCGCGCGCTCGTACACCGCCACCGTGTGGCCGGCGCGGGTCAGCTGCTGGGCGGCGGCCAGACCGGCCGGCCCCGAGCCGATGACGGCGACGGTCTTGCCGGAGAGCCGCTCGGGCGGCTGCGGGGTGACGTCACCGCGGTCCCACGCCTGGTCGATGATGGAGACCTCGACGTTCTTGATGGTGACCGGCTGCTGGTTGATGCCCAGCACGCAGGCCGCCTCGCAGGGGGCGGGGCACAGCCGACCGGTGAACTCCGGGAAGTTGTTGGTCGCGTGCAGCCGCTCGCTGGCCGCGGTCCAGTCCTCGCGGTAGGCGTAGTCGTTCCACTCGGGGATGAGGTTGCCCAGCGGACAGCCGTTGTGGCAGAAGGGGATGCCGCAGTCCATGCAGCGCGACGCCTGCTTGGTGATGATCGGCAGCAGCGAGCCGGGCTGGTAGACCTCGTTCCAGTCCTTGACGCGCTCCTCGACGGGGCGGGTCTCGGCGTGCTCGCGCTCGTGGGTCAGGAAGCCCTTGGGGTCAGCCATTGGTCGCCGCCTCCATCATCTTCTCGTGGGTCTCGGACTCGGAGAGCCCGGCCTGCTCGGCGGCTTCCTTGGCGGCGAGCACTGCCTGGTACGTCGACGGGATGACCTTGCTGAAGCGCGCGGCCGCGGCATCCCAATCGGCGAGGAGCTTCTCGGCCACGGTGGAGCCGGTCTCCTCCTGATGGCGGCGCACCACGTCGTGCAACCACTGCTTGTCGGCGTCGTCCAACGGTCCGACCGCGTCGACGAGTTCCTTGTTGACGTTGGCCTGGTCCAGGTCGATGACGTAGGCGGAGCCGCCGGACATGCCGGCCGCGAAGTTGCGGCCGGTCTCGCCCAGGACGACCGCGCTGCCCCCGGTCATGTACTCGCAGCCGTGGTCGCCGACGCCCTCGGAGACCACCGTGGCACCGGAGTTGCGGACGCAGAACCGCTCGCCGACCCGGCCGCGCAGGAACAGCTCGCCGCCGGTGGCGCCGTAGGCGAGGGTGTTGCCGGCGATGGTGGAGTACTCGGCGAGGTGGGAGGCCGCGCGGTCCGGGCGGACCACGATCCGGCCGCCGGACAGGCCCTTGCCGACGTAGTCGTTGGCGTCGCCCTCCAGGCGGAGGGTGATGCCGCGCGGCAGGAAGGCGCCGAACGACTGGCCGGCCGACCCGGTGAAGGTGAGGTCGATGGTGTCCTCGGGCAGGCCCGCACCGCCGAACTTCTTGGTGACCTCGTGGCCGAGCATGGTGCCGACGGTCCGGTTGATGTTGCGGATCGCGACCTGGGCGCGCACCGGCTGGGCGTCCTCGGCGGTGTCCGCGGCCAGCGCGTCGGCGGCCAGCTTGATCAGCTCGTTGTCCAGCGCCTTCGCCAGGCCGTGGTCCTGGACGGTGATCTGGTGGCGGACCGCGCCCTCGGCCAGGTCGGGGACGTGCAGCAGCGGGGCGAGGTCCAGGCCCTGGGCCTTCCAGTGGTCCACCGCCCGGGCCACGTCGAGGACCTCGGCGTGGCCGATGGCCTCGTCCAGGGTGCGGAAACCCAGCTCGGCGAGGAGTTCGCGGACCTCCTCGGCGATGAACTCGAAGAAGTTGACGACGAACTCGGCCTTGCCGCTGAACCGCTCGCGCAGCACCGGGTTCTGGGTGGCGATGCCGACCGGACAGGTGTCCAGGTGGCAGACGCGCATCATCACGCAGCCGGAGACCACCAGCGGGGCGGTGGCGAAGCCGAACTCCTCGGCGCCCAGCAGGGCCGCGATGACCACGTCGCGGCCGGTCTTGAGCTGGCCGTCGGTCTGCACCACGATGCGGTCGCGCAGGCCGTTGAGCAGCAGCGTCTGCTGGGTCTCGGCCAGGCCCAGCTCCCAGGGACCACCGGCGTGCTTCAGCGACGTCAGGGGCGAGGCGCCGGTGCCGCCGTCGTGGCCGGAGATCAGGACGACGTCCGCGTGCGCCTTGGAGACGCCCGCCGCGACCGTGCCGACGCCGACCTCGGAGACCAGCTTCACGTGGATGCGGGCGGCCGGGTTGGCGTTCTTGAGGTCGTGGATCAGCTGGGCCAGGTCCTCGATGGAGTAGATGTCGTGGTGCGGCGGCGGCGAGATCAGGCCGACGCCCGGGGTGGAGTGCCGGGTCTTCGCGACCCACGGGTAGACCTTGTGGCCGGGCAGCTGGCCGCCCTCGCCGGGCTTGGCGCCCTGGGCCATCTTGATCTGGATGTCGTCGGCGTTGACGAGGTACTCGGAGGTCACGCCGAACCGGCCGGACGCCACCTGCTTGATGCTGGAGCGGCGCGCCGGGTCGTAGAGGCGGTCCGGGTCCTCGCCGCCCTCGCCGGTGTTGGACTTGGCGCCGAGCTGGTTCATGGCGATGGCGAGGGTCTCGTGGGCCTCGCGGGAGATCGAGCCGTAGGACATCGCGCCGGTCGAGAACCGCTTGACGATCTCGGACGCCGGCTCGACCTCGTCCAGGGGAATGGCCTGGCGGTCGGACCCGAAGGAGAACAGGCCGCGCAGCGTCATCAGCCGCTCCGCCTGCCCATTCACCCGTTCGGTGTACTGCTTGAAGATGTCGTAGCGGCGCGCACGGGTGGCGTGCTGGAGCCGGAAGACGGTGTCCGGGTCGAAGAGGTGCGGCTCGCCCTCGCGGCGCCACTGGTACTCGCCGCCGATCTCCAGGGCGCGGTGGGTGGCGGCGATGCCGGAGGCCGGGTACGCCTTGGCGTGCCGGGCCGCGACCTCCTGGGCGATGACGTCCAGACCGGCGCCGCCGATCTTGGTGGTGGTGCCGTGGAAGTACTGCGCGACGAATTCCTCGTCCAGGCCGATCGCCTCGAAGACCTGCGCGCCGCGGTAGGAGGCGACGGTGGAGATGCCCATCTTCGACATCACCTTCAAAACGCCCTTGCCGAGCGCCTTGATGAGGTTCTTCAGGGCGGTGTCGGTCTCCACGCCGGGCAGGAAGGTGCCGGCCCGGACCAGGTCCTCGACGGACTCCATGGCCAGGTACGGGTTGACCGCGGCGGCGCCGAAGCCGATCAGCAGCGCGACGTGGTGCACCTCGCGGACGTCACCGGCCTCGACCAGCAGCCCGACCTGGGTGCGGGTCTTGGTGGCGATGAGGTGGTGGTGGACCGCGGCGGTGAGCAGCAGCGACGGGATCGGCGCGTGCTCGGCGTCCGAGTGGCGGTCGGAGAGGACGATCAGCCGGGCGCCGTCGGCGATGGCGGCGTCGGCCTCCGCGCGGATCTGCTCGATGCGGTCGGCCAGCGCCTCGCCGCCGCCGGAGACCCGGTAGAGGCCGGAGAGGGTCACGGCCTTCATGCCCGGCATGTCGCCGTCGGCGTTGATGTGGACGAGCTTGGCCAGCTCGTCGTTGTCGATGACCGGGAACGGCAGGGTCACGCTGCGGCAGGACCCCGCGGCGGGCGCGAGGAGGTTGCCCTGGGGGCCGAGGGAGGAGACCAGGGAGGTGACCAGCTCCTCCCGGATGGCGTCCAGCGGCGGGTTGGTGACCTGCGCGAACAGCTGGGTGAAGTAGTCGAAGAGCAGCCGGGGGCGCTCGGAGAGCGCGGCGATCGGCGAGTCGGTGCCCATCGAGCCGATCGGCTCGGCGCCGGCCTTGGCCATCGGGGCGAGGATGACCCGCAGCTCCTCCTCGGTGTAGCCGAAGGTCTGCTGGCGGCGGGTGACCGAGGCGTGGGTGTGCACGATGTGCTCGCGCTCGGGCAGGTCGACGAGGTCGATCAGGCCGGCGTCGAGCCACTCCTGGTAGGGCTGCTCGGCGGCGAGCTGCGCCTTGATCTCGTCGTCCTCGATGATGCGGTGCTCGGCGGTGTCCACGAGGAACATCCGGCCCGGCTGGAGGCGGCCCTTGCGGACGATCGTGGCGGGGTCGATGTCCAGGACGCCGACCTCGGAGGAGAGCACGACCAGGCCGTCGTCGGTGACCCAGTAGCGTCCCGGGCGCAGACCGTTGCGGTCCAGGACCGCGCCGACCTGGACGCCGTCGGTGAAGGTGACGCAGGCCGGGCCGTCCCAGGGCTCCATCATCGTGGAGTGGTACTGGTAGAAGGCCCGCCGGGCCGGGTCCATGGCGGTGGCGTTCTCCCACGCCTCGGGGACCATCATCAGCACCGCGTGCGGCAGCGAGCGCCCGCCGAGGTGGAGCAGCTCCAGGACCTCGTCGAAGGAGGCGGAGTCGGAGGCGTCCGGGGTGCAGACCGGGAAGAGCCGGTCGAGGTTCTCGGGGTCCCCGTTGCCGAAGAGCGCGCTGGCCAGCTGGGACTCGCGGGCGCGCATCCAGTTGCGGTTGCCCTTGACCGTGTTGATCTCGCCGTTGTGGGCGACGAAGCGGTACGGGTGGGCGAGCGGCCAGCTCGGGAAGGTGTTGGTGGAGAACCGCGAGTGGACCAGTGCGATGGCGGTGGCGAACCGGCGGTCGGACAGGTCCGGGAAGAAGGGCTCCAGCTGACCTGTGGTGAGCATGCCCTTGTAGACGAGGGTGCGGGCGGACAGCGAGGGGAAGTAGACCCCGGCCTCCCGCTCGGCGCGCTTGCGCAGCGCGAACGCCTTGCGGTCCAGCGCCAGGCCGGTGCTCTTCCGGTCCGCGACGAACAGCTGGGAGAAGGCCGGCATGGTGGCGCGGGCACCGTTGCCCAGCAGCTGCGGGGCGACCGGGACGACCCGCCAGCCGAGGACCTCCAGGCCCTCCTCACCGGCGATCGTCTCGATCCGCGAGACAGCATCGGCCGCATCGTGGGCATCGGAGGGCAGGAAGGCGATGCCGACCGCATAGGAGCCGGCCGCGGGGAGCGCGAAGGTGACGTTCTCGCGAAGGAACGCGTCCGGAACCTGGAGCAGGATGCCCGCACCGTCGCCCGAGTCGGGCTCGGAGCCGGTGGCACCGCGGTGCTCCAGGTTCGTCAGCACGGTCAGGGCCCGTTCGACCAGGGCGTGGCTGGCCTCGCCGGTGAGCGTGGCCACGAAGCCGACGCCGCAGGCGTCGTGCTCGTTGCGCGGGTCGTACATGCCCTGCTGGGCGGGGCGGCCGTCCATGGGCGACCAAGCGGCGGCGGCGCTGCTGGTGGTCGCGGAGTGCGTGGACGCGTAGCGCATCGGCTCTCCCAACGTCGTCGTGGCATTTGCATTGCCGAGGGACGACGTTGGCCCTCCGCGAAATTTCGTGCAGGTTACAGGATGGCTCGCTTCTCAAAAAGCGGAAGACGCCTTCCAACATGCGGACACCGCACTGGCGGTGAAACGGAATTTCTCAGGAATACGGACGGAAACGAGCCGCCCTCTGCGGCGGCGTTCGGCGAGCGACATTGCCCGCGACGCCAGGGCCTTATGCCCGGTCGTCAACAAACCGAAACCGCTGGGTAATGCGGCAATCATGCGGTCACCCGAATGGGACGTCAACCCACCACCGTCCCGAACAGCGCGCCGAGGGCGTACGTCACGCCCGCCGCGGCACCGCCCAGGGCCAACTGCCGCAGCCCGCTGAACAACCAGGAACGCGCCGTCACCCGCGCCACCACAGCACCGCAACCGAAGAGCCCGACCAGCGCCAGGAGCACCGCCGGCCAGAGCGCACTGGCGCCCAACAGATAAGGAAGAAGAGGCAGCAGGGCGCCCAGTGCAAACGATCCGAAGGAAGAAACGGCCGCAACTGCCGGAGAAGGAAGGTCCGACGGATCGATTCCCAATTCCTCGCGGGCGTGGATCTCCAGCGCCTGCTCGGGGTCGCGGGAAAGCTGCTCGGCAACCTTCGCGGCGAGTTCCGGCTCGACCCCGCGGGACACGTAGAGCGCCGCCAGCTCCTCCTGCTCGTCCTTGGGGTACGTGCGCAACTGGGTCCGCTCGGCGTCCAGCTCCGCGACCACCAGCTCACGCTGCGAAGCCACCGAGGTGTACTCCCCCGCCGCCATCGAGAACGCACCGGCCGCCAGCCCCGCCAGCCCGGTGATCACGATCGTCTGCTGCGACACCGCGCCGCCGGCCACGCCCGTCATCAGGGCGAGGTTGGACACCAGGCCGTCCATCGCACCGAACACGGCAGGTCGCAGCCAGCCACCGTTGACGTCGCGGTGGGTGTGGTTGTCGCGGTGCGCCACGTGGGTCGGCGCGGCGGCGTCCATGATCTCCATGACCGACATGTCTGGACCTGCTCCCTGCTCTGCGAGGTGTGGGCCGCTGACGGCGCTTTCCCCTCCAACACCTCGAAGCTATGCGCGAATTGCCTTCCTCCGCTAGCAAGGAAGGCCGAACTTACCGCGCTGACCTGCGGCTTTACCGAGAAGTCGAGCTTGTGATCCCGATCACGAGCACTTTTGGCGGCCTCCCTGCCCCCGTGCCGGCCGGTCGACCGGGTGACCCTGCCGGCCCGCGCAGGACAGTCGGCCCGCCGCGGGGGACGGATACCGCGCCGGAGCGACTGCGCGCGGGCCCCGCCGACCGCCACCCGCCCCGGCGACCGCCGCCCCCAGCGAAAGGACGCCCCGCAGATGACGGACGCCACCGCCACCACGACGCCGCCGGCCCCGGAACCGGCCGCCCCCGCAGGGCCCCTGGCGTCCCACGCCGCCGTCCCGGAGCCCGGACCGGCCGGTGCGCCGCCCGAGGTCGCCCCGCTGGAGGACCGAGCGAGCGGCGCACTCGTCGGGGCCGCGGTCGGCGACGCCCTCGGCGGGCCGGCCGAGGGCCTGACGCCGGAACAGATCGTGGCCCGGCACGGCGGCCGGATCGAGGGCATCGTCGGGCCGTTCCACACCGACTGGCGCACCGCCAGACCGCTCACGCCGTACCACAAGGGCGACGGCCACGTCACCGACGACACCCTGATGACCCACGCACTGGTCCGCGTCTACGAGACGGTCCGCGACCACCTCGACGCCTACGACGTGGCCGACCACCTCGTCCCGGACCTGATCGGCACGCCGCGCTGGATCCCCGAACTGGAGGCCGAGGCGCTGCCGTTGCAGCGGATCCTCCTCGCCGAGAAGTGGATCGTGGCGCGGCTGCACTACGGGCACGCCGATCCGCGCGAGGCTGGCGTCGGAAACATCGTCAACTCCGGTGCGGCGATGTACATGACGCCGGTCGGCGTCGTCAACGCCGGCAATCCCGACCGGGCTTACGCCGAGGCGCTGGACATCTCCGCCGCCCACCAGGCGTCTTACGGGCGCGAGGCGGCCGGGGTGTTCGCCGCCGCGGTGGCCGCCGCGTTCCTCCCGGACGCCACCCCGGCCTCGGTGGCCGGGCACGCGCTGCGGCTGGCGAAGGACGGCACCCGGGCCGCGATCGAGGCGGTCTGCGACGTCGCCGCGCCGCACACCGACTACGAGTCCGCGCTGGTGCCGCTGCGGGCCGCGGTCGCGCCGTTCGACACCGTGGGCCCGGACCACCGCCAGCCGTCGTTGGGCGCCCGCCGGCCCTCCCGGCTGCACGCCGTCGAGGAATTGCCCATCGCCCTGGGCATGCTGCTGGTCACCGACGGCGACTACCGGGCCGGCGTCCTCGGCGCGGTCAACTACGGACGCGACAGCGCCGCCACCGCCACGATGGCCGGTGCCCTGGCCGGCGCCCTGAACGGCGCGGCGGCGGTGCCCGCCGACTGGCACACCGAGGTCGCCCGGGCCAGCCGACTCGACCTGCACGCCCCGGCCGCCGCCCTCGCCGCCGTCACCCGCGAGGTGTTCGCCCGCGACCGGGCCCGCCGCCTCCGCCACGAGCAGGCGTTCGACGCCATCGCGGCGCGGCTCACGGTGACCGAGGCCAGCGGGCGGTGACGGTCCGGGTGGCGGGGCGCCCCGCCACCCGGACCACGGCCGGAACGCCGGAGCGCCGGGCGGTCCCGCGGTGAGCGGGTCCGCCCGGCGCTCCGGTCGGAAGGACGAACGACGGTCGCGTCAGGTCTTCGCGCCGCCCTGGCTCCCGGCGGCCTCGGCCGGATCCGGCTTCCCTCCGGCCGCTCCCTTGGAGTCCTCAGCGCCCTTGACGTCCTCGGTGCCCTTGGTGTCCTTGGTGAGCTTCACCTCGGCCGCTCCCTCGCCGCCCTGGGCGCCCTCGCCGAGCTGCCACTCCGGCTCGACGATCTCCTCGCGCCCCGGGGCCTTCTTGGCGGAGACGATCATGTAGACCACCGCCAGGACGAAGACGACCATCGAGGTCCAGTCGTTCAGCCGCAGCCCGAGGATGTGGTGCGCCTCGTCGACGCGCATGTACTCGATCCAGGCGCGGCCGACGCAGTACGCGGCGACGTAGAGCGCGAAGACCCGGCCGTGGCCGAGGCGGAAGCGCTTGTCCGCCCAGATCACCAGCGCCGCGACGCCCAGGCACCACAGGCACTCGTAGAGGAAGGTCGGGTGGTAGGTGCCGCCGATGCGGCCGATGGCCGGATCCGGGTCGATCTTGAGCGCCCACGGCAGGTCGGTCGGCTTCCCGTACAGCTCCTGGTTGAACCAGTTGCCCCAGCGGCCGATCGCCTGTCCGATCGCCAGGCCCGGGGCCAGCGCATCGGCGTAGGCCGGCATCGGGATGCCGCGGCGACGGCAGCCGATCCAGGCACCGAGGGCACCCAGCGCGACGGCGCCCCAGATGCCGAGGCCGCCCTGCCACACCTTGAAGGCGTCGAGCGGATGACCGTTCTCGCCGAAGTACGGCTCGTACGTCGTGATGACGTGGTAGAGGCGCCCGCCGACCAGGCCGAAGGGCACCGCCCACACGGCGATGTCGGCGACGGTGCCGGAGCGGCCGCCGCGCTGCACCCAGCGACGGTTGCCGAGCCAGACGCCGACGAATACGCCGATGATGATGCAGAACGCGTAGCCACGCAGCGGGATCGGGCCGAGATGGACGACACCGGTCGGCGGGCTGGGAATGAATGCGAGGTCCATGGCAGGACCGACGCTACCGCGCCGGGCCGGGTTCACGACAACCCGCCCGGCAACGGCTGCGTAACGACCCCGCCCGGGCGGCGGGCCGTACCGCCGCCCGGTGGATCAGCCCTGGACGGGCGCCTTCTTGCCCTTGTTGGCCGCGAGCACCAGTTTCTTCAGCTCGGCGGGGGTGACCTGGCCGCCCTGGACCTGCGCGAGGTCCTTGCCGTTCAGGATGACGGTCGGCGTGCCGCGGAACCCGCCCTGGGCGAACGCCTGGTTCGACTTGCGCACGAAGCCGTCGAAACGGCCGGTGCGGACGCAGGTGGTGAACGCGTCCGACACCAGGCCGTCGACCTTCCCGGCCAGCTGGATCAGGTATTTCTTGTCGCTGAACCGGTCCTGCTGCTCCGGCGGCTGGTGGGAGTACAGGACGTCGTGGTACTCGCGGAACTTCCCGGCGTCCTGGGCGCACAGCGCGGCGTTGGCGGCGTTCAGCGAACCGGTCCCGCCGGCGTTGCCGTCGATCAGGGTGGCGAGGTGGTACTCGGTCTTGAGCTGGCCGGAGTCCTGGAGTTGGTGGATCACCGGGCGGAAGCCGGTCTCGAACTGCTGGCAGGCCGGGCAGCGGAAGTCCTCCCAGACGACGAGGGTGGAGGGGGCGCCGGCCGTGCCCACCGGGACCGCCGGCTTGTCGCCGTCGCTGGCCTTCTTGGGGAGGGCGAAGGCGGTGTCGCCGGTGCTGCCGGACCCGCCGCCGGAGGACACCCAGACGGCGACCCCGCCGGCCACCGCGAGCGCCGCCACCACCGCGCCGCCGACGACCGCCTGGCGGATCCGCCGGGCGCGCGTCCTGTCCTTGGTGCGCTGTGCCTGCAGCCGCTCGCGGGCGCTGTTCGTTCGGTCACGGTCCTGGCCGTCATGGTTGTGGTTCACGCCCGGGGACAACGAGGCGGAGGGGCGCGGTCGCACCCCTCCGCTCCGAAGTTCGCCCCATCGGACGATCCGCCGGTGTCAGTCGCGGACCGCGCCGCCCCGTCGCACGCCCTCGCCCAGCTGGCCGGCGAGGCCGCGCACCGCGGCGAGGCCGGCGTCAAGGTCGTCGTCCGCCGCCAGCAGGCACTTGACGAACGCCGAGCCGACGATCACACCGTCGGCGAACCGGGCGACCTCACGGGCCTGCTCGGGGTTGGAGACCCCGAGTCCGACGCAGACCGGGAGCCCGTTGCGGGCGCCGGCGGTGGCGCGGGTGCGGGCCACCAGGTCCTCGGCCTCCCGGCCGACGGACTCGCGGGTGCCGGTGACGCCCATCAGGGAGGCGGCGTAGACGAAGCCGCTGCCGGCCTCGGTGATCTTGGCCAGCCGCTCGTCCCGGCTGCTCGGCGCGACCACGAAGACGGTGGCCAGGCCGTGCTGCTCGGCGGCCTTGCGCCAGCCCTCGGACTCCTCGACCGGGAGGTCCGGCAGGATGCAGCCGGCGCCGCCCGCCGCCGCGAGGTCGGCGGCGAACCGCTCGACGCCGTAGCGGTCGACCGGGTTCCAGTAGGTCATGCAGAGCACCGGCGCCCCGGTGGCGGCGTGCACCTCGCGGACCGTGCGGATCACGTCGACGATCTTGACGCCGCCGCGCAACGCGATGTCGTCGGCGGTCTGGATCACCGGACCGTCCAGCACCGGGTCGCTGTGCGGCAGCCCGACCTCGACGACGTCGCAGCCGCCGTCCAGCATCTCGGTCATCGCGCGGATGCCGCCCTCGACGGTGGGGAAGCCGGCCGGCAGGTAGCCGACCAGGGCCGCCCGGTCCTCCGCCTTGGCCTGCGCCAGCACGGACGACAGGAGTTCGATGTTGCCCGTGTTGCCCGTGTTGCCCGCCATCAGTGGTCCCCCTCGCCGGTGCGGCCGTCGTTGTCGTAGAGCCCGAAGTAGCGGGCGGCGGTGTCCATGTCCTTGTCGCCGCGGCCCGAGAGGTTCACCAGCAGCAGGCCGTCGGGGCCCAGCTCCCGGCCGATCTCCAGGGCGCCGGCCAGCGCGTGCGCGCTCTCGATGGCCGGGATGATGCCCTCGCTCTGCGACAGCAGCCGCAGCGCCTGCATCGCCGCGTCGTCGGTCACCGCGCGGTACTCGGCGCGGCCGACGTCCTTGAGGTAGGCGTGCTCGGGGCCGATGCCCGGGTAGTCCAGGCCGGCGGAGATCGAGTACGGCTCGGTGATCTGGCCGTCCTCGTCCTGGAGGACGTAGGAGCGGGAGCCGTGCAGGATGCCGGGGGTGCCCTCGGTGAGGGTGGCGGCGTGCTCGCCGGTCTCGATGCCGTGGCCACCGGGCTCGCAGCCGATCAGGCGGACGTCCGCGTCGGGCAGGAAGGCGTGGAAGAGGCCGATGGCGTTGGAACCGCCGCCGACGCAGGCGACGGCAGCGTCCGGCAGCCGGCCGGCGCGCTCCAGGATCTGGCGGCGGGCCTCGACGCCGATGACCCGGTGGAAGTCGCGGACCAGGGCCGGGAAGGGGTGCGGGCCGGCGACCGTGCCGAAGAGGTAGTGGGTGCGGTCGACGTTGGCGACCCAGTCGCGGAACGCCTCGTTGATGGCGTCCTTGAGGGTGCGGCTGCCGGACTTCACGGCGATGACCTCGGCGCCGAGCATCCGCATCCGGGCCACGTTGAGGGCCTGCCGCCGGGTGTCGACCTCGCCCATGTAGATGGTGCATTCGAGGCCGAAGAGGGCGCAGGCGGTGGCGGTGGCGACGCCGTGCTGGCCGGCGCCGGTCTCCGCGATGACCCGGGTCTTGCCCATGCGCTTGGTGAGCAGCGCCTGGCCCAGCACGTTGTTGATCTTGTGCGAGCCGGTGTGGTTGAGGTCCTCGCGCTTGAGGAACACCCGGGCCCCGCCGGCGTGTTCGGCGAACCGCGACACCTCGGTGAGCGCGCTGGGCCGCCCGGTGTAGTTGACCATCAGGTCGTCGAGCTCGGCGGCGAACGACGGGTCCGCCTTGGCCTTCTCGTACTCGGCGGCGACCTCGTCCACCGCGGCGACCAGCGCCTCGGGGATGAACTTGCCGCCGAACGCGCCGAAGTAGCCCTCGGCGCTGGGCACGTGGCCTTCCGGATCGGGAAGGAAGAAACGGGAACTTCCGGAGGACATCTGAGCACTCCTCGACCGGGGCGCACTGCCCCTCAAGGTCCGGTGGAACGGGATGACGTGACGACTGCTGCGCGCGGTGGTGCGCCGCCGTTACGGGGACGGGCGCGTCAGCGCGCGGTCCCCGGGCGCCATCGCATCCCGTTGATCTGACCCGGTTCGGAGCCGATGTGGTACCGGACCCGGCGCCCCCGGACCCGCCGGGCGGGGGCCCGGCAGCCACGGTGCCACGAGGGCAGCGCGGAGCGGCTGGCCTCGGGGCGGCGGGGGACGGTGGTCATCTCGAAAGTGTCCTGCCTTCGGCTACCGGGTCAGTCCCGGCCGTGCCGGATCGCCGGGTGGGAACCGGCCGCGACCAGGTCGGCGACCGCGGTCCTGGGGTCCTTGCCGGTCACCAGCGACTCGCCCACCAGGACGGCGTCGGCGCCGTCGTTGGCGTACGCGATCAGGTCGTGCGGGCCGCGCACGCCGGACTCGGCGACCTTGACGATGTGGTCCGGGATCTCCGGGGCGACCCGGGTGAAGGTGCCCCGGTCGACCTCCAGGGTCTTGAGGTTGCGGGCGTTGACCCCGATGATCCGGGCGCCGGCGTCCACCGCCCGGGCGACCTCGTCCTCGTCGTGCGCCTCGACCAGCGGCGTCAGCCCGATCGACTCGGCCCGCTCGATCAGCGACACCAGCGCCTCCTGCTCCAGCGCGGCGACGATCAGCAGCGCGAGGTCGGCGCCGTAGGCCCGGGCCTCCCACAGCTGGTAGGCGGTGACGATGAAGTCCTTGCGCAGGACCGGGATGTCGACCTTGGCGCGGACGGCCTCCAGGTCGGCGAGCGAGCCGCCGAACCGGCGCTGCTCGGTGAGCACGGAGATCACCGCGGCGCCGCCCGCCTCGTAGTCGGCGGCCAGGCCCGCGGGGTCGGCGATGGCGGCCAGCGCGCCCTTGGAGGGGCTGGAGCGCTTGACCTCGCAGATCACCCGGACGCCCTCGCCCTTCAGGGCGGCGACACCGTCCTTCGCGGGGCGCGCCTTGCGGGCCCGCTCCTTGAGCTCGTCGAGGCTGACGCGCGCCTGCCGCTCGGCGAGGTCGGCGCGGACTCCTTCGATGATCTCATCGAGCACGCTCACGCGAGCGGCCTCCTTCTTGAACGGTGGAGGTGGACAGTGACCTGTGGGACCGGACGACTGTCCCAACCGGTCCTCTGATGGTATCCGCCTGCGGGGGCAGGTCCCGCATCCGGTGGACCGTGGTCCCACACCCTGGACACCTCCGGGCCGCGGGGAGGGGCGCCGACGGCGGGGCGCCGGGGCCTGGGCGCGGTGCGGGTCACGGGCGCAGCCCGGCGCCGAAGGGGAGGTTGCGGACGACCGCGAAGGCCAGCAGCAGCGTGCCGAGCGCCCACCAGTGGACCGGCCGGGGACGCGGGCCGGCGGTGGGCAGGCCGCGGGCCGCCCGGACCAGCCAGACGAGCCAGAAGAGCGCGAACGCGGCGTAGCCGGCGACCGCCGGGGCGTTGGCGCCCAGTGCCGTGACGAGGTCGCCGTGCGCGACGGCGTGCGCGCTGCGCAGCCCGCCGCAGGCCGGGCAGAGCAGGCCGGTGAGGTGCAGGAGCGGGCAGACGGGGTAGTGGCCCGGTTCGTTCGGGTCGACGGCGCCCACATAAGCGAAGGCGGCGGTCACCGCCGCGAGGGTGCCGACCGGTGCCGCGAGGCGGCGCAGCGGACGGGCGGGCCGGGAGCCGTCCGGCCCGAGCGGTACCACGGGATCGCTCACGGTGCCGATGCTGCTACCGGAAGCGGGAAGGCGCAGCTTCTCGGCCGCCGTACGGGGCGCGGGCCGTACGGGGAGCGGGAAGCGGGAAGCGGCGCCTTCGGGTTGCTGCCGAGCGGGGCTCAGCCCTCCTGCGGCTGGACCTTGGCCGGGGCGACCTTGGCGGAGCGCTTCGGCTCCTTGCCCATGCCGGCGGCGCGCATCAGACCGCCCACGACGGCACCGGCGGCGATCAGCACCATGCCCGCCCAGAAGCCGGCCACGTTGGCCATCACGATGAAGACGCCGGCCACACAGAAGCCGATGAACGCGATGATGACGCCGGTCCAGGCGGCGGGGGTGTGTCCGTGGCCACTGCTCGACATGGGGTGCTCCTCTTTGCTGAAGTCGCGCCGGGGACCGGGCGCGAAACCGTCGTCGTCCATTGTCACCGATGCCGGACGGAACCCTTTTACCGGGTCGGGTCCTCGCCGCGGTCCAGGGACTTCCAGATCTCCTCGGGGCGCTCCAGGTCCGGCGCCGCCGGGGCGCGCCGCGGGCCGCGGGCGCCGCCCGGGGTGCGCTCGTAGCGGCCCGACATCGCGGGCCAGGAGCGGCCGTACAGCAGGGCCAGCACGCCGGCGAGGAGCAGCAGCACGCCGCCGGCGGCGGCCACCCAGGGCCAGACGGTGTGCGTGACGTGATGCACATCGGCGCCGGCCAGGCCGACCGCGTCGGCGGCCTTCTCGCGCAGCGCCGAGGTGTCGCCGTAGCCGAGCGCGGCGGCGGCGGTGACGCCCAGGCCGCTGAGCGTCAGCAGTGCGGCGACCACGATCCGGCCGACCCGGCGGACCGCGAAGACGGCGACCAGGGCGGCCAGGCCGACCACCGCCAGCGCGCCGGGCACCCCGGTCACGTCGGCGCCGGTCACGGTGCGCGGCAGCTCGCCCTGGGCGAGCACCGCGGTGCCCCGGGCCCAGGTGCGGCCGGCGGCCAGCAGCGCCAGGCTGGCGCCGGCTGCGCCGAGCAGCAGGGCCGGGGCGAGGGAGCGCTTGGCGCTGCGCGCGGGCCGGGCCGGCGACGGCGGCGGCTCGGTGTCGGTACGGGGCTGGGGTGCGGCACTCACGCGTACCACTATCGCCCACCGGCCCCGGTGCGCCGGTGGGCGGGGGTGCGCCGGATCATTTCCCCAGGTGGTTGGCGGTGTGGACGGCGCGCAGGACGGCCGCGGCCTTGTTGCGGCACTCGGTGTCCTCGGCGACCGGGTCGGAGTCGGCGACGATTCCGGCGCCGGCCTGGACGTAGGCGGTGCCGTCGCGCAGCAGGGCGGTGCGGATGGCGATGGCGGTGTCGGAGTCGCCGGCGAAGTCCAGGTAGCCGACGCAGCCGCCGTAGATGCCGCGCCGGGTCGGTTCCAGTTCGTCGATGATCTGTAGGGCGCGCGGCTTGGGGGCGCCGGAGAGGGTGCCGGCGGGGAAGCAGGCGGTGAGCACGTCGAAGGCGGTGCGGCCGGCGGCGACCGTGCCGGTGACCGTGGAGACGATGTGCATGACGTGGCTGTAGCGCTCGACGGACATGAAGTCGACCACCTCGACGCTGCCGGGCTCGCAGACCCGGCCCAGGTCGTTGCGGCCCAGGTCGACCAGCATCAGGTGCTCGGCGCGCTCCTTGGGGTCGGCCATCAACTCGTCGGCGAGCGCCTGGTCCTCCTGGACGGTGGCGCCGCGCGGGCGGGTGCCGGCGATCGGGTGCACCATGGCCCGGCCGTCCTCGACCTTGACCAGCGCCTCGGGACTGGAGCCGACCACGTCGAAGGCGCGGCCGTCGTCGCCCTCGAAACGGAAGAGGTACATGTACGGGCTGGGATTGGTGGCCCGCAGCACGCGGTAGACGTCCAACGCGCTGGCCGTGCAGGGGGTTTCGAACCGCTGCGAGGGCACCACCTGGAACGCCTCGCCGGCGCGGATGCGCTCCTTGACGTCCTCGACGGCGGCCATGAACGCCTCGCCGCCCCACTTGCCGGTGTAGGTGGGCACGGAGGCCGGCGGGAGCGCGGCGGCGCTCGCGGGCGCGGGGCGGGACAGGTCGTCGGCCATGGCGTCCAGCCGGGCCACCGCGTCCGCGTACGCCTCGTCGATGCCGGATTCCAGGTCGTTGTGGTTGATCGCGTTGGCGATCAGCAGGACCGTGCCGCTCCAGTGGTCCAGGACCGCGAGGTCGGAGGTGAGCAGCATGGTCAGCTCGGGCAGGCCGAGGTCGTCGGTGGTGTGGTCGCCGACCTTCTCCAGGCGGCGCACGACGTCGTAGCCGAGGTAGCCGACCATGCCGCCGGTGAAGGGCGGCAGGCCCTCGCCCTCGATGAGGTCGCGGGGAGTGTGCAGGGTCTCGACGGTGGCGCGCAGCGCGGCGAGCGGGTCGCCGTCGGTGGGGACGCCGACGGGTGGGCTGCCGAGCCAGTGCGCCTGCCCGTCGCGGGTGGTGAGCGTCGCGGCGCTGCGGACGCCGATGAACGAGTACCGCGACCACGTGCGGCCGTTCTCAGCGGATTCGAGGAGGAAGGTGCCGGGGCGCTCGGCGGCGAGCTTGCGGTAGAGGCCGACCGGGGTGTCGCCGTCCGCCAGGAGGCGCCGGGTGACGGGGATGACCCGTCGGTCCTTGGCGAGCGTGCGGAAGGTGTCGAGGTCCGGTGCGGCGGTGCCGGTGGTTCCCGTGGTCATGGCAGCGGAGCCTACTGGTCGGCGGTGGGGGCGTCGGCCAGCACGTCGGCGTCGAAACAGGTGCGGGCGCCGGTGTGGCAGGCCGCGCCGACCTGGTCGACCTTGACCAGCACGGTGTCGGCGTCGCAGTCGAGGGCGACGGACTTCACGTACTGGACGTGCCCGGAGGTGTCGCCCTTGACCCAGTATTCGCGGCGACTGCGGGACCAGTACGTGCAGCGGCCGGTGGTCAGGGTGCGGTGCAGCGCCTCGTCGTCCATCCAGCCGAGCATCAGCACTTCCCCGGTGTCGTACTGCTGGGCGATGGCCGGGAAGAGGCCGTCCGCGTCGCGCTTGAGGCGGGCGGCGACGGCGGGGTCCAGGGCGGGGGCGGTGGCGCGACTGCTGGTCATGGGTCCATTGTGCCGTGCGGCATCCTGCTGGAATGGACCAGCAGCCCCCGGACGCACGCGCCGGCTCCACCGCCGCGCCCCCCGCTGCGCCGCCGCCGGACCCGGACCGGACGGCGAAGGTCGCGGTACGGGTGTTGGCCGCGGTGTTCGTGGCGTCGCTGGTGGCGGCCGTGGTGGTGGCGGTGGTCGTGCTGCACTGGTGACGGCGGCGCGGGGCCGGGGCGGGTGCGCCGTGGCAGGGGACGCGCAGCGGTCGTAGGCTGGCGGTATGTCGACCCATGCGAAGCGTGAACGGCTCCTTCTGGCCGACCTGTTGGAGAGCGCGGGCCCGGAGGCGCCGACGCTCTGCGACGACTGGACGACGCGGGACCTGGCCGCGCACCTGGTGGTCCGCGAGCGGCGCACGGACGCGTCCGCGGGGATCGTGCTGAAGCCGCTGGCGGCGCGGCTCGAGCGGGTGCAGGCGGAGTTCGCCGCGAAGCCGTACGAGGAGCTGATCGGCCTGATCAGGACGGGTCCGCCGAAGATGTCGCCGTTCGCGCTGAAGCAGATCGACGAGGCGTCGAACACCGTCGAGTTCTACGTGCACGCCGAGGACGTGCGGCGGGCCCAGCCGGACTGGACGCCGCGCGAGCTGGACCCGGTCTTCGCGGACGCGCTGTGGGCGCGGCTGGAGCGGGCGGCCCGGGTGCTGGGCCGGAAGGCGCCGGTCGGCGTGGTGCTGCGGCGGCCGGACGGGCAGACCGTGGTGGCGCACCGGGGTGCTCCGGTGGTGACGGTCACCGGCGAGCCGGGCGAGCTGACGATGTTCGCCTTCGGCCGGCTGGCCGCGGCGAAGGTGGAGCTGGACGGCGAGCCGGACGCGGTGGCGAAGCTGCGGGCGGCGAAGCTGGGGGTCTGACGGGGCGCGGCGCCGGGGCCTTCCCCGGCGGGCGCCGCTCTTCAGGGGGCGTCGCCGAAGGGCACGTCGTCGGCCAGGTGCGCGCGCAGGATGCGGTCCAGTTCGCGGGCGGCGCGCGGCGGTGAGACGTCGCCGCGGTGGGCGACGGAGATCACGCGGTGCATGCCGGGGGTGGCGAACGGCGTGATGCGCAGGCCGGAGCGTTCGGCGACCATGCTGGGGACGACGGCGACGCCGAGCCCGGCCCGGACGAAGCCGAGGACCGCGTCCATCTCGCCGCCCTCGACGGTGAAGGTGGGTTCGAAGCCGGCGGCGCGGCATGCGGCCGTGGTGAATTCCCGCAGGTCGTAGCCGCGGCGGAACATCGCGAGCGGGCGGCCGCGGAGGTCCTCGACGCGGATCCGGGTGCGCCGGCCGGTCACCGGTGCCGGACGGCCTGGGGCGGAGACCACCACCAGTTCCTCGCGCAGCAGCTCCGCGGTGGCCAGGGCCGGGGCCTGGCCGGGCAGCGGCGTGATGATCAGCGCCAGGTCCAGGTCGCCGTCGGCCAGGGCCCGCACCAGGTCCTGGGATCCGTCCTCGCTGACGATCAGGTCGACGCCCGGGTAGGCGGCGTGGAAGGCGCTCAGCACGTCGGGGACGAGGCTGGCGCAGAGGCTGGGCGGGGCACCGAGGCGCAGCCGGCCGCGGCGCAGTTGGGCGACCTCCTGGACCTCACGGCGGGCGGTCTCGGTGTCGGCGAGGATCCGGCGGGCGAGCGGCAGCAGGGTTTCGCCGGCGTCGGTCAGGGTGATGTGGCCACGGGCGCGGTGGAAGAGCTCGGCCCCCAACTCCCGTTCCAGGGCCCGGATCTGCTGGGAGAGGGAGGGCTGGGCGACGTGTTCGCGTTCGGCGGCGCGGGTGAAGTGGCGGGTGTCGGCCACGGCCGTGAAGTAGCGGAGCTGCTGTAGCTGCATGGGGGGAATATAAGGCAACGATAGGGCCAGCCTATCGAGATCAGCTGGACCATGTCTTGGACTGATGGCGAACGCGTCCCTACCGTCGGGACTCATGGCACTGGCAACACGGACGGACCAACGGCCGCCGAAGAAGAACCGCGCACCGCGGCGCCCCGGCGGCGGGCCGACGGGCGGGCGCGCACTGTGGGACTCCACCGTCGGCAAGAAGACAGTGATGGCCGTCAGCGGCCTGATCATGCTCGGATACCTCGTCGCCCACATGTTCGGCAACCTGAAGATCTTCTTCGGGCCCGACACCTTCAACGGGTACGCGCACTGGCTGCGCACCCTCGGCGAGCCGTTCATGCACTACGAGTGGACGCTCTGGGTGTTCCGCGTGGTCCTGGTGGCCGCCGTCGTCGCGCACGCCACCTCCGCGTACCAGCTCAGCCGGCGCGACATCAAGGCCCGCCCGACGAAGTACGTGCACAAGAAGCCGCGGGCCAGCTACGCCACCCGCACGATGCGGTGGGGCGGGATCATCCTCGGCCTGTTCATCGTCTGGCACGTCCTCGACCTGACCACCGGCACCGTGCACGCCGGCGGATTCCAGCCGGGCCACCCGTACCAGAACGTCGTGGACACCTTCTCCACCTGGTACGGCAACGTCATCTACCTCGTCGCGATGCTCGCGCTCGGCCTGCACGTCCGGCACGGCTTCTGGAGCGCCGCGCAGACCCTCGGCGCCGGCAGCCGGAGCCGCGACCGCCTCCTGAAGACCCTGGCCGACCTGCTCGCGCTGGTGCTGACCCTGGGCTTCATCGCCGTCCCCGTGGGCGTCATGACCGGATTGGTGAGCTGACCATGACCTACACCGACTTCACGACCGGGGAACCGGTCGTCGACAGCAAGGCCCCCACCGGCCCCATCGCCGAGCGCTGGGACACCCGCCGCTTCGAGGCCAAGCTGGTCAACCCGGCCAACCGCCGCAAGCACACGGTCATCGTCGTCGGCACCGGGCTGGCCGGCGGCTCGGCCGGCGCCACCCTCGCCGAACAGGGCTACCACGTCGTCCAGTTCTGCTACCAGGACTCGCCGCGCCGGGCCCACTCCATCGCCGCGCAGGGCGGCATCAACGCCGCGAAGAACTACCGCAACGACGGCGACTCCGTCCACCGCCTCTTCTACGACACCGTCAAGGGCGGCGACTTCCGGGCGCGGGAGTCCAACGTCCACCGGCTGGCCCAGATCTCGGTGGAGATCATCGACCAGTGCGTGGCGCAGGGCGTGCCGTTCGCCCGCGAGTACGGCGGCCTGCTGGACACCCGGTCCTTCGGCGGCGTCCAGGTCTCCCGGACGTTCTACGCCCGCGGCCAGACGGGCCAGCAGCTGCTGCTCGGCGCGTACCAGGCGCTGTCCCGGCAGATCGCCGCGGGCAACGTCGAGATGCACCCACGCACCGAGATGCTCGACGTGCTCGTCGTCGACGGCCGGGCCCGCGGCATCGTCGCCCGCGACCTGATCACCGGGAAGATCTCCACCTACTTCGCGGACGCGGTGGTGCTCGCCTCCGGCGGCTACGGCAACGTCTTCTACCTGTCGACGAACGCCATGAACTCCAACGCCACCGCGGTGTGGCGGGCCCACCGCCGCGGCGCGTACTTCGCCAACCCCTGCTTCACCCAGATCCACCCGACCTGCATCCCGCGCACCGGCGACCACCAGTCGAAGCTGACGCTGATGAGCGAGTCGCTGCGCAACGACGGCCGGATCTGGGTGCCGAAGGCCAAGGGCGACACCCGGCCGGCGCACGAGATCCCCGAGGACGAGCGGGACTACTACCTGGAGCGGATCTACCCCGCGTTCGGCAACCTCGTGCCGCGCGACATCGCCTCCCGGGCCGCGAAGAACGTCTGCGACGAGGGCCGCGGCGTCGGCCCCGGCGGCCAGGGCGTGTACCTGGACTTCGCGGACGCGATCCAGCGGATGGGCCGCGCGGCCGTCGAGGCCAAGTACGGCAACCTCTTCGACATGTACCAGCGGATCACCGACGAGGATCCGTACCGGGTGCCCATGCGGATCTACCCGGCCGTGCACTACACGATGGGCGGCCTGTGGGTCGACTACGACCTGCAGACCACGATCCCGGGCCTGTTCGCGGTCGGCGAGGCCAACTTCTCCGACCACGGCGCCAACCGCCTGGGCGCCTCGGCGCTCATGCAGGGCCTGGCCGACGGCTACTTCGTCCTCCCCGCCACCATCAACGACTACCTCGCCAAGCACCCGCACGGCGACGCGGTGGGCGCCGACCACCCGGACGTGCAGGAGGTGCTGGCCGACACCGAGGACCGGCTGAACCTGCTGCTCGCCGTCGACGGCGACCGCACCCCCGACTCCTTCCACCGCGAGCTCGGCGAACTCATGTGGGAGTACTGCGGGATGGCCCGCACCGAAGAGGGCCTGCGCAAGGCCCTGGACCGGATCCCGCAGATCCGCGAGGAGTTCTGGCGGCGCATCAAGGTGCCCGGCACCGGCGAGGAGTTCAACCAGTCGCTGGAGAGGGCCAACCGGATCGTCGACTACCTGGAGCTCGCCGAGCTGATGTGCCTCGACGCGCTGCACCGCAGCGAGTCCTGCGGCGGCCACTTCCGCGAGGAGTCGCAGACGCCCGACGGCGAGGCCGCCCGCCGGGACGAGGCGTTCTCCTACGCCGCCGCCTGGGAGTTCACCGGCACCGGCACCGCCCCCACCCTGCACCCGGAAGACCTGGTCTTCGAGTACGTCCACCCCACCCAGCGGAGCTACGCATGACCGCCGCCTCCCGGGGGACGACCCCCGCGATGTCCCTCACCCTGCGCGTCTGGCGCCAGAAGAACGCCGACGCACCGGGCACCATGTCCACGTACGCGGTGGACGGCATCTCCCCCGACATGTCGTTCCTGGAGATGCTCGACACCCTCAACGAGGAACTCACCCTCAAGGGCGAGGACCCGGTCGCCTTCGACCACGACTGCCGCGAGGGCATCTGCGGCGCGTGCTCGCTCGTCATCAACGGCGATGCGCACGGCCCGGAGCGGACCACCACGTGCCAGCTCCACATGCGCTCCTTCCAGGACGGCGACACCATCGACATCGAGCCGTGGCGGGCCGCGGCGTTCCCGGTGGTGAAGGACCTGGTCGTGGACCGGTCGGCCTTCGACCGGATCATCCAGGCCGGCGGCTACGTCACCGCGCCGACCGGCGCCGCCCCCGAGGCGCACGCCACGCCGGTGCCCAAGCCGGACGCCGACTTCGCCTTCGAGCACGCCGAGTGCATCGGCTGCGGCGCCTGCGTCGCGGCCTGCCCGAACGGCGCGGCGATGCTCTTCACCTCCGCCAAGGTCAACCACCTCAACGTGCTGCCGCAGGGCGCCCCGGAGCGCGAGAGCCGGGTGCTGGACATGGTGGCCCAGATGGACGACGAGGGGTTCGGCGGCTGCACCCTGGCCGGCGAGTGCGCCACCGCCTGCCCCAAGGGCATCCCGCTGTTCAGCATCACCAAGATGAACCGGGAGTTCGTCCGGGCGGTCCGCAAGAAGCGCTGACCCGGCGCCCGCCGGAACGCACCGGGGCCCCCGCCGCGTCCTCGCGGCGGGGGCCCCGTGCGGTGCGGGCACCGGGCCCGCACGCGGGAGTTCACCGCACCGGGTGTCCCGCCTCCCGCAGCGCGCCCTTGACCTCGCCGATGCGCAGGTCGCCGAAGTGGAAGACGGAGGCGGCCAGGACCGCGTCGGCACCGGCCGCCACCGCGGGGGCGAAGTCGGTGAGCTTGCCCGCGCCGCCGGAGGCGATCACCGGGACGCTGACGTGCCGACGCACCGCCTCGATCATCTCCACGTCGTAGCCGTCCTTGGTGCCGTCGGCGTCCATGGAGTTCAACAGGATCTCGCCGGCGCCCAACTCCGCGGCCCGGTGTGCCCATTCGACGGCGTCGAGCCCGGCCGAACGGCGCCCGCCGTGGGTGGTGACCTCGAAGGATCCCGACGCGGTGCGGCGGGCGTCGACGGAGAGCACCAGCACCTGGCTGCCGAACCGCTCGGCGATCTCCTTGATCAGCTCCGGGCGGCCGATCGCCGCGGTGTTGACGCCGACCTTGTCGGCGCCGGCCCGCAGCAGCTTGTCGACGTCCTCGGCGGTGCGCACCCCGCCGCCGACGGTGAGCGGGATGAAGACCTGCTCGGCGGTGCGGCGGACCACGTCGTAGGTGGTCTCGCGGTTGCCGGAGGAGGCGGTGATGTCGAGGAAGGTCAGTTCGTCGGCGCCCTCGTCGCCGTAGACCTTCGCCATCTCGACCGGGTCCCCGGCGTCACGGAGGTTCTGGAAGTTGACGCCCTTGACCACGCGGCCGTTGTCGACGTCCAGGCAGGGAATGACGCGGACCGCCAGGGTCATGTCGTTCAGCCCTCTCACTCGGTTTCCGGGGACGGGTCCCGGAACGCTTCTAGTTCTACTTCCACCAGGACGCGGGAGTCGACGAAGCCGGAGACCACGACCAGGGTCGTGACCGGTGGTGCGGCTTCGAACAGCTCGCGGTGGGCGCGGGCGGCGGCGTCCACGTCCCGCAAGTGGGTCAGGTACATCCGGGTGCGCAGGACGTCGGCGGCGCCCAGCCCGAAGGGCTTGAGCGCCGCCAGCGCGTTCCCGAAGGCGACCTTGGTCTGGACGTAGGGGTCACCCTCGCCCTGGAGTACGCCGCCGACCAGCGGCATGGTGCCGGCGACCAGGACCCGGTCGCCGGCGGCCACCGCGCGCGCGAAGCCGATGGTCTCTTCCCACGGACTGTCGGTCCGTACGCGCTCGATGCTCATCACGCCGCCTCCCAGGTGGTCGGTTGCGCACCCGCGGCTACGACACCGCCGCCAGTGCCTCTTCGAGGGTGAACGCCTTCGCGTAGAGCGCCTTGCCGACGATGGAGCCCTCCACACCCTCGGGCACCAACGCGGCGATCGCGCGCAGGTCGTCGAGGGAGGAGACGCCGCCGGAGGCGACGACGGGGCGGTCGGTGGCCGCGCAGACGTTCTTGAGCAGTTCCAGGTTGGGGCCCTGGAGCGTGCCGTCCTTGTTGATGTCGGTGACGACGTAGCGGGCGCAGCCCTCGGAGTCCAGGCGGGCCAGCGTCTCGTAGAGGTCGCCGCCGTCCCGGGTCCAGCCGCGGCCGCGCAGGGTGGTGCCGCGGACGTCCAGGCCGACCGCGATCTTGTCGCCGTGCGCGGCGATGATCTTGGCGACCCACTCGGGGTCCTCCAGCGCCGCGGTGCCGATGTTGACCCGGGTGCAGCCGGTGGCCAGCGCGGCGGCCAGCGAGTCGTCGTCGCGGATGCCGCCGGACAGCTCGACCTTGATGTCCATGGAGCGGGCGACCTCGGCGATCTGCGCGCGGTTGTCGCCGGTGCCGAAGGCGGCGTCCAGATCGACCAGGTGCAGCCACTCGGCGCCGGCCCGCTGCCAGGTCAGGGCGGCCTGCAACGGGTCACCGTAGGACGTCTCGGAGCCGGACTCGCCGTGCACCAGGCGAACGGCCTGGCCGTCGCGGACGTCGACGGCGGGCAGCAGTTCAAGCTTCTTCACAGCGTTCACGGGGCTCACAGGGTTCTGATCCAGTTGGTGAGGAGCTGGGCACCGGCGTCGCCGGACTTCTCGGGGTGGAACTGGGTGGCCCACAGCGCGCCGTTCTCGACCGCGGCCACGAACGGCTCGCCGTGCGTGGCCCAGGTGACCTTCGGCGGGGCGAGGTGCTCGTTGCCGACCTCCAGCTCCCAGTCGTGGACCGCGTAGGAGTGCACGAAGTAGTAGCGGGCGTCGGCGGGCTGCCCGGCGAAGAGCTGGGAGTCCGCGGCGGCGCGGACGGTGTTCCAGCCCATGTGCGGGACCACCTCGGCCTTGAGCGGGCCGACCGTGCCGGGCCACTCGTCCAGGCCGGCGGTCTCGACGCCGTGCTCGATGCCGCGGCCGAAGAGGACCTGCATGCCGACGCAGATGCCCAGCACCGGGCGGCCACCGGCCAGCCGGCGGCCGACGAGCCAGTCGCCGCGGGCCTCGCGCAGTCCGCGCATGCACGCGGCGAACGCGCCGACGCCGGGCACCAGCAGCCCGTCGGCGTTCATCGCGGTGTCGTAGTCACGGGTGATCTCCACGTCCGCGCCGACGTGCGCCAGGGCGCGCTCGGCGGAGCGGACGTTGCCGAAGCCGTAGTCGAAGACCACGACCTTTTTCCTGGCCGGCGACTGCGCGGCGCTCAATTCCACACCTCCAGTCGCATCACGCCCGCCACCAGGCACATCGCCGAGGCGATGGCCATCAGGACGATCACGGACTTGGGGATCTTCTGCTTCCAGAACGAGTACACCCCGCCGAGCAGGAAGAGCCCCACCAGGATGAAGACGGTGGACAGACCGTTCATTACAGCGCGCCCTTCGTGGACGGCAGGATGCCGGCCGCCCGCGAGTCGCGCTCGCTGGCGTAGCGCA
This sequence comes from Streptomyces lunalinharesii, assembly GCF_039532155.1. Taxonomy (NCBI): domain Bacteria; kingdom Bacillati; phylum Actinomycetota; class Actinomycetes; order Kitasatosporales; family Streptomycetaceae; genus Streptomyces; species Streptomyces lunalinharesii. Next base: position 260,501 of record NZ_BAAARK010000002.1, read on the forward strand.
GGGCCCGGGCGAGCGCCTTGAACTGGCACTCCACGATGTGGTGGGCGTTGCGGCCGTAGGGCACGTGGACGTGCAGGGCGATCTGCGCCTGGGCGACGAACGACTCCAGGATGTGCCGGGTCATCGTGGTGTCGTAGGTGCCGATCATCGGCGCCATGGTCTCCGGCTCGGTGTGCACCAGGTACGGGCGGCCGGAGAGGTCGACGGTCACCTGGGCCAGCGACTCGTCCAGCGGGACGGTGCAGTTGCCGAAGCGGTAGATGCCGACCTTGTCGCCGAGCGCCTGCTTGAAGGCGGCGCCCAGCGCGAGGGCGGTGTCCTCGATCGTGTGGTGGGTGTCGATGTGCAGATCGCCGTCGGTCTTGACCTTGAGGTCGAAGAGGCCGTGCCGGCCGAGCTGGTCGAGCATGTGGTCGTAGAAGCCGACGCCGGTCGACACGTCGACCTGGCCGGTGCCGTCGAGGTCGATCTCGACCAGCACCGTCGTCTCCTTGGTGGTGCGCTCCACGCGCCCCACCCTGGCGGTCGCCCCGCTCATCGCTTGTTCTCCTTCAGGCTGCGTTCTTTGAGCACCGCGCGCACCGCGTCGAGGAACGCGTCGTTCTCGGCCGGGGTGCCGGCGGTGACCCGCAGCCAGCCCGGTACGCCGTTGTCGCGGACCAGCACGCCGTGGTCGAGGATGGCCTGCCAGATGGCGTGCGCGTCGTCGAAGAGGCCGAACTGGACGAAGTTTGCGTCCGAGGCGACGACCTGGCAGCCGATCGCGCGCAGTTCGGTCACCAGGCGGTCGCGCTCCTCCTTGAGCTGTGCCACGTACTTCAGGAGCGTATCGGTGTGCTCCAGGGCGGCGAGCGCGGTGGCCTGGGTGACGGACGAGAGGTGGTAGGGCAGCCGGACCAGCTGCACCGCGTCGACCACGGCCGGGTCGGCGGCGAGGTAGCCCAGGCGGAGCCCGGCGGCACCGAACGCCTTGGACATGGTCCGGGAGAGCACCAGGTTGGGCCGGCCCTCGATCAGCGGCAGCAGCGAGGGGTGGTGGCTGAACTCGCCGTACGCCTCGTCGAGGACGACCAGCGCCCCGGCGGCGTCGGCGCGGGCGGCCTGGGCCGCCTCGTACAGCTCAAGGACGGTGTCGGCCTCGACGGCGGTGCCGGTGGGGTTGTTCGGCGAGCAGACGAAGACCACGTCGGGCCGGTGCTCGGCGATCGCCGCCTTGGCCGCCTCGACGTCGATGGTGAAGTCGTCGTGGCGCGGGCCGGAGATCCAGCCGGTGCCGGTGCCGCGCGAGATCAACGCGTGCATGGAGTACGACGGCTCGAAGCCGAGGGCGGTGCGGCCGGGGCCGCCGAAGGTCTGCAGCAGCTGCTGGATGACCTCGTTGGAGCCGTTGGCGGCCCAGACCTGGCCGGTGGTGACCGCGTGGCCCGCGGTGCGGGTGAGGTAGGCGGCCAGCGCGGTGCGCAGCTCGACCGCGTCCCGGTCGGGGTAGCGGTTGAGCTGGCGGGCGGCCTCGGTGACCCGCTCGGCGATCCGCTGCACCAGCGGTTCGGGGAGCGGGTAGGGGTTCTCGTTGGTGTTGAGGCGCACCGGGACGTCCAGCTGCGGCGCGCCGTAGGGGGACTTGCCGCGCAGCTCGTCCCGGATCGGGAGCTCGTCGATCTTGGTCATCTGCCTGCTCACTTGCTCTGCGGAACCGTCCAGTCGAACCGGGCCTTGAGCGCCGCGCCGTGGGCCGGGAGGTCCTCGGCCTCGGCGAGGGTCACCACGTGGTGGGCGACCTCCGCCAGCGCCTGGCGCGAGTAGTCCACGACGTGGATGCCGCGCAGGAACGACTGGACGGACAGGCCCGAGGAGTGGCAGGCGCAACCGCCGGTGGGCAGGACGTGGTTGGAGCCGGCGCAGTAGTCGCCGAGGGAGACCGGGGCGTAGGGGCCGACGAAGATCGCGCCGGCGTTGCGGACCCGGGCGGCGACCGCGGCGGCGTCGGCCGTCTGGATCTCCAGGTGCTCGGCGCCGTAGGCGTCCACCACCGTCAGGCCCTCGTCGAGGCCGTCGACCAGGACGATCGCGGACTGCCGGCCGGACAGCGCCGGCACGATCCGGTCCTCGACGTGCTTGGTGGCCTCGATCTGCGGGGCCAGCTCCTTCTCGGTGCGGTCGGCCAGCTCCACGGAGTCGGTGACCAGGACCGCGGCGGCCATCGGGTCGTGCTCGGCCTGGCTGATCAGGTCGGCGGCGACGTGCACCGGGTCGGCGGTGCGGTCGGCGAGGACCGCGATCTCGGTCGGGCCGGCCTCGGAGTCGATGCCGATCCGGCCCTTGAGGAGGCGCTTGGCGGCGGCGACGTAGATGTTGCCGGGGCCGGTGACCAGGTTGACCGGGGCGCAGTCCGCGGTGCCGTACGCGAACATCGCGACGGCCTGGGCGCCGCCCGCGGCGTAGACCTCGTCGACGCCGAGCAGGGCGCAGGCGGCCAGGATCGTGGGGTGCGGCAGTCCGCCGAAGTCGGCCTGCGGCGGGGAGGCGACGGCCAGCGACCCGACGCCGGCCTCCTGCGCGGGGACCACGTTCATGACGACCGAGGACGGGTAGACCGACCGGCCGCCGGGGACGTAGAGGCCGACCCGCTCGACCGGCACCCAGCGCTCGGTGACCGTGCCGCCGGGCACGACCTTGGTGGTGACGTCGGTGCGGCGCTGCTCGCGGTGGACGATCCGGGCGCGCCGGATGGACTCCTCCAGGGCGGCGCGGACCTTCGGGTCCAGCGTGTCGAGGGCCTCGGTGAGGGCCTCGACCGGGACCCGGACCCGCTCGATCTCGACACCGTCGAACCGCCGCGCGTACTCGATCAGCGCCGCGGTGCCGCGATGGCGTACGTCCTCGCAGATGGGCCGCACCTTCTCCAAGGCGGCTTCCACGTCGAACTCGGCACGGGGCAGCAGGTCGCGGAGCGCCGCGCCCTCGGGGAGGGCGGCACCACGCAGATCGATTCGGGAGATCACTCCCCCAGTGTCTCAGACCGTTCGTCGGGCCCGAGCGGCCGTATCACTGGGTGATACGCAGTGACGCGCGGGCCGGACGGCCGTCGGACCGGCCCGCGAAGTTGACCGGAGTTGGCCCTGACCACGCGTGTTCAACCGGTCACCGGGCGGGCAAGGGGTCGGTGCGGGCACACGGGGACGACCGCGACGCGGGCGCGAGGGCGCCCGCCGGAATGCATCCGAACAGGTAGCGCGACCGGATACCGGCCCGGACGGGGCGTGCGCCCCGGCCGCCGGGCACCGCCCCGGACGGGCGGTCGCCGCACCACCGCACCCGCACGGCGACGACCGGACGGCGGACGACCACCGAAGACGACCGACGACCACCAGACAGGGCCTGCCGGCAGGCACCGCTGAGAGCAAGGGGGAGCCACAGTGACCGGACCCAGGGACGGCGACGCACCCGCCGACCTGCGACTGACGTCCGCGGAATGGAGCATGTGGCAGGCGTTCCGCAACGGTAGCGCCTGCAACCTGCACACCGGCGAGCCGTCCCGGGACGACCCGCACGGGCAGCACCTGTGGGGCCCGGAGCGCCGGGTCCGGGCGCGGGTGGTGGCCCTGCTGCTGCTCGACGGGCCGGCGGCGCAGCCCGGCCGGGTGTCCGGGCTGAAACTGACCGGTGCGTACATCACGGACACTCTCGACCTTGCGGGCGGCACGATCAAGCCATTCGTGGAGCTGCGGGACTGCCGCTTCGAGGCCGAGGTGCTGCTGCCGGAGAGCCGGTTCACCACCCTGCGCATGGTGAACTGCGCGATACCCCGGCTGGAGGCGGCCCGGCTGCACACCGAGGGCGACCTGCACCTGCCGCGCTGCGTGGTGCACTCCGGCGTCCGCCTCACCGACGCGCACATCGGCACTGACCTGATGCTCAATCAGGTGGTGGTGCACAAGGACCGGCAGGGCCGGTCGATCATGGCGGACGGGCTCACCGTCGCCCAGGACCTCCAGGCCGAGATGCTGGAGTCCTACGGCGAGCTGTCGCTGCGCGGCGCCACCGTCGGGGTGTCGCTGAGCCTGCGCGGCAGCCACCTGAGCAATCCGTTCGGCCGCCGGGCGCTCAACGCGCCCCAGCTGACCGTCGAGCGGACCCTCTACCTCACCGCCGCGGGCCTGGCCAACTCCCCGTTCTCCAGCGGGGCCACGCCCCCGTACGGCATCACCCACACCCCGGCCCGCGGCACCCGGATGCAGCGCTTCGAGTGCGAGGGCGGGGTGCGGCTGGACGACGGGCGGTTCGGGGACGCGGTGGACCTGGAGCACGCCCGGTTCATCATGGAGTCCGACCAGGAGCTGTCGCTGCGCCGGATCCAGACGCCGGAGCTGCGGTTCCTGGGCGAGCGTCCGCAGCGCGGCCGGGTGATCCTCTCCGGCGCCCGGGTCGTCAACCTCGTCGACAAGTCGGCGAGCTGGCCGGGCCTGGGCGGGCTGATGATGGCCGGCTTCTCCTACGAGACGCTGATCCCGCGCGGCCACTTCCCGCTGGCGCTGCGGCTGCAGTGGGTGGCCGCGGCGACCCCGGAGTACGCGCCCGAGCCCTACGAGATGCTGGCCGCCTCGCTGCGCGCCATGGGCGAGGACGCGGACGCCCGGGAGGTGCTGCTGGCCAAGCAGCGGCGACGGCGCGAGACGCTGCCGCTGGCCGCGAAGGCGTGGGGCTTCCTCCAGGACTGGACGGTGGCCTACGGCTACCGCCCCGGTCGGGCCGCGGTGTGGATGGTGATCCTCTGGGCGATCGGCACGGCGTACTTCTCCTCGTACCCGCCGCCGCCCCTCAAGCACGACGAGTCGCCGATGTGGAACCCGTACCTGTACTCCCTCGACCTGCTGCTGCCGGTGATAGACCTCTACCAGGGCAGCGCCTGGAAGCCGGAGGGCACCGCGCAGTGGGTGTCGGCCGTGATGATCATGACGGGTTGGGTGCTGGCGACGACGATCGCGGCCGGCGCGTCCCGGCTGTTGCGACGGGCGTAGGGCGCTTGGGGCCCGTCCGGTGGTGGCCGTCCCGGGTACAGGCTCTAGGCTTACCGACTGTGTCCTCCGTGCGTCTGCCGCTGTTCCCGCTCAATTCGGTGCTCTTCCCGGGCCTGGTGCTGCCGCTCAACGTCTTCGAGGCGCGCTACCGGGCGATGATGGGCGACCTGCTCGACCGCCCGGAGGACGACCGGCGGTTCGCGGTGGTCGCCATCCGGGACGGCCGGGAGGTCGCCCCCACCGCGCCGGGGCTGCCGGACGCCACCGCGCCGACCGCCACCGGCCCGGCCGCCGGCTTCGGCGACGATCCGCTCGTGGCCTTCCACACCGTCGGCTGCATCGCGGACGCGGCGACCGTCCGCGAGAAGTCGGGCGGCGGCTACGAGGTCCTGGCCACCGGCACCACCCGCTTCCGGCTGCTGTCGGTGGACGCCTCCGGGCCGTACCTGACCGCCGAGCTGACCCCGCTGGAGGAGGAGCAGGGCGAGGGCGCGGGCGCGCTGGCGTCCGGCGTGGTCCGGGCCTTCCGCACCTACCAGAAGCGGCTGGCCTGGGCGAACGAGCGGACCCTCGCCAGCGACCAGGACCTGCCCGCCGACCCGTCGGTGCTGTCGTACCTGGTCGCCGCGGCGGCGGTGCTGGACGTGCCCGCCAAGCAGGAGCTGCTGGCGGCGCCGGACACCGCGGCCCGGCTGGGGCAGGAGCTGGATCTGCTGCGCCAGGAGTCGGCGGTGATCGGTAAGCTCCCGTCGCTGCCGGCGGTGGAGCTGACCCGGCAGCCGACCAGTCCCAACTGACGCACCGGCATCCGGGGCGTCCGCGCTCCCGGGGCCGGGGGCGCCGCGTTCGAACGAGGCGAGGCACGGTGGCGAAGAAGCCGAAGCAGGGGAAGAAGGGCGCGGCGCAGTCCGGCGGCACGCCCGCGACGGTGGCGCTGACCGCGGCCGGCGTCCCGTTCACGGTCCGCGCGTACGAGCACGACCCGGCGGCCGCCTCCTACGGCGAGGAGGCCGCCGAGGCCCTCGGGGTCTCCCCCGAGCAGGTGTTCAAGACGCTGCTGGCGGACGTGGACGGCGCGCTCACGGTGGCCGTGGTGCCGGTCTCCGGTTCGTTGGACCTCAAGGCGCTGGCCGCCGCGGTGGGCGGCAAGCGGGCCGTGATGGCCGATCCGGCGGCGGCCGAGCGCAGCACCGGCTACGTCGTCGGCGGGATCTCGCCGCTGGGGCAGCGCAAGCGGCTGCGCACGGTGGTGGACGCCTCGGCCCAGGCCCGGCCGACGGTCTGCGTCTCGGCGGGCCGGCGCGGCCTGGAGGTCGAGCTGGCCCCCGCCGACCTGGCCGCGCTGACCGGCGCACGGTTCGCGCCGATCGCGCGGGGCTGACCCCGGCCGGCGCCGCCGCGCGCCCCCGCTTGCCCCCGCCCGCACCGCACCGCGGCTACCGCGCACACCGCCTCCTCGGTTACCACCGGAGGGGAGGTGCGTCCATGTCGAAGAGGACCCGCAAGCGGAAGTGGCGCGTACGCAAGGGTCGGGCCAACCACGGTCGTCGGCCGTCCTGAGCGGGCGGCCGGCGCGGCGGTCAGCCGACCGGCGGCTGGTGGTGTCCGGACCAGTCCGGCACCACCGGCCCGTCCAGTTCCGGATCGCGCGGCCCGAACAGCCCGGTCAGCACGATCTGGGTGAGCATCGCGGCGATCGGCCAGGCGAGCAGGGCGCCCTTGGCCTGGAGCCGCAGCGGGCCGTCGAAGACGACCCCGGCACCGACCTGCTTGGCGTGCGCGACCACGTCCGGCGTGGGCCCCAGCCACATGCCGGTGACCCAGCCCAGTACGGCGCCCAGCAGCCCGCCCACGGCCAGCGAGACCACCAGCGGGATGCCGCCGCGCCGCCGGACGAGGAAGACCACCGCCGCGGTGACCACGCCGAAGCCGAACGCCAGCAGGGCGAAGGTGCCGTCGGCGCCGATCGCCTCCTCGCCCTCGGTGTTCTTCAGGTAGACGTTGTGGGTGTCCGCGATCAGCGGGATGCGCGGGGCCAGCCAGGCCCACAGCACGCCCAGCACCACCCCGCTCACGGCGACCGCCAGGGCGATCAGCACGCCCTCCCGCAGCTCGCGGGCGAACTCGGGGGCGCCGCCGGGTTCGACGGTGGCGCCGGACCCCTCGGCGGGGGCGGCCTGCGGCTGGTGCGGCTCTTCGGGCGGTTGGTTCTCGGAGGGCGTCTGTGGTGCGGTCACCCCGTCATCGTGCCAGGCCGGCGCCGCGGTGCCGGCAGCAGGACGCCCGCGCGGGTCGGTGGCCCCGCTCACCGGACCGCCGCCCGGCGGTACGCCCAGGTCGCGACGGCCAGGGAGAGCACCCCGACGGCCGCGCAGACGCCCAGGTCGGCGGCGACCGCCAGCCAGTCGGGGTGCGGGGCGAAGGTCCGCGCCAACGCCTCCACCCCGTACGTGGAGGGCAGCAGGTCGCGCGCCCAGGTGACCGGCGCGGGCATCCCCCCGGCCGGCAGCACGCCCAGCAGCAGCGCCGCGGACATGCCCAACTGGCCGCCGAGGGTGGCCAGTTCCTGACGCGGGGCGAGCAGTCCGAGGGCCGCGCCGAGGCCGGACAGCGCCGCCCCGGACAGCGGGATCACGGCCACCAGCACCCACAGGTGGACCATCGGCAGGTGGAAGAGCAGACAGCCGGTGACCGCGGTGACCACCGCACCCGGCACCGTGAACGAGGCGTACGCGGCGGCCGCGCCGAGCACCACGGCGGCCGGCGGCACCGGCAGCGTCGCGTAGTGGTCAAGACCGCCGCCGGCCCGCAGCTGGCCGAAGTATTGCGCGAGCAGGTTCAGCGCGACGAAGGCGACGACCAGCACCGCGGAGCCGGCGACCACCGACCACGCCGGGTCGCCACCGCTGACCACCCCGCGCAGCAGGACCATGATCCCGACGGACTGGAAGGTGGCGACGAACAGCAGCGGTATCCGGGCCACCCGGGCCCGGGAGAGCTGGGCGCGGTAGACGGCGCCGAGCGCGGGCAGCAGTCGGGCCCGGGGCGCCAGCGGTGCGGCCCCGCCGCCCGCCGCGCTCTCCTCGGCGGGCGTTCCGGAACCGGTCGTCGCCCGCGCGGACACCACACTCACGCCGTCACCCAGCTTTCTTCGACAGGCCGTCGGTCCGTAGTACGGGCGAGCGGCCGCAGGCCCTCGCCGTTGCCCCCTGCCGTGCCGGCCGGCGGCATCCGCACGCCGCGCCCGGTCATGCCTTCACCAGCCCCTCCGCGCGCCCGCCGAGGGAGACGTAGACGTCCTCCAGGCTCGGCGTGGCCAGCGTGAAGTCGTCCAGGGCCGCGAAGGCGGGGCCGGCGGTGACCGCGGTGACCGCCGAGCGGGCCCGGTCGGCGGGCAGCCGCAGGGTCCAGCGGCGGCCCGCGGTGCGGGCGTCGGCGGCGAGCGCGGCGACCTCGGGGACGTCGAGCGGCGGCCGGTCCCGCCAGACCAGTTCCAGCCGGACCTCCGCCCCCACCAGTTCCTTCAGCCGGCCGGGCGTGTCGCAGGCGATCACCCGCCCGCGGTCGATCACCGCGACCCGGTCGAGCACGCTCTCGGCCTCCAGGACGTTGTGGGTGACCAGGACGACGGTGGCGCCCCGCTCGGCGCGGCGGCGGTCCACGGCGGCCCACACGGCGCGCCGGGCGACCGGGTCCATGCCGGTGGTCGGCTCGTCCAGCACCAGCAGCGGGCGTTCGCCGATCAGCGCGGTGGCGAAGCAGGCCAGGCGCCGCTGGCCGCCGGAGAGCTTCTTCAGCGCCCGCCCGGCGAGCGGGCCCAGGTCGAGCTCGTCGAGGACCGCGTCGCGCTCGGCGCGGGCGGACCGGGTGGCCAGGCCGCGCAGCCGGCCGGTGGTCTCCACCGCGAGGGAGACGGTCAGCTCGTCCAGCGCGGTCGACTCCTGGCCGAGGTAGGCCAGCAGCCGGGCGGCCCGCTCGGGGTGCCGCACCAGGTCGTGGCCGAGGACCTCGATGCGGCCGGAGTCCGGCCGCATCAGTCCGGTCAGCTGGCGGACCAGGGTGGACTTGCCGGCGCCGTTGGGCCCGAGCAGCCCGAAGATCTCGCCGCGCCGGACGTCGAGGCTGATGCCGTCGCTGGCGCGCACCGCCGGCGCCCGGTCCGCTCCGCGCCGCCCGCGCAACGCGGGATAGGTCTTGACCAGGTCCTGCACCACACACACCGGCGTGCCGTGCGCCGCCTGTTTTGCGCCCGTCTTCACGAGCTACGAGGGTACGCGTCTCCGCGCGGCCGCCGGTCCCGGGGGCTGCGTGCGGCCGGGCGCGCACAACCCGCGCACGGCTTCCCGCCCGCCGGTCAGTCCCCGGCCGGGGAGTGTTCGGCGGCGGTGCGCAGGTCGACCTCGCGCCAGAAGCCGGCCCGGATGGCGTACCGGTCGTGCTCGTCGATCTGGTCGTCCTTGTGGGCGAGCAGACCGAAGCGGGCGGCGTAGCGGAGCAGTTCGCCGTCGATGCGGTGCGGGATGCGGGGGTACTCCGTCGAGAGCTGCTGGAGGTGGGCGGTGTCGGAGAGCCGCTCGGTCCAGCGGCGGGCGAAGACCTGGCCGACCTCGAAGGGGTCGCCGCTGACCGCGGTGATGTCCTCCTCGCGGTCGGCCCAGCGCTGTTCGGCGCTGGTGAGCTGGGCGAGGGTGGGCAGCGAGGCGGTCTCGGCGGGCTCCCCGAGCGGGCCGCCGCGCTCGATCCAGCCCTTGTCGGAGGACCAGCGCAGGGTGGCGGCGGGCTGGTTGCCGTTGACGGTGGGGCTCTGGGTGGCCTGCGGGCGGCCGAGGCCGGCAAGGTCCTTGGGGGTGGGGACGCCGCGGGCGGCGCCGGAGCCCGGTTCGCCGGGCGGTTCGTCGCGTTCGCCGGTGGGGGCCGGGCGGTCGGCGCCGTTGGTGCCGGGGCGGCCGTCGGCGTCCGGTCCGGCACCGGCCGCGGCGGCCGCGGCGGCGACCGCGGTCTCCGGCAGCGGGGCGGAGAGGATCGCGGCGATCTCCGGGCGGGGGGCCGGCGGCGGGGCGCACGGGCCGCCGAGTTCCTTGGCACGGACCGCGCCGGTGATCCAGGCGCGGTCCAGCACCCGCCGCTCGTCGGCCTCGGCGACCAGGTCCTCGGACTGGTTGTAGTCGCCGTCGGCGGCCTGCACGGCCCACAGGTGGACGGCGACGCCGTGCTCCTTGGCGGACATCAGGCCGGGCAGCAGGTCGCCGTCGCCGGTGACCAGCACGATGTCGGAGCAGGCGCGGTTGCGGGCGAGTTCGGTCAGTTCGGCGTGCATGGCGGCGTCCACGCCCTTCTGCGCCCAGCGGCCGTCACTGCGGGTCAGGGCACCCAGCCGGACGGTGACGCGGGGCATCACCCGCAGTCGGCGGTGCTCGGGCTGCGGGACGCGGTCGGGCGCGCCGTCGAACCAGTAGATGCGCAGCAGCGGCCGTTCGGTGTCGGCCTCGGCGCGCTGGCGCAGCCCCTGGATGAGGGCGGCGTGGTCGACGGTGATCCGGGACCGGGCGGGTTCTCCGGCGAGCAGGCTCGCGGCGGCACCGAGCAGATACCCGGCGTCCACCAGGACGACGCAGCGGTCCACGTTCCACCCTCTTCCCTGAGGTGCTGAAGTCCGGTCGCCCCCCGGCTCGGCCCGTGGCACGAGTGCTCTTCGGCTTCCTTCGAGTCTGCCCGACCGAACGGGGGTTATCTGTACGAACTCGATCTTCGGCGTGGCGGATGCGGTCTCGGGCCACCACACGGCGCGTAACTGGCGTTATCACCTACGGTAATTGCCCGAAATGCAGTGATGTGCCCGGCGTGTAAGGCTGAGGTCGGCCGAGCCGAAGACCCCCTCAGGAGGCACGATCATGGCCAAGAACAAGAAGGACCGAAAGCAGCCCAAGGCCAGCGAGTCCGAGCGCGGCCAGCAGCAGTCCGAGAAGGCGACCCTCGACGCGATCTCCCACTCGCAGAGCCAGGGCACCCCGGCGGACGTCGCACGCAAGCACCAGCGCCGCTTCGGCCACAACTGACGTCCCCGCGGGGCCGCCCGACGGCGTCCCCCAACTGACGTGCGCCACCGATGACTTGAGGGGCGCGCCCGCATTGTGTGGGCGCGCCCCTCGTGGCACGACGGGCCGGGGCGGGCGCCGCCCCGGCCGGTGGCTCAGCCGGCCAGGCAGGACGGGCCGAGCAGCACCTTCAGGTCACCGAACAACGACGGGTCGGCGGTGACCCGGTGGCGGTCCAGGCGCAGCACGGTGGTCTTGCGCACGCCCTGGAGCCGGATGCGGACCTCGGTCGAGCCGCGGTGGCTGCTGAGCACCTCGCCGAGCTTCTCGACCATCGGCGGGGTGACCTTGAGGGCCGGGATGGTGATCGTCACCGGGGCGTTGGCGCCCGCCTCCGAGAGGTCGGGGACCATCATCTCCATGGCGACCAGCCGCGGCACGTCCTCCCGCTTGTCGAGCCGGCCCTTGACGAACACCACGGCGTCCTCGACGAGTTGGGTGGACACCAACTGGTAGGTCGCCGGGAAGAACATGCAGTCGATGGAGCCCGCGAGGTCCTCGACGGTGGCGATCGCCCAGGCGTTGCCCTGCTTGGTCATCTTGCGCTGGAGGCCGGAGATGATGCCGCCGATGGTGACGATCGAGCCGTCCGCGTAGTCGCCGCCGGTCAGCTGGGCGATGGCGGCGTCCGCCTTGTCGCTCAGCACGTGCTCCAGCCCGAAGAGCGGGTGGTCGGAGACGTAGAGACCGAGCATCTCGCGCTCCTGGGCGAGCAGGTAGGTCTTGTCCCACTCGTCCTCGGAGAACTCCACGTCCAGTCCGAAGCCGGGGCCGTCGGCAGCGCCGTCGGCGGAGTCGCCCATCCCGCCGAAGAGGTCGAACTGGCCCTCGGCCTCCTTGCGCTTGACCTGCACGACGTTGTCGATCATCGGCTCGTAGTGCGCGGTCAGGCCCTTGCGGGTGTGCCCCATCTCGTCGAAGGCGCCGGCCTTGATCAGCGATTCGGTGGTCCGCTTGTTGCAGACCACCGCGTCGACCTTGTCGAGGTAGTCGGGGAACGAGGAGTACTTCCCCTTGGCCTTGCGACAGCGAATGATCGAGTCGACGACGTTCTGGCCGACGTTCCGGACGGCGGTGAGGCCGAAGAGGATGACGTCGTCGCCCTGGGCGGCGAAGTTCGCCTCGGACTCGTTGACGTTCGGAGGGAGCACCTTGATGCCCATCCGGCGGCACTCGTTCAGATAGACCGCGGACTTGTCCTTGTCGTCGCGCACGGACGTCAGCAGCGCGGACATGTACTCGGCCGGGTAGTTGGCCTTGAGGTAGGCGGTCCAGTAGGTGACCAGGCCGTACGCGGAGGAGTGCGCCTTGTTGAAGGCGTAGCCGGCGAACGGGACCAGGACGTCCCACAGCGCCTGGATGGCCTCGTCGGAGTAGCCGTTCTTCTTGGCGCCGGCCTGGAAGATCGTGAAGTTCTTGGCCAGTTCCTCGGGCTTCTTCTTGCCCATCACGCGGCGCAGGATGTCGGCCTCGCCGAGCGAGTAACCGGCGATGATCTGCGCGGCCTTCTGCACCTGCTCCTGGTAGACGATCAGGCCGTAGGTCAGGCCCAGGGTCTCCTTGAGCGGATCCGCCAGCTCCGGGTGGATCGGGGTGATCTCCTGGCGGCCGTTCTTGCGCTCGGCGTAGTTGATGTGCGAGTTCATGCCCATCGGGCCCGGCCGGTACAGGGCCGAGACGGCGGAAATGTCCTCGAAGTTGTCGGGCTGCATCTGGCGCAGCAGCGAACGCATCGGGCCGCCGTCGAACTGGAAGACGCCGAGGGTGTCACCGCGGCAGAGGAGTTCGAAGGTCTTGGGGTCGTCGAGCGCGACGGAGAGCAGCTCCAGGTCGATGCCCTTGTTGGCCTTCACCATCTTGAGGGCGTCGTCCATGATGGTGAGGTTGCGCAGGCCCAGGAAGTCCATCTTCAACAGGCCGAGCGACTCGCACTGCGGGTAGTCCCACTGCGTGATGGTGACGCCGTCGGTGTGCCGCACCCAGACCGGGGCGTGGTCGATGATGGGCTCGCTGGACATGATCACGCCGGCCGCGTGCACGCCCATCTGCCGGACCAGGCCCTCGACGCCCTTGGCGGTGTCGATGACCTTCTTGACGTCCGGCTCGTTCTCGTACATCCCCCGGATCTCGCCGGCTTCGTTGTAGCGCGGGTGCGAGGCGTTGGTGATGCCGTCGAGGTCGATGCCCTTGCCGAGGACGTCGGCGGGCATCGCCTTGGTGAGGCGGTCGCCCATGGCGTACGGGTAGCCGAGGACCCGGGCGGAGTCCTTGATGGCGTTCTTGGCCTTGATCTTGCCGTAGGTGCCGATCATGGCGACCTTGTCGGCGCCGTACTTCTCGGTGACGTACCTGATCACTTCGACGCGCCTGCGCTCGTCGAAGTCGATGTCGACGTCGGGCATCGAGACGCGCTCGGGGTTGAGGAACCGCTCGAAGATCAGGCCGTGCTCGATCGGGTCGAGGTCGGTGATGCCCATGGCGTAGGCGACGATCGAACCGGCCGCGGAACCACGGCCGGGGCCGACCGCGATGCCGTTGTTCTTCGCCCACATGATGAAGTCGGCGACCACGAGGAAGTAGCCCGGGAACCCCATCTGGAGGATGACGTCCATCTCGTACTCGGCCTGCTTCTGGCGGTCCTCGGGGACGCCGCCCGGGTACCGGCGCTCCATGCCGCGCCGGACCTCGTTCTGGAACCAGGTGACCTCGGTGAAGCCCTCCGGGATGTCGAACTTCGGCATCAGGTCGCGCTTTTCGAACATGCCGGTGGTGTCGACCTGTTCGGCGACCAGGAGGGTGTTGCGGCAGCCCTCCTGCCAGGCGTCCGAGGAGTCGATGGCGTACATCTCGTCGGTGGTCTTGAGGTAGTAGCCGGTGCCGTCGAACCGGAAGCGGTCCGGGTCGGAGAGGTTCTTGCCGGTCTGGATGCACAGCAGCGCGTCGTGCGCGGTCGCCTCGTGGGCGTAGGTGTAGTGCGAGTCGTTGGTGACCAGCGGGGGGATGCCGAGCTTCTTGCCGACCTCCAGCAGGCCGTCGCGGACCCGGCGCTCGATCTCGATGCCGTGGTCCATCAGCTCCAGGAAGTACCGGTCCTTGCCGAAGATGTCCTGGTACTCGGAGGCCGCCTTCAGCGCCTCGTCGAACTGGCCCAGGCGCAGCCGGGTCTGGAGCTCGCCCGAGGGGCAGCCGGTGGACGCGATGAGCCCCTCCGACCACTGGGAGATGGTCTCCTTGTCCATCCGCGGCCACTTCTGCAGCCAGCCCTCCTTGTACGCGTCCGAGGAGAGCCGGAAGAGGTTGTGCAGACCGGTCCTGTCGGCCGCCCAGATCGTCTTGTGGGTGTAACCACCCGAACCGGAGACGTCGTCGCGCTTCTGGTGCGGCTGGCCCCACTGGATCTTGCGCTTGTTGCGCCGCGACTCCGGGGCGACGTACGCCTCGATGCCGATGATCGGCGTGACCCCGGCCTTCTGCGCGGAGTGGAAGAAGTCGTAGGCGCCGTGGAGGTTGCCGTGGTCGGACATGGCGATGTGTGTCATCCCCATCTCCTTGCACGCCTTGAACATGTCGGACAACCGCGCGGCACCGTCCAGCAGCGAGTACTGGGTGTGGACGTGCAGATGCGTGAAGGGGGGCCTGGACGAGGGGGCCACGGCGCTGAACCTCCGGTAGCGGCAGTTGTCAGGACTGATCGGGCGGTACGGGCGGAAGATGCCTGTCGGGACGGGCGGGAGACGCCGGTCGGAACGGGCGGGAACGGTCGGGAGGGATGGGTGGGGACGGTGTCGAAGTCTACGTCCCACAGCTGACAGCGACGGCCCCGTCGGGGGTACTCGGCCCGTGGGCGGAGCGTGCGGCGGCCGGGCACTCACGGGCCGTCCCACCCGTTGTCCGGCTGATCTCCGAAACCGCTTTCCCGGCCCCCCAGGAGGCAGCCAGCGATGCCGATCCCCCATGCCCCCGCGCGCGACACCCCGCAGCCCGGCCAGGACACCGCGCGGCGCGACGGGCAGCTCCTCGCCGCCCTCGACAGCGCTTCCGGCCCGGCCCTGCGCCGGATGGCCGCCTCCCCCGCCGCGTTCTTCCGGGGCGCCGCGGCGCTGTTCCACCAGGACCTCGCGGCGGCCGGCGCGGGCGCGCCCGGCGCACCGTACCTGGACGAGCGCACCGGCCGGATCTGGATCCACGGCGACCTGCACGCCGGCAGCTTCGGCACGTACCTGGACGCCACCGGCCGGCTGGTGTTCGGCGTCACCGGTTCCGGTGAGGCGTACGTCGGCCCGTTCACCTGGGACCTGCTGCGCTGCGCGACCTCGGTGGCGCTGCTCGGCCACGCCCGGGGGCTGGGCGACGCCCGGATCACCGAGCTGGTGCGGTCCTTCGCCGGTGCCTACCGGGAGCACGTGCGCGCCCTGGCCTCCGGTGCGGACGCGGGGCCGCCGGCCACCCTGGACGCCGCCGACGGCCCGTTGCTCACCGCGCTGCGGACGGCCCGCGCCCGGACCCGCGCCGGGCTGCTGGCGCCGCTGACCGAGCTGTCCGCCGGCGAACGGCGGTTCGCCGGCGGCAGCGGCACCGTCGAGCTGGACGCCGCGCCCCGCTACACGGTCCTGGCGGCGTTCGACGGCTATCTGGAGACGCTGGCGGAGACCGGTCCCAGCCGCCCCGAGGCGTACCGCGTCAAGGACGTGGTGGGCCGGCGCGGCACCGGCCCAGCCGACGCGACCGCGTACGACCTGCTGCTGGAGGGCGCCAGCGACGTCCTGGAGAGCGACGTGGTGCTCACCGTGCGGCCGGTGCCGCCGCCGGCCCTCGCCCGGCACCGCCCGGTCCCGGAGGTCGCCGCGCACGTGCGGCACGAGGGGCACCGGGCGGTGCTGGCCCGGCGCGCCCTCCAGGCGCACGCCGATCCCTGGCTCGGCTGGACCGCGCTGGACGGCACCGGCCTCCTGGTCAGCGAGGACTCGCCGTACGCGGTCGGGCTGGACTGGTCGGCCCTGGACGACCCGGCCGAGATCGCCGCCGCGGTCGCCGGGCTGGGCCGGGTCACCGCCGCGGCGCACGCCGGCGGGGACGGCAAGGAGCGGCACCCGCTGGTGCCGTTCCGCCCCGAGCGGGCCGTCGACGCGGCGATCGCCGCCGACGAGGACGGCTTCGCCCCGCTGCTCGCGGACGCCGCGCACGCCGCCGCGTCCCGCGCCCGCGCGGACCACCGGATCTTCGTGGAGCTCCTGCGGGAGGACCGGTTCCCGGGCCGGTAGCGGAGGGCCCCGGGCCGCTCCCCCGCATACCCCGCGCTGCCCCTTAGTGCCGCTTTAGCGCGTCCCGTGGCACACTCGCTGGCGATGGACATCTCGGCGGCACACCTGCGGGCACTGCGCGCAGCGCTCTTCGCGGCGCTGTGCGTGACGCTGTCCTCGGCGTCCCACGTGCTGCTCTCCCGCATGCCGCTGCCGCCGGTCACCGTCGTGGCGACCGGCGCCGCGGTGTTCGTGCTCGCCTACGCGCTGGCCGGCCGCGAGCGCGGCTACTGGCGGATCGCCGGCCTGCTGCTCCCCCTGGAGCTGGCGGCCGACGCGGTCTTCAGCCTCGGCCAGCACACCTGTTACGGCGCGGACGGGGCACCGGCCGCGCCCGTGCACTCGCTGGGCACGATGCTGCTCTGCGGCGGCGGTCCGGTCGGCGGCCCGCTGGCCGGGTTGGTCCGCGAGGACGGCGCCCCGGCCTCCGTCTGGCTGCTGCTGCTCGCCGCGCACCTCGGGATCGGTCTGCTGGCCGCCGGCTGGCTGCGCCGCGGCGAGGCCGCGGTGGTGCGGCTCCTGGGCGCGGTGGCCGGCTTCGCGTTCCGTCCGCTGCTGATCGCGGCGGCGGTCCTGGGCCGCACCGTCGCACCGCGCCGCCCGGTGCCCGCCCCCGTGCGGACCGGGCCGCCCACCCGTTCCGCTCCCCTGCTCGTGCACTTTGTGGTGCGCCGCGGTCCGCCGTGCGCGCTCGCCGCCTGACGGCCCCTTCGGCCCGGCGGCCGGCGTCCGCCCGCCTTCGCGGGTACGCCCGGCACGCACCCCGTCCCACGGACCACGAAACCCACGGAGCAGAACAGTCATGAGCAACCGCAACAGCCAGGCCAACAAGCAGGCAGCCCGCGAGCGGCTGCGCGCCGAGCGCGAGCGGCAGGCCAAGAAGGAGCGCACCCGCCGGCAGTTGATCGTCGCCGGCTCGGTGGTGGCGGTGCTGGCGGTGGCCGGTGGCATCGGCCTGGCGGTCGCCAACTCCGGCGGCAGCGGCAGCGGCGGCGGCTCGGGCGCCGACGTCTGGGCCAAGGCCGCCAAGGCGAAGCCGGTCCCGCCCGCCCACACCAGCGGCACCAACGGCACCACCGTCGTCGTCGGCAAGCCCGACGCCAAGAACTCCCTCGAACTCTTCGAGGACCCGCGCTGCCCCGGCTGCGCCGCCTTCGAGCAGAACGTCGGCGCGACGGTGGAGAAGGACATCAACGCCGGCACGTACAAGGCGACGTACCACCTCGGCACGTTCTTGGACAACAACCTCCAGGGCACCGGCTCCAAGAACGCGCTGAGCGCCCTGGGCGCCGCGCTGAACGTCTCCCCGGACGCCTTCTTGAAGTACAAGTACGCGCTGTACTCCAAGGAGTTCCACCCGGACGAGACCGGCCCGGACAAGTTCGCCGACGACAGCTACCTGATCAAGGTGGCCGACACCGTCCCGGCGCTCAAGGGCAACGCCGCCTTCCAGAAGGCGGTCAAGGACGGCACGTACAACGCCTGGGCGATGGCGATGTCCAAGGAGTTCGACTCGCACAAGGACGTCCGCAGCACCCCGACCATCATGTTGAACGGCAAGGTCCTGGGCACCCAGAGCCCGCAGGGCCCGGTCGCGCCCTCCTCGGCCGCGGACTTCAGCGCCCAGGTGGAGAAGAACCTCAAGAAGTGACCCCCGGGTCCTGACGGCCGGGCCCACCCCCGGCACCGGCATCGGCCGGCGTGCTCCGCGCACGCCGGCCGATGCCAAATCTTGACCCGGATTCTGGTCGTGCCCATGGCAGACTCCCGGCCATGCAGGGGAGGGGAGTCCGCCCGGCGGCCCGGACCGGGGCCCCGCCCGGGGAGCGGCTGAGGGCGGTCCGGGCGACGCTGTTCACCGCACTGTGCGTCACCCTGTCCGCCGCCGCGCACGTCCTGCTCTCGCACGCCCCGCTGCCGCCGGCGACGCTCGCCGCGGTCTGCGCCGGGGTCTTCGCCGCGGCCTACGCGCACGCCGGCCGGGAGCGCGGCTACGGGCGGACCGCCGCGCTGCTGGTCCCCCTGGAACTCGCCGCCGACACCGTCTTCACCACCGGGCAGCAGGCGTGCTACGGACCGGCCGGCGGTCCGCTCGCCGGTCCGCTGCACACCGTCGGGGTCGACCTGCTGTGCCGGGGCGGCGCCGGCCCGGCGGCCCCGGCCGCCCTCCCGCACGGCCTGCCCGCGGTCCAGCCGGCCGCCGCCTGGCTGCTGCTCGCCGCGCACCTGACCGTCGGCCTGCTCGCGGCCGGCTGGCTGCACCGCGGGGAGGCGGCGCTCGGGTCCCTGTTGCGGGCGGCCGGGACCGGCGCCGTCCGGCCGCTGCGGACCGGGGCCGCGGTGGTCCGGGCCGCCGTGGCGCGCCGCGCCCACCGCCGGCCGCCGCGGCCGCCGGCGCCGGCCCGTCCGCTCCCCTTCCTCGCGCACTGCGTACGCCGGCGCGGTCCCCCGTTCCCGACCGCCGTCTGAGACCCGTTCCGCACGTCAACCAGCGCCGCACCGAAGGATCGGACACCCCCCATGAGCAACCGGAACACGCAGGAGAACAAGCAGGCCGCCCGCGAGCGGATCCGCGCCGAGCGGGACAAGGAGAAGAAGAAGGAGCGGCTGCGCCGGCAACTCGTCGTGGCGGCCTCGGTCGTCGGCGTCCTGGTGGTCGCCGGCGGCATCGGCTTCGCCGTGCTGAAGGCGAACGAGCCGACCGGCTGGGAGGCCGCCAAGGAGGCCGAACTCGTCACCCCGGCGCACACCCAGGGCAAGAACGGCACCGAGATCCTGATCGGCGACAAGAGTGCCAAGGACACCCTGGAGGTCTTCGAGGACGTCCGCTGCCCGGCCTGCGCGGCCTTCGAGCAGAGCACCGGCGAGGAGCTGGCCAAGGACATCCAGGACGGCCGCTTCAAGGTCCGCTTCACCATGTACGCGTTCATCGACGACATGCAGGGCGGCGAGGGCTCCAAGAACGCCCTGAGCGCGCTGGGCGCGGCGCTGAACGTCAGCCCCGAGGCGTTCTTGAAGTACAAGGCGGCGCTGTACTCGACCAAGTTCCACCCCGACGAGCGCGAGGACCTCTACGCCAAGGACGCCGAGCTGCTGAAGGTGGCCGCGGACGTGCCGGGGCTGAAGGGCAACACGGCGTTCGAGAAGCAGGTCAAGGACGGCACCTACGACCGCTGGGCGATGGAGATGTCGGCGCTGTTCGGCCGCAAGGGCGTGCGCGGCACCCCGACCTTCATGCACGGCGACAAGAAGCTGACGATCCCGGAGATCCCGCAGCAGCAGATGACGCAGGAGCAGTACGACGCGCTCGCGCGGGCCAACTTCCGCAAGATGATCGACAAGGAGTTCGGCCCGGCCAAGGGCGGGGACGCCGGCAAGGGCGACGGCAAGGGCGGCGAGGGCATCGCCAAGGGCGAGAAGGACCCGACCAAGGGGAACTGACCGCCCGCCGCAGGGCCGGTGACGGGGCCCGGGCGGCCTGTCCGGAGGCTCGAACCCTCCGGACAGGCCCGCCCACCCGGGCCCGCCCGGCCGCTGCCTCAGTCCCGCTCGGGCAGGTCCGCCAGGAAGCCCAGCGCCACCTTCCAGGCACTCTCGGCGGCCTCCGCGTCGTGGTCCGGCAGGCCGGGGTCGGTGAAGAGGTGGCCGGCGCCGGCGTAGCGGTACACCTCGACGTCGGCACCGGCCCGGCGCATCCGCAGGTACCAGGCGTTCAGCCAGTCGTGCGGCTCGAACGGGTCGGGGTCGGCCACGTGCAGCTGCACCGGCAGGTCGTCGACGCTGGCGTCGTCGGCGATGTCGGAGGTGCCGTGCATCAGCAGCAGCCCGCGGGCCTTCTCGTCCCCGAGGGCGAGGTTCTGCGCGACGGCGCCGCCGAAGGAGTACCCGGCGTAGACCAGTCCGCGGTCGGAGTGCGGTGCGGCGGCCGCGACGGCCCGCCGGAGCAGTTCCTCCTTGCCGATCTCGTCCTTGATCACGATGCCGTCGGCGACCGAGTCCGCGGTCCGCCCGCCGAACAGGTCCGGCACGATCACCTCGTGGCCCGCGGCCCGCAACCGGTCCGCGTCGGCGTGGACGGCGGGGCGCAGCCCGCACACCGAATGGAACAGCACGATGGTGGAGGAACCGCTGGTCGCGGACTCGGCGGAGGCGGGCACAGACATCACTTCCCTGGGGTTGGATCGCTCTGCCCCCATCGTGCCAGCTACCGTCGTCGCCACTGGCAGGAGCACACCGCACCAAGGAGGAGTCCCGTGTCCCTGGAGGCCGTGCTGCGCCCGATCGCCGTCGTCGGCGGCTCGCTCGTGGTCACCCTCGTCGTGGTCTGGTCGATCGACCGGACCCTGCAACGCATCGACACCCGCCACCCGGAGACCCCGCTGTGGGGACTGCTGCGGCGCTGTCGGATACCGCTCCAACTGATGCTCGCCGCGGCCCTGTTGCTGGGCTCCTACCGGCAGACCGAGATCCCCGTCGTGCTGCACCACGCGGCGGGCATAGGCCAGGCCCTGACCCTGGTGCTGATAGCGGCCACCGCCTGGCTGCTGGTGCGGGCCGCGGCGGCCATCGTGGAGTCGTCGTACGCGCGCTACGCGGCCGGTGCCCGGGACGCGGCGCGGGTGCGCCGGGTGCGGACGCAGGTGACGCTGATCCAGCGGGTGGTCACCGCGGTGGTGATCGTGGTCGCGGCGGCCTCGATGCTGCTGACGTTCCCGCAGATGCGGGCGGTCGGCACCTCCGTCCTGGCGTCGGCCGGGCTGCTGGGCATCGTCGCCGGCATCGCCGCCCAGTCCACCCTGGGCAACCTCTTCGCCGGGCTGCAGATCGCGTTCGGCGACATGGTCCGCATCGGTGACACCGTGGTCGTGGACGGCCAGTGGGGCACGGTCGAGGAGATCACGCTGACGTTCCTGAGCGTGCGGACCTGGGACGAGCGCCGGATCACGATGCCGGTGTCGTACTTCACCAGCAAGCCGTTCGAGAACTGGTCGCGCGGCGGCGCCCAGATGACCGGCGCGGTCTTCTTCCACCTGGACCACTCCGCGCCGGTGGAGAAGATGCGCCAGCACCTGCACGAGCTGCTCCAGGAGTCCCCGGACTGGGACGGCCGGTCCTGGAGCCTGGTGGTCACCGACACCACCCCGTCCACCATCGTGGTGCGCGCCCTGGCCACCGCCCGGGACGCGGACGCCGTGTGGGCGGTGCGCTGCCAGGTGCGCGAGCGCATGATCGAGTGGTTGCGGACCGAGCACTCCTACGCGCTGCCGCGGATCGCCACCGCGCCCGCCCCGATGCCCCACGAGACGCTGCGCGTGCCGCCGCCCGGCCCGGTGGAGCCCACCGGCGGCACGGACCCCAGGGGCGGCGTGGGCCCCGGGGAGCGCTGACCGGCCGCCGCCCCGTAGGCCCGACCGCCGGCCCTACGGGGTGGCGCGCAGGCTGCGCACGTCCAGGTGGCGCAGCACCCGGTCGACGATCTCCGGGTCGGCGCCCGGCTCGCTGCGGGCCGCCAGCACCTCGTGCCGGGCGGCCGAGAGCATCTCGTTCTGGATCCGCTGCACCTTCTTCACCCGGGAGATGCGCTGGTCGAACAGCTCGCGCCGCTCGTCGTCGACGATGTCCGGCGCGATCCGGGCCCCGATGTCGTACGCCCGACGGGCCAGCTGGTCGGCGACCTCGTCGGAGACCTCCTCGACCTCCAGGACCTCCTTCAGCCGCCGCTTGGACGCCTTGATCACCCGGAGCGCCAGCTCGCGCTCCAGCGCGTCCGCGGCGTCGGTGTCGGCCCGCACCCGCAGCTTGCGCACCAGCCACGGCAGCGTCAGTCCCTGGATGATCAGGGTGGCGAGCACCACCGCGAAGGCGATGAAGAGGATCTCGTCGCGGGCCGGGAAGGGCCCGCCGTCCACGCCGAAGGGGATGGCCAGCGCCAGCGCCACCGAGGCCACCCCGCGCATCCCCGACCACCACATGATCACGGTCTCGCGCCAGCTCATCGGGATGTCCTCGTCGACGTCCCGGCGCTTGTGCATCCGCTTGGCGAGCCAGGCGGCGGGCAGCAACCACACCAGGCGCACCGCGACGACCACGCCGACCACCGCGGCGCCGGCGCCGAGCAGCTCGCCCCAGCGGCCGGACGCGGCGCCGATGATGGTGTGCAGCTCCAGGCCGATCAGACCGAACGCGACGCCGGTGACGAGGGTGTCGACCACCTCCCAGAAGGTGTAGCCGGCCAGCCGCCCCAGCACGTCGTCCGCGTCGACCGCGTACTCCGCCAGGAACAACCCGCAGGTCAGCACCGCGAGCACGCCGGAACCCTTGAACTCCTCGGCCAGCACGTAGGACACGAACGGCACCAGCAGCGTCAGCCCGATCTGCAACGTCGGGTCGCCCAAGCGCCCCATCAGCTGGTTCGCGACCCAGCCGAGCACCAGACCGACCGCTATGGCGACGACGGCGGAGAGCACCAGCGAGCCCACCGCGCCGGGCACCGAGAAGGTGCCGCTGATCACCGCGGCCAGCGCGACGTGGTACAGCACGATCGCGGTGACGTCGTTGAAGAGCCCCTCGCCCTCCAGGATGGAGACCATGCGGCGGGGCAGGCCGAGCTTGCCGGCCACCGCGGTGGCCGCCACCGGGTCAGGCGGGGCGACCAGCGCGCCCAGCACCACCGCGGCGGCCACCGGCATCCCGGGCACCACCGCCTGCGCGACCGCCGCGACCGCCGCCGTGGTGGCGAACACCAGCAGCACGGCGAGCAGGAAGATCGGCCGGAGGTTGGCGGTGAACTGCCGCCAGGAGGTGCGCTGGACCGCCGCGTACAGCAGCGGTGGCAGCACGATGGGCAGGATGTACTCGGGCGGCACCTGGACGTTGGGCACGAACGGCAGCAACGCCAACACCGCACCGGCGAGCGTCATCAGCACGGGCGAGGGCAGGCCCAGTCGATCACCGAGCGGAACCATCACCACCGCTCCGAGGAGCAGGACGAACAGCAGGGCCAACTGATCCACGGTGGCTACGCTCCGGGACGGTCGATTTCGATCACTTTCCGCCCCAAGCCTGCCATGAAGTGATCAGATAACCGCACTTACGGAACGAGTTGTTCCGTGCTTGTTCCGTGCTTGTTCCCCGACCGCCCCGAGCCGTTCGCCCCGACGACCTCAGTGGCTGTCGTCGCGCACGGTGTCCAGCGCGTGCTGGAGGTCCGCCGGGTAGGCGCTCTCGAACTCGACCCAGCGCCCGTCCGACGGGTGCTCGAAGCCCAGCCGGACCGCGTGCAGCCACTGCCGGGTGACGCCCAGCCGCTTGGCCAGGGTCGGGTCGGCGCCGTAGGTCAGGTCGCCCACGCAGGGGTGCCGGTGCGCGGACATGTGCACCCGGATCTGGTGCGTGCGCCCGGTCTCCAGCTTGATGTCCAGCAGGCTGGCCGAGCGGAACGCCTCGATCAGGTCGTAGTGGGTGACCGAGGCCTTGCCGTCGGCGGTGACCGCCCACTTGTAGTCGTGGTTCGGGTGCCGCCCGATGGGGGCGTCGATGGTGCCGCTCATCGGGTCGGGGTGCCCCTGCACCAGCGCGTGGTACCGCTTGTCCGGCACCCGCTCCTTGAACTGGCGCTTCAGCGAGGTGTAGGCCCGCTCCGACTTGGCGACCACCATCAGCCCGGAGGTGCCGACGTCGAGGCGGTGCACGACGCCCTGCCTCTCGGCCGCCCCGGACGTGGAGATCCGGTAGCCGGCCGCGGCCAGGCCGCCGATGACCGTGGTGCCGGTCCAACCGGGGCTGGGGTGCGCGGCGACGCCCACGGGCTTGCTGATCACCACGACGTCCTCGTCGTCGTGGACGATCTCCATGCCCTCGACCGGCTCCGCGACGATCTCCACCGGCGCGGCGGCGGCCGGCATCTCGACCTCCAGCCAGGCACCCCCGTGCACCCGCTCGGACTTCATCACCTCGGAGCCGTCGACCCGGACCTTGCCGGCCGAGGCGAGCTCGGCCGCCTTCGTCCGGGAGAAGCCGAACATGCGGGCCAGCGCGGCGTCCACGCGCTCGCCCTCCAGGCCATCCGGTACGGGCAGGGTGCGGATCTCGGGAAGCGTGCTCACCCCACGAGTATGGCAGTCCCGCGGCACTGCCCCGTCCGGCGGCGGGCTCCGGCCTCCGGGACCCGCCGGCCCCGGGGCCGGACCGTCAGTCCTTGTGGACCGTGCCGTCGGGGTCCAGCCCCCGGAAGGACAGCAGCACGATCAGTACGCCGCCGCAGACGATCGCGGAGTCCGCGAGGTTGAAGACCGCGAAGTGCGCGGGGGCGATGAAGTCCACCACCGCGCCCCGGAAGACTCCCGGCGAACGGAAGATCCGGTCGGTGAGGTTGCCGAACGCGCCGCCCAGCAGCAGCCCCAGCGCGATCGCCCACGGCAGGCTGTAGAGCTTGCGGGCGATCCGGGCGATCACCACGATCACCACCGCGGCGATCACGGTCAACAGGACGGTCAGCGCCTCGCCGAACCCGAACGCGGCGCCGCGGTTGCGGATCACGCTGAACTGCAGCAGCGTCCCGATCACCTCGACCGGCGCATGGTGCTCCAGTTTGGCGACCACCGCGAGCTTGCTGCCCAGATCGAGCAGGTAGACGACCGCGGCCACCAGCAGCAGGGCGGTGATCCGCCGCTTGCCGCGCCCGGTGGGCCGCGCGCCCTCCGCCGTCCCTCCCCCTTCGGATCCCGCCGCGTGATCCGCCCCGGAACCCGGCTCGGATTCCGGCGTACCGGTGATGCGTTCCGCCTCTGCCACGTGTGCGTCCCTCAACCCGTCGACTCATCCGCCGGGCCCCGGCCCGGCTGCCCACGAGAGTACGGCACGTGCCCGCGGCGGCGGGCCGGACGGGTACCGCCCCGCAACGCGCCGCCGCGGGACCGGCGATCGGCTCAGCGCCGCTCCTGCTTCTGCTTGCACTCCACGCAGAGCGTCGCCCGCGGGAACGCCTGCATCCGCGCCTTGCCGATCGGCCGGCCGCAGTTCTCGCACAGGCCGTACGTACCGGAGTCCAGCCGGCCGAGGGCGCGCTCGGTCTGGTGCAGCATCTCCCGGGCGTTGGAGGCCAGCGCCAGCTCGTGCTCGCGGGTGATGTTCTTGGTTCCGGTGTCCGCCTCGTCGTCGCCCGCGCCGTCCCCGGAGTCCCGCATCAGGCCGGCGATGGCGTCCTCGGCGGACACGATCTCGGCCCGCAGCCGGCCCACCTCCGCCATCAGGTCGGACCGCGCCTCGGCGACCTCCGCCGGCGTCCAGGGGGCCTCGCCGGGACGCACCGCGAGTTCTCCGGGGACCGCGCCCGGGCGGGCCGGCACCGCGGAGCCCGTGCCGCGCGGGGCGGACGCGGCCGCCGTCTTCTTCGCCGCCACCGTCTTGGCTCCCGTCTTCTCCGCTTCCGGCGCGGCCGCCCCGGTGGGCGACGCTCCCGCGGCCGCCTTCGCGGCGGTCGCCTTCTTCGCCGCCTTCTTGGCGGCCGTCTTCCTCGGAGCCGCCTTCTTGGCCGCGTCCCCGGCGGCAGCCTCCTTCTTGGCCGGCGCCCTCTTGCCCGGCGCCTTCTTCGCGGCCGCCTTCTTCGGCGCGGCCTTCTTCGACGCGGCCGGGTGCCCGGCCGCCTCCTCGTGGGTGGACTGCTGCGCGACGTCCTCGTCAGCGGGCCCGGCGGACGTCGTGGTCTTCTCCGCGGCGGTCTTCTTCGCCACCATGGCCGCGACCCCTTCACATATGTGATCTTGTGCGCGAATCGTGACGGGAACGATAAATCGCCGCGCGACGCGCGGCAACGGGACGCACCGCCCGGCCACCCCGCCGCCGGGACCACACGTCCGGTCTGCCTCGGTTGTGCCCCGCCGTGACCGCGGTAATCCGTCCGGAATGAGCCGGTCTGCCGACTTTGCCATTCGGGTCATCCGGTGGCCGGCCAGACGGTGCCGCGCCGCCGGGCCCGACCGCCCCGAGCCGGCGGCCCACAATCCGGTCGGCCCTCGTCGGCACGGCCCTTTACACTGGGCGCAGCGAAAGGCATTGATGGGACGAGTAGCGTCGTACGCAGCCAGCAGCGACCCGGGGACGGTGCGAGCCCGGGGGCGTGCATGACGTGAAGATCACCCCGGAGCCGCCGGAAGAACGCCCACGGATCGCGCCGGGGCCACTAGAACCGGCAGCGCGACCCCAATGAGGGGACGGTGCGCGAAGCGCCGTCAAGGAGGGTGGTACCGCGGGAGCCCGTGCTCTCGTCCCTCCGGTCGGAGAACGCACCCAGGTGTCCGCCGGAGGAACCGATGAGTCCCACACCCCAGTACCGCCCGGTACCAGCCCAGGTAGACCTGCCCGCGCTCGAACACGCGGTGCTCGACTTCTGGCAGGAGCGGAAGGTCTTCGCCCGCACCCTCCAGCAGTCCGAGGGCCGCCCCGAGTGGGTCTTCTACGAGGGCCCCCCGACGGCCAACGGCATGCCCGGCGCCCACCACATCGAGGCCCGCGTCTTCAAGGACGTCTTCCCCCGGTTCCGCACGATGCAGGGCTACCACGTCGACCGCAAGGCCGGCTGGGACTGCCACGGTCTCCCGGTCGAGCTGGCCGTGGAGAAGGAGCTGGGCTTCAGCGGCAAGAAGGACATCGAGGCGTACGGCATCGCCGAGTTCAACGCCAAGTGCCGCGAGTCGGTGACCCGGCACACCGACGCCTTCGGCGAGCTGACCACGCGGATGGGCTACTGGACGGACCTGGACGCCCCGTACCGCACCATGGACCCCGACTACATCGAGTCGGTGTGGTGGTCCCTGAAGGAGATCTTCTCCAAGGGCCTGCTGGTCCAGGACCACCGCGTCGCCCCCTGGTGCCCGCGCTGCGGCACCGGCCTGTCGGACCACGAGCTGGCACAGGGCTACGAGACGGTCGTCGACCCCTCGGTCTTCGTCCGCCTCCCGCTGACCTCCGGCCCGCTGGCCGGCCGTGCCGCGCTGCTGATCTGGACGACCACCCCCTGGACCCTGGTCTCCAACACCGCCGTCGCCGCACACCCCGACGTCACCTACGTCGTCGCCACCGACGGCACCGAGCAGCTGGTCGTCGCCGCGCCGCTGCTGGAGAAGGCGCTGGGCGAGGGCTGGACGGCCACCGGCGAGTCCTTCACCGGCCGCGAGATGGAGCGCTGGGCCTACGAGCGCCCCTTCCAGCTCGTCGACCTCGACGGCGCCAACTTCGTCGTCAACGCCGAGTACGTCACCACCGAAGACGGCACCGGCCTGGTCCACCAGGCCCCCGCGTTCGGTGAGGACGACCTGAGGACCTGCCGCGCGTACGACCTCCCGGTGATCAACCCGGTCCGCCCGGACGGCACCTTCGAGGAGCAGCTGACGCTCGTCGGCGGCCAGTTCTTCAAGAAGGCCGACGAGGCGCTGGTCGCCGACCTCGACGCCCGCGGCCTGCTCTTCCGCCACCTCGCCTACGAGCACAGCTACCCGCACTGCTGGCGCTGCCACACGGCACTGCTCTACTACGCCCAGCCGTCCTGGTACATCCGCACCACCGCGGTCAAGGACGCCCTCCTGCGGGAGAACGAGAACACCAACTGGTTCCCGGAGTCGGTCAAGCACGGCCGGTTCGGCGACTGGCTGAACAACAACATCGACTGGGCGCTGTCCCGCAACCGCTACTGGGGCACCCCGCTGCCCATCTGGCGCTGCGAGGAGGGCCACCTCACTTGCGTCGGCTCGCTCACCGAGCTGTCCGAGCTGACCGGCACCGACCAGTCCGGCCTGGACCCGCACCGCCCGTTCATCGACGCGGTCACCTTCGGCTGCACCCACGAGGGCTGCACGCTGACCGCGGTCCGCGTCCCGGAGGTCATCGACGCCTGGTACGACTCCGGCTCGATGCCGTTCGCGCAGTGGGGCTACCCGTACCGCAACCAGGAGCTGTTCGAGAAGCGCTACCCGGCGCAGTTCATCTCCGAGGCCATCGACCAGACCCGCGGCTGGTTCTACACGCTGATGGCCGTCGGCACGCTCGTCTTCGACAAGTCCTCGTACGAGAACGTGGTCTGCCTGGGCCACATCCTCGCCGAGGACGGCCGGAAGATGTCCAAGCACCTGGGCAACACCCTCCAGCCGATCCCGCTGATGGACCGGCACGGCGCCGACGCGGTCCGCTGGTTCATGGCCGCCGGCGGCTCCCCCTGGTCGGCCCGCCGGGTCGGTCACACCACCATCCAGGAAGTCGTCCGCAAGACGCTGCTGACGTACTGGAACACCGTCGCCTTCCAGGCGCTCTACGCCCGCACCTGCCAGTGGGCGCCGTCCGCGGCCGATCCGGCCCCGGCGGAGCGCCCGCTGCTGGACCGTTGGCTGCTCGGCGAGCTCAACAGCCTGGTGGAGGGGGTGACCGACGCCCTGGAGGGCTACGACACCCAGCGCGCCGGCAAGCTGCTCTCCGCCTTCGTCGACGACCTCTCCAACTGGTACGTGCGCCGCTCCCGCCGCCGCTTCTGGCAGGGCGACGCCGCCGCGCTGCGCACCCTCCACGACGTCATCGAGACCGTCACCCGACTGATGGCCCCGCTCGTCCCGTTCATCACCGAACGGGTCTGGCAGGACCTGGTCGTTCCGGTCAGCCCGGACGCCCCGGACTCGGTCCACCTCACCACCTGGCCGGTCGCCGACCGCGAGCTGATCGACCCGGCGCTCTCCGCGCAGATGCAGTTGGTGCGCCGCCTGGTCGAGCTGGGCCGCGCCACCCGCGCCGAGTCGGGGGTGAAGACCCGCCAGCCGCTGTCCCGCGCACTGGTCGGCGCGCACGGCTTCGCGGACCTCTCCGCCGACCTGCGCGACCAGATCGCCGAGGAGCTGAACGTCAGCTCGCTGGCCTCCCTCTCCGAGGTGGGCGGCTCCCTGGTGGACACCACCGCCAAGGCCAACTTCCGGGCCCTGGGCAAGCGGTTCGGCAAGGGCGTCCAGGCGGTCGCCAAAGCCGTCGCCGGCGCGGACGCCGCCGCCCTCTCGCTCGCGCTGCGCGACGGCACGGCGAGCGTCGAGGTGGACGGCGAGACCGTCGACCTCACCCCGGAAGAGGTCATCATCACCGAAACCCCGCGCGAGGGTTGGTCGGTGGCCTCCGACGCGGGCGCGACGGTCGCCCTGGACCTGGAGATCACCCCGGAGCTGCGCCGCGCCGGCCTGGCCCGCGACGCGATCCGACTGATCCAGGAGGCCCGCAAGAACAGCGGCCTGGACGTCGCCGACCGGATCGCCCTGCGCTGGACGGCCGCCGACGACGAGGTGCGGACGGCCCTGGCCGACCACGCCGCCCTGATCTCCGACGAGGTGCTGGCCACCGACTTCGCCGCCGGCGAGCCGGACGGGTCCTACGGCCCGGCCTTCGCCGACGAGGCGCTGTCCCTGACCTTCCACCTCCGCAAGGCGTAACGGAGCACGGAAGCACGGCAAGCACGACCGGGCCGCACGGCCCGCCCGCAGGCCCCGGCGCACTTTGCGCCGGGGCCTGCGCTCTTGTCCGCCCCCTGCGCGCCACCGACCGCGCCCCCCACAGGGGCGACGGCACCAAAAGGGCCGGGCCCCGAGGGAGTTCCCTCGGGGCCCGGCCCTGATTGCCGACTCGGTGCGCCGTACCGGCGTCAGCCGTGCCTCAGTTGTCGTCCTCGTCGATGAGGAAGCCGCGCATCGGCGACGGCGTCTGCTGCATCGGCGACGGGCCCTGCGGCCGCACCGGCGCCATCGGCTGGGTCATCGCCGGCGACATCTGCTGCTGGCCGCCGTAGGACGGACCACCGCTGGACGGGCTGCTCATGGAGTGGTTGCCGCCCATCGACTGGCCGCCACCCATGGTGTGGTTGCCACCCATGGTGCCCGCACCGGCCGACGCCATCGACGGCGACGGCGGCAGCGAGGGGGCAGCCGGGGCCCGCGGCGGGGCCAGCGAGTCGTCGGACTGGTTCTCCAGCTGACGCAGCTGGCTCTCCAGGTACGACTTCAGACGGGTGCGGTACTCGCGCTCGAAGCCCCGCAGGTCCTCGACCTTGCGCTCCAGCGTCGCGCGGGCCGACTCCAGCGAGCCCATCGCCACGCGGTGCTTCTCCTGCGCGTCCCGCTCCAGGGCGTCGGCCTTGGCGCGGGCGTCCCGCTCCAGGCCCTCGGCACGACTGCGCGCCTCGCCGACGATCTTGTTGGCCTCGGAACGGGCCTCCGCGATCGCCTGGTCGGCGGTCTGCTGCGCCAACGACAGCACGCGGGCCGCGCTGTCACCGCCGGGGCCGCCCTGCTGCGGCGGGGCCTGCTGCGGCAGTTGCTGCGCGGGGGGGCCGCCGAGCGGACCGCCCATGGGACCGCCCTGGCCCATCGGGCCGCCCTGACCCATGGGGCCGGGACCGTGCGGACCCTGCGGACCGTGGCCACTGGGACCGGGGGGCAGCTGCGGTGCACCACCGGGCAGTTGGGGCGGGCCACCCATCCCCTGCTGCTGCGGCGGAACCGGCTGCGGACCGGATATGGCGGCGGGCACCGGAGCCCCCGGCCGCTGCTGCTGCTCCTGCTGCTGGTCGGGACCCTTGCGCAGACCCTGCTGCTGGTTCTGCGCCGCGGCACGAGTGGCGGCGGCCAGCTTGGCGCGCAGGTCCTCGTTCTCCCGGAGCAGGCGGGTCAGTTCGCCCTCGACCTCGTCGAGGAAGGCATCGACCTCGTCCTCGTCATAGCCTTCTCGGAGGCGGACGGTCGTGAACTGCTTGTTCCGCACGTCCTCGGGGGTCAACGGCATCTCTACTTCACCTCAACGTAGTCGTCGGCAATCGGCAAGACCGTATCGTTCACACCAACAACACCGCTCTCACGACGGTGATCAGGATGTAGACGATGATCATCAATACGAAGAAGGACAGGTCGAGCGCCACGCCCCCGAGACGCAGCGGCGGAATGACCCGCCGCAGAAGCTTGAGTGGCGGATCGGTGACAGTGTAGGTGGCCTCAAGAATCACCACCATCGCCTTGCCGGGTTGCCATGAACGGGCGAACTGGAACACGTAGTCCATCACCAGTCGGAAGATCAGGAGGATCAGGAAGCAATACAGCGCGATGTAGATCACCTGACCAGCGACACTCATCTCGCGCTTCCCTCTCCCCTTGCTTCTCCGTCAGACCTTACGGCCCTGGTGTGCCCGGTGTTGCGTCTCAGCTTTGGTTGAAGAACCCGCCCTCTGCGATACGGGCCTTGTCCTCCGCCGTGACATCGACGTTAGCAGGCGACAACAGGAACACCTTCTGCGTCACCCGCTCAATGCTGCCGTGCAGTCCGAAGACCAGACCGGCCGCAAAGTCGACAAGTCGCTTCGCGTCCGTGTCGTCCATCTCCGTGAGATTCATGATCACCGGAGTGCCCTCACGGAAGTGTTCCCCGATGGTACGGGCTTCGTTGTAGGTCCGGGGGTGAAGTGTGGTGATGCGGTAAGGCTCCCGCTCGGACACAACTTTGGGCATGATCACCGGTGCGTTCTTCTCCAGGTTCGGACGTTCGGGTGTGATGGATGCCACGGGGGCGATACGCGCGGGTCGTCCGCTTTCCGCGGCGAGCGGGGCGGGTTCACGCGGAGCGGGGGGCGTTACGGCGCGGACCGGTTCCTCCCGTTCCGGGCGTGTTTCGGGCTGCACTTGATGCTGCTGCCGCCGCCCGCGATCGGGCTCCGGGTCAAGCTCGGGCTCGAACTCGTCGTCGGGGTCGAACCCCCGGCCGTCGTACCCATCGTCCTCCACGAGGCCGAGGTAGACCGCCATCTTGCGCATCGCGCCGGCCATTCTCTGCGTCCTCCGCTCTGTGGTGGATCGGCTCCGTCACCGGGGGCCTTGGATCCACTCGGCCTGCCCGCTTCCTGCGGGAATGACCATATTTTGTGCTGTGGTCCGACTTGCTTGGCGACGTTACCCGAGCCGTGGTCGGACTCCGAGTACCGCGGTACCGATGCGCACATGTGTCGCCCCGGCAGCCACCGCGTCCTCAAGGTCCGCACTCATACCTGCCGACACCATGGTGGCAGCAGGATGGTTCGCGCGCAGGTCGGATGAGATTTCCACGAGCCGCTCGAAAGCGGCGCGTTGACGTCCCGCATACGGTCCGGCCAGCGGCGCGACGGTCATCAGGCCGTCCAGCCGCAGCCCTTGGGAACCGGCGATCACCTCGGCGAGTTCCGCGACGCCCTCCGGCGCCACCCCGCCGCGATCCCCGGTGGTCCGCCCGGCATCGCCTGAGTCGACGTCAAGCGCCACCTGGATCAGGCAACCCAGCTCGCGCCCGGAACGCACCGCCTCCTTGGACAGCGCGGTGGCGAGCCGCGGACGGTCGATCGACTGCACGATTCCGGCATAACGGGCCACGGACCGCACCTTGTTGGTCTGCAATTGACCGACGAAATGCCAAGTGAGCGGCAAATCAGCACATTCAGCCGCCTTGGGCGCCGCCTCCTGGTCGCGGTTCTCGGCGACCTGACGGACCCCCAGCTCCGCGAGCAGTCGGACGTCGCTCGCCGGGTAGGTCTTGGTGACGACGATCAGCGTGACCTCGTCACGCGCCCGGCCGGCCTTGGCGCAGGCCGCGGAGATACGATCCTCCACCCGCGCCAGGTTGTCGGCCAGTTGCATTCTGCGAACGTCGCTCACGGCGCAGCCTCTCCGGGGCCGCCCCCGAGCCAGACGTAGCTCGCGAGCCGCCCGGTCGTGCGGTCGCGACGGTACGAGAAGTGGTCCGCCGACTCGCGGGTACAGAGGGGCGATTGCGTACGCAACTGCACACCGGCCGCAGCGAGTTGGGCCCGGACCCCGGCGGTGACGTCCACCGACGGGGTGCCCCAGGAGGTGGTCGCCCACGCCTCGGGCACCGCCGCGGCGACGTCGGCGCGCATCGCCTCGGGCACCTCGTAGCAGCGCCCGCAGACCGCGGGGCCGACGTGGGCGAGGATCCGGGACGGCTCCGCGCCCCGGGCGGTCATCGCCGCGACGACCGCCGGCACGACCCCGGCGACCAGGCCGGGGCGCCCGGCGTGCGCCGCGCCCGCGATGCCGGCGACCGGGTCGGCCAGCAGGACCGGGGTGCAGTCGGCGGTCAGTACGGCCAGCGCCAGTCCCCGACGGGTGGTCACCACCGCGTCCACGGAGGGGACGTCACCCTCCCCCCAGGGCCCGTCGACCACGGCCACGTCCCGGCCGTGGACCTGGTTCATCCAGACCACCGCGGCCGGGTCGAGGCCCAGTTCCCGGGCCGCCAGGTCGCGGTTGGTGCGGACGGCCGCGGGGTCGTCGCCCACCGCGCCGCCCAGGTTGAGCTGCTCATACGGAGCGGCGCTCACCCCGCCCCACCTGTCGGTGAAGGCGAAGTGCGCGCCGCTCTCGTGGTGCTGTTGCCCTATCACGTCGGTGCTTTACGTCACTTCAGGAAGTCGGGGACGTCCAGCTCCTCGGCCGCGGAGTCCGAGTACGGACGGGCCGGGGGAACCGAGGGGCCACCGGTCGGCGGGGCGGAGACCTCGCCCAGCGACGAGGACTCCGACGACATCGGGGACTCGTCGCGGACCGACGGGACCGCACCGAGGCCGCCGAACGCCGGCGCCGTGCGCGGCGGGTCGGCCGGGGGCACCGTCGGGCGGACCGGCGTCGGGGCGGGCTCCTCGCGCTTCGGGGCGGGCATGCCGGCCTGCTGCGCGTCCCGGCGGGCCGGCGGCTGACCGCCGTCGAACCCGGCGGCGATGACGGTGACCCGGACCTCGTCGCCCAGCGCGTCGTCGATGACCGCACCGAAGATGATGTTGGCCTCGGGGTGCGCGGCCTCGCTGACCAGCTGCGCGGCCTCGTTGATCTCGAAGAGGCCGAGGTCGGAACCGCCGGAGATGGAGAGCAGCACGCCGCGGGCACCGTCGATGGACGCCTCCAGCAGCGGCGAGGAGATCGCCATCTCCGCGGCGGCCACCGCACGGTCGTCGCCGCGCGCCGAGCCGATGCCCATGAGTGCGGAGCCGGCCTCGGACATCACGGACTTGACGTCGGCGAAGTCGAGGTTGATCAGACCCGGGGTCGTGATGAGGTCGGTGATGCCCTGGACACCCGAGAGCAGCACCTGGTCCGCGGACTTGAACGCGTCGAGCACGCTCACCTGGCGGTCCGAGATGGACAGCAGACGGTCGTTGGGGATCACGATGAGGGTGTCGACCTCTTCGCGAAGGCTCGCGATGCCGTCCTCGGCCTGGTTGGCGCGGCGGCGGCCCTCGAAGGTGAACGGCCGGGTGACCACACCGATCGTCAGGGCGCCCAGCGAGCGGGCGATGTTGGCGACGACCGGGGCACCGCCGGTGCCGGTGCCGCCGCCCTCACCCGCGGTCACGAAGACCATGTCGGCCCCCTTGAGGACCTCCTCGATCTCCTCGCGGTGGTCCTCGGACGCCTTGCGGCCCACGTCCGGGTTGGCGCCGGCGCCGAGTCCGCGCGTCATCTCGCGGCCGACGTCGAGCTTGACGTCGGCGTCGCTCATCAGCAACGCCTGCGCATCGGTGTTGATCGCGATGAACTCGACGCCCTTGAGCCCGACCTCGATCATCCGGTTGATGGCGTTCACGCCACCGCCGCCGATGCCGACGACCTTGATGACTGCGAGGTAGTTCTGCGGTGCTGCCACGTCGAAGGCCTCTCGCCTCGATTTACGTGTCGTCGCCGCACATTGCGTGTGGACGCCGACTGATGCCGAAGGGATGGTCCGCTCTGCCGACCCAAACCCTAACCCTGAAGTTTAGGGTTACTGTGCCTGTGTTCCTGGTTCCACGGTCCCTTTGGAACGAGACACTAAGTCGACAAGGCGCGCGCGTTCAACGAACACGCCGAACCTCCCGTTTTTCTTTTCACCCTATGTGATCACCCATAGTCGTAGCCATCCAGGGTGCTGGCCTGCGACGCGGTACGTCAACTCCCGGACACCGCGGGTGCACTGGGGACCGAGATGTCGAAGTGATGGGCGTCCCGCGCGGCCTTCAACAGCCCGGCCAGCACCTTCGCCTTTTCCGCACCCTGTTCACGGCTGCCCCACATCACCGTGCGACCACCTGCGAGTTCGAGGGTGATGGAGTCGTAGGAACGGACCCGGACGGTGCGGACGTCCTTGCGGACCGCGGCGGGGAGGTCCCCGGCGACGGTGACCGCGGCGCGCAGCAATCGACCGGTTCCGAAACGGCGCGAACTCGGGGAGTCGGAAACCGACAGGTTCAACAGCGGAACGCCCTTGGGCGCGCGACTCACCGTGGCGAACCGGATGCCCTCGGCGTCCACTTCTTCGAACTTCCCGTTCGTTTGCAGCAGCAGTTCCGGCGTCCTTTCGGTCACTTCCAGACCGAGAGCGTGCGGCCATGAACGGGTGACCTCAACGCTCTTGAGGCGCGGGAGCCGGGTGAGCAGTCGGCGCCGCACCGCGTCGGTGTCCACCGAGGCGAGCGGTGCGTTGACGGGGGCGGCCGCGGCGGCGACCACCTCCGCCGGCGTGAGCACGTCGGTGCCGCTCGCCCGGACCTGCTCCAACCGGAGCCAGTCCGAGCCGTAGAGCACCCAGGTGCCGAACCCCCCGAGCAGCGCCGCGAGCACCGCGATGATGATCACACCGCGGCGGCTCGGACGGCGCAGCCGGGGCGTCGGAAGCCGGAAGCGCGGGCCGCCGGAGCGCGGCGAAGAGCGCGGGCCGGCCGGTGACTTCTTCGCTCCGCGTCTGGCGGTGGTCGGTCCGGCCACGCTCTCCGCCTTCTCTCGTCCGCTACTTGCGACGCTGCTCGATCGCGTCGTAGACCATGCCGACCAGCAACTCGTCGGCGTCCCGGCGGCCGAACTCCGAGGCCGCGCGGGACATCTCGTACAACCGGTGCGGATCGCCGAGGACCGGGAGCACGTTGTTCTGCACCCAGTCCGGGGTCAGCTGGGCGTCGTCGACCAGCAGGCCACCGCCGGCGTTGACCAGCGGCTGGGCGTTGAGCCGCTGTTCGCCGTTGCCGATCGGCAGCGGGACGAAGGCGGCCGGGAGCCCGACGGCGGACAGCTCGGCGACGGTCATCGCGCCCGCGCGGCACAGCATCATGTCGGCCGCGGCGTACGCGAGATCCATCCGGTCCACGTACGGTACCGGGACATAGGGGGGCATCCCCGGCATGTTGTCGACGTGCGGCAGTTCGTTCTTCGGTCCCACCGCGTGCAGCACCTGGATGCCGGAGCGCTGGAGCGCGGGCACGGCCGCCTGGACGACCTCGTTCAGGCGGCGGGCGCCCTGGGAACCACCGGACACCAACAGGGTCGGCAGGTTGGGGTCGAGGCCGAACGCGGCACGGGCCTCGGGCCGCACCGCGGCACGGTCCAGGGTGGCGATGGCGCGGCGCAGCGGAATGCCCACGTAGCGGGCGCCGCGCAGCTTGCTGTCCGGCGTGCTGACGGCGACGTACGTGGCGTACCGCGAGCCGATCTTGTTGGCCAGGCCGGGGCGGGCGTTGGCCTCGTGGACGACGATCGGCACCCCGAGCCGCTTGGCCGCCAGGTAGCCGGGCAGCGCCACGTAGCCGCCGAAGCCGACGACGCAGTCCGCCTTGGTGCGCTCCAGGATCTGCTCGGCGGCCTTGATCGTGCCGCGCAGCCGCCCGGGGACGGTGATCAGTTCGGGGGTGGGCTTGCGGGGCAGTGGCACGGCCGGGATCAGACCCAGCTCATAGCCGCGCTCGGGGACCAGCCGGGTCTCCAGGCCGCGCTCCGTGCCGAGTGCCGTGATCCCCACGGTCGGGTCCTGCCTCCGCAGGGCGTCCGCGAGGGCGAGCGCGGGCTCGATGTGGCCGGCGGTCCCCCCACCGGCGAGTACGACATGCACCGAAATTCACCGCTCTCCGGACGGCCGCCTCTTAACGCGCCGTCTCATCGTCTTCCATCTCACCCCAGCCGGTTTCCTTGCGGACACCGGCTTCCGCGCCGACCGGGCCGTCAACGCCGCCCGTGCGGCGGGCTCGTCACGCGCGAAGGCGATCAGCAGCCCGACGGCGAACATCGTCGGCAGCAGGGCGGAGCCCCCGTAGGAGAACAGCGGCAGCGGGACACCGGCGATCGGCAACAGACCGAGCACCGCACCGATGTTGATCACGGCCTGCGCCATGATCCAGGTGGTCACGCCTCCCGCTGCGTACCGTACGAAGGGGTCCTCCGTGCGTCCGGCCACGCGGATACCCGCATAGCC
Organism: Streptomyces lunalinharesii; assembly: GCF_039532155.1. Lineage (NCBI taxonomy): Bacteria > Bacillati > Actinomycetota > Actinomycetes > Kitasatosporales > Streptomycetaceae > Streptomyces > Streptomyces lunalinharesii. Next base: position 298,178 of record NZ_BAAARK010000002.1, read on the forward strand.
TAGAGCCGCGAAGAGGGCGAGCACCGACAGCGTCCCCGCCAGTCCCAGTTCCTCCCCGGTGATGGCGAAGATGAAGTCGGTGTGCGGTTCAGGGAGTTCTCCCCATTTTTCCATACTCGCCCCGAGCCCGGAACCGAAGAGTCCGCCCGAGGCCAGCGCGTAGATGCCGTGCACGGCCTGCCAGCACTGGTCGCCGGGGCCCGGATCGGTCGCGCCGAGGCAGGCGAGCCGGGACATCCGGTGCGCGCTGGTTTTGATCAGCAGCATGCTGAGCACCGCGGCCGAGCCCAGCACCGTCGCGAACAGGCGGGTCGGGGCGCCGGCCAACCACAGCAGCCCGAAGAGGATCGCGGTGAGGATGATCGTGGTGCCCATGTCGCCGCCGAGCATGATCAGCCCGAGCAGGAGAAACGTCACTGGCGTCAGTGGAACCAACAACTGCTTCCACTGCGTCAGCAGCTTCTTCTCCTCCTTGCGGGCGAGCAGGTCGGCGGCCCACAGGACGAGCGCGAGCTTGCCGAACTCGCTCGGTTGCACTTGGAAAGGACCGCCCAGGCTGAGCCAGTTCTGGTTGCCGTTGACCGAGACCCCGATGCCCGGGATCTGCACCAGGCAGAGCAGGAACACCGAGCCGGCGAGCAGCGGGTACGCCAGCATCCGGTGCCGGCGTACGGGCATCCGGGAGGCGAGCAGCAACAGCCCACCGCCGATGGCGGCAGCCAGGAGCTGTTTGCGGAAGAAGTACGACGGCGCCAGCCCGGACTGGAGGGCCTTGATCTGCGACGCCGAGTAGACCATCACCAGCCCCAGGACGATGACCAGCACGGGGGCGCCGAGGATGAGGTAGTAGGCCGTCAGCGGGCGGTCCCAGGCCCGCTGGGCCCGGGTGTAGAGCCCGCGCGGGCCGGCCGGGGTCCGGCCGGCCCGCGGCGGGCGCGCCTTCGCGGGGGTCCGACGCGCCGGGCTCGGCCGGGCCGGCTTCGCCGATCGGGCGGTCATCCTCGTCCCCTCCACGGGTGCGCTCGCCGCCGGCGACGACGGCAGCGGGGAGAACCGGGCTAGTGACCCGCGGCGGCCAGTTCGCCCACCGCGTCGGCGAACGCCTCGCCCCGCTTGTTGTAATTGACGAACATGTCCATCGAGGCACAGGCCGGGGCCAACAGGACGGTGTCGCCGGCCTCGGCCAGCCGGGCCGCCTCACGGACCGCCTCGGACATCGCCCCAGTGTCGGTCCGGTCGAGGTCGACGAACGGGACATCGGGGGCGTGTCGCCCGAGCGCTTCGCGGATCAGCGCCCGGTCGGCGCCGATCAGGACCACCGCGCGCAGCCGCCCGGCGGCGGTGCGCACCAGCTCGTCGAAGGTGGCGCCCTTCGCCAGTCCGCCGGCGATCCACACGATGTTCTCGTACGCCGCCAACGACGCCTCGGCGGCGTGGGTGTTGGTGGCCTTGGAGTCGTCGACGTAGGAGACCCCGGCGACATCCGCGACGTGCTGGATGCGGTGCGGGTCCGGGTGGAAGGTGCGCAGCCCCTCGCGGACCGCGGCGGCCGGGACGCCGAAGGCGCGGGCCAGCGCCGCGGCGGCCAGCGCGTTGGCGACGTTGTGCGGGGCCGGCTTCCCGGAGGCGGGCGCGATGTCCGCGACCTCGGCCAGCTCCTGGGCCTGCTGCTGGCGGTTCTCCACGAAGGCGCGGTCGACGAGGAGGCCGTCGACGACGCCCACTTGGGAGGGGCCGGGGGTGCCGAGGGTGAAGCCGATCGCCCGGCAGCCCTCCTCGACGTCGGCCGCCCGGACCAGGTCCTCGGTCGCCGGGTCGGCGGCGTTGTAGACGCAGGCGACGGCGTTGCCCTCGTAGATCCGACCCTTGTCGGCGGCGTACGCCGTCATGGAGCCGTGCCAGTCGAGGTGGTCGGGGGCGAGGTTGAGCACGGCCGCGGAGTGCGCCCGCACCGACGGGGCCCAGTGCAGCTGGTAGCTGGAGAGTTCCACGGCCAGGACGTCGTAGGACGTCGCCGCCGTCTGGCCCTCGCCGAGCACCACGTCGACCAGCGGAATGCCGATGTTGCCGACCGCGGCGGTGCGCAGACCGGCCGCGGCCAGGATCGAGGCCAGCATCCGGACGGTGGTGGTCTTGCCGTTGGTGCCGGTGACCGCCAGCCAGGGCGCCGCGTCGGGGCCGCGCAGCCGCCAGGCGAGTTCGACGTCGCCCCAGACGGGGACGCCGGCCTCCGCGGCCGCCAGGAAGAGCGGGCTGGTGGGCTTCCACCCGGGGGAGGTCACGACCACGTCGGTGCCCTCGGGCAGGGTCTCCCCGTCGCCGAGCCGGACCGTGACGCCCAGCTCCGCCAGTTCGGCCGCCTGGGCGCGTTCCCGTTCGCCGTCGCTGCCGTTCACGACGGTGACGCGGGCGCCGAGGCCGGCCAGGGCGCGGGCGGCGGGGACGCCGCTCACGCCGAGGCCGGCAACGGTGACGTGCCTGCCGGCGAAGTCCTGGGGGTCGCGCGGGTCGTACCCGGTCACTTCGACGCCTGCCAACCGCCGTAGAAGATGCCCAGACCGACGATCACGCACATGCCCTGGATGATCCAGAAGCGGACCACCACAAGGACTTCGGACCACCCCTTGAGTTCAAAGTGGTGCTGTAGTGGCGCCATCCGGAAGACCCGCTTGCCGGTCATCCGGAACGAGCCGACCTGGATGACCACGGACATGGTGATCAGGACGAACAGACCGCCGAGGACGGCCAGCAGCAGCTCGGTGCGGGAGCAGATCGCCAGGCCGGCGAGGGCACCGCCCAGCGCCAGCGAACCGGTGTCACCCATGAAGATCTTGGCGGGCGAGGTGTTCCACCACAGGAAGCCGAAGCAGGCGCCCATCAGGGCGGAGGCGACGACGGCCAGGTCGAGCGGATCGCGCACCTCGTAGCAGCCGGGTCCGGCGGTGATCTGGTTGGCGCAGGACTCCTGGTACTGCCAGATGCCGATGAAGGTGTACGCACCGAAGACCATCACCGAGGCGCCGGTGGCCAGACCGTCGAGGCCGTCGGTGAGGTTCACGCCATTGGACATCGCCAGGATCATGAACAGCGCCCAGATGACGAACAGCACCGGGCCGATCTGCCAGCCGAAGTCCTGGGTGAAGGAGAGCCGGTCGGACCCGGGGGTCGCCCCGCGCAGGTCGGCGAACTGGAGCGAGAGCACCGCGAAGGCGATGCCGACGATCAGCTGGCCGGCCATCTTCGCCTTGGCCCGCAGACCCAGCGACCGCTGCTTGACGATCTTGATGTAGTCGTCGAGGAAGCCGACCAGGCCCATGCCCGCGAAGAGGAAGAGCACCAGGACGCCCGAGAAGGTCGGGTCGCTGGAGGTGATCACCTTCGTCAGGGCGTAGGCGATGATCGTGGCCAGGATGAAGGAGATGCCGCCCATGGTGGGCGTGCCCTTCTTGCTGCCGTGGCTGCGGGGGCCGTCATCGCGGATGAACTGCCCGTAGCCCTTCTTGGCCAGCAGTTTGATCAGCAGCGGGGTGCCGATCAGGGTCAGGAAGAGCCCGATCATCCCGGAGAAGAGGATCTGCTTCATGGAGTTCATCGGGACGCGGCCCCGCCCTCAACACCGGCACCGATCTCGCCGTCCAGCAATGCCGCGGCGACCCGCTCCAGGCCGACCGACCTGGACGCCTTCACCAGCACGACGTCTCCCCCTCGCAGCTCCCTGCGCAACAGGTCGATCGCCGCCCGCGCGTCGGACACGTGCACCGACTCCTCACCCCACGAACCCTCGTTCTTGGCGCCCATGTCGAGCCAGGCCGCTTCCCTGCCGCCGACCGCCACGAGCTTGCTGACGTTGAGCCGGACGACCAGCCGTCCGACCGCGTCGTGTTCGGCGAGTGACTCCTCGCCCAGCTCGGCCATCTCACCGAGCACCGCCCACGTCCGGCCCCCCTGCGCCCTGGCGGCGGTGCCCATGGCGACCAGCGCACGCAGCGCCGCTCGCATGGACTCGGGGTTCGCGTTGTAGGCGTCGTTGACGACCGTCACGCCGTCCGCGCGCTCGGTGACCTCCATCCGCCAGCGGGAGAGCGTGCCGGCTTCGGAGAGCGCGGTGGCGATCTCGTCTACGGGCATGCCCAACTCATGGGCGACGGCGGCCGCGGCGAGCGCGTTCGACACGTGGTGCTCACCGTACAGCCGCATCGTCACATCGCTGCACCCGGAGGGTGTGTGAAGCGTGAAGGCGGGCTGTCCGAGGCCGTTGAGCCGGACGTTCTCGGCACGGACGGCGGCCTCTCGGGACTCGCCGAAGAGGACCGTGCGGGCCTTCGTGCGGGACGCCATGGCCCGGACGTACGGGTCGTCGGCGTTGAGCACCGCCACACCACCGTCCTCGGCCGCGGGCAGCGACTCGACGAGTTCGCCCTTGGCCTGGGCGATCTGCTCGCGGCCGCCGAACTCGCCGAGGTGCGCGGTGCCGACGTTGAGGACCACCCCGATCCGGGGCGGGGTCAGCCCGGCGAGGTAACGGATGTGACCGACACCGCGGGCGCCCATCTCCAGGACGAGGTGCCGGGTGGTGGCGTCGGCGCGCAGCGCGGTGAGCGGCAGCCCGATCTCGTTGTTGAGGTTGCCTTCCGGCCACACCGTCGGCCCGTGCCGCTGGAGCAGTTGGGCGATCAGGTCCTTGGTGCTGGTCTTGCCGGCGGAGCCGGTCAGGCCCACGACGGTGGTGCCCAGCCGGTCCACGACGGCCCGGGCAAGTGCGCCGAGGGCTGCGACGACGTCGTCGACGACGATCGCCGGGACGCCGACCGGACGGGACGCGAGCACGGCCGTCGCACCGGCTTCGACGGCGCCGACGGCGAACTCGTGACCGTCGACGCGCTCACCGGCGAACGCAACGAACAGGCCACCCGGGCGGACGGCCCGGGAGTCCGACACGACCGGCCCGGTGACCTCACGGTCCGGGTCCGGTATGTCGTGCTGCTGCCCGCCGACGATGCTCGCGATCTCTGCGAGGGACAGGGAGATCACAGGTCACCCCCGGGGCCGTGCAGAAGGTGCCAACAAGAGGATTGTGCGCGCATGGCGGTGTGTCATCCCTGGTGGTTCGGCTGCTGTGACTGCTGCGGCTGCCGTGACTTCAGCGAATCCTCGATGGAAGCGCGCAGCACCTGACGGTCGTCGAAGGGGCGTACCACTCCGGCGATGTCCTGACCCTGTTCGTGGCCCTTGCCCGCGATGATCACGGTGTCCCCGGGCTCGGCGCGGGCGACGACGGCGGCGATGGCGACGGCCCGGTCCTCTTCGACGAGGACGGTGCCGCGCTCGTGGACGGGCACCTCGGCGGCGCCCGCAAGCATGGTGGCGAGGATCGACAGCGGATCCTCGGAGCGGGGGTTGTCGGAAGTCAGCACCGCGGTGTCGGCGAGCCGGGCGACCGCGGCACCCATCGGCATCCGCTTGTGCGGGTCGCGGTCGCCGCCGCAGCCGAGGACGGCGTGCAGCTTGCCGGTGGTGACCTTGCGCAGGGCCCGCAGAACCGATTCGACGGCGTCGGTCTTGTGCGCGTAGTCGACGACCGCCAGGTAGGGCTGGCCGACGTCCACCCGCTCCAGGCGGCCGGGGACACCGGGGATCGCGGCGACGCCGTCGGCCGCAGTCTGCGGGTCGATGCCGGCGACGGCCAGCGCGGTGATGGCGGCCAGCGCGTTGGAGACGTTGAACGGGCCGGCGATCGGGGAGGCGGCGCGCAGCGTCACGCCCCCGGGGCCGTGCACGGTGAAGGTCGAGCCGAGCGCGCCCAGCTCGACGTCGGCGGCGCGCCAGTCCGCGTCCGGGTGGCCCTCGGCGGAGAACGTGGTGACCGGGACCTCGGACTCGCCGGCGGCGAGCCGGCGGCCGTACTCGTCGTCGAGGTTGACCACGCCGGCCTTGCTGCGGGCCCTGGTGAACAGCTGGGCCTTGGCCTGGAAGTAGTCCTCCATGCCGGAGTGGAACTCCATGTGCTCCGGGCTGAGGTTGTTGAAGATCGCGACGTCGAAGACGCAGCCGTCGACCCGCCCGAGCACCAGGGCGTGGCTGGAGACCTCCATGGCGACCGAGCGGACGCCGCGCTCGCGCATCACCGCGAACAGCGCCTGCAGGTCGGTGGCCTCGGGGGTGGTCCGCTCGGACTTCAGGCGCTCGTCGCCGATCCGGGACTCGACGGTGCCGATCAGTCCGGTCAGTCCGCCCGACCGTCCGCCGCCCGCCGTGGCCGCGGCGGCCCGCAGCCCGCCCTCGATGAGGTACGCGGTGGTGGTCTTGCCGGAGGTGCCGGTGATGCCGATCTGGAGGAGGTCCTCGCCGGGCGCGCCGTAGATCGAGACGGCCAGGGCGCCCATCCGGCCGCGCGGATGCTCGACGGCCAGGACCGGCAGGCCGGTCGCGGCGGCCCGCTCGGCGCCCGACGGGTCGGTCAGGATCGCGGCGGCACCGAGGTCGGCGGCCTGGGCGACGAAGTCGGCGCCGTGCAGACGGGCACCGGGCAGCGCGGCGTAGACGTCACCGGGGCGGACCGCACGGGAGTCGTGGGTGATGCCGGTGACGCGGACGGCGTCCGAACCGTCGGGAACCGGGATCGCCAGCTGCCGGGCGAGGTCGGCCAGGGGGGTGGGGCGGACCTCCTCAGGGCGCGGCGCGCCCGGATATCTGCCGGGTCCGCCCTTCTCCGCTCGCTGGGGTTTCGGGGACTGATCAGCTTGTGACACGGCGGTGAGCGTACCGGGCAGAACGGGCTCGGGGCGAAGCGAGGGCTTCGCCGGGGTTCTGTCGCCGGGCAGCTGCGGGCCGTCGGGAGTGATCGTCGTCACAGCGGTGTTGCCTCGATTTCATTCGCCTGGCTTGAAGGTGACCGGCAGCCGCGGCGGCTGCGCACCGGTCGGGGGGACCTGCAGGGTCTTCAGTGCGAACGCCATGACCTGCTGGAAGATCGGGCCGCAGACCTGGCCTCCGAAATAGCTGCCCCGCTTGGGGTTCTGCACGGCGCAGTAGACGGTGATGCGCGGCTTGTCGGCGGGCGCGAAACCGGCGAAGGACGCGGTGTAGCCGTGGTAGCGGCCGGTCTTCGGGTCCACCCGGTTGGAGGTACCGGTCTTTCCGCCGACCCGGTAGCCGTCGATCTTCGCCTTGGCTCCGGTGCCCTCGTCGTCGGACACCACCGACTCCAGCATGGTGGCGAGGGTGCTGGCGGTCTTCTCGCTCACCACGCGGTTGCGGGCGGGTTCGGGGGCCGGGGCGTAGCGGCCGTCCGGCCCGGTGGTGCCGCGGACGAGGGTGGGGGTGATCCGCTCGCCGCCGTTGGCGATGGTGGAGTAGACGGAGGCGGCCTGGACGGCGTTGAGGGACAGGCCCTGGCCGAACGGGATCGTGTACTGCTGCGAGGTGTTCCAGTCCTGCGGCTTGGCGAGGATGCCGTCGGTCTCCCCGGGGAAGCCGAGGCCGGTCGGCTGGCCGATGCCGAATTTCCGCAGGTAGGAGTAGAGGACCTGGTTGGCCTGGGGCTGGGTGGTGCCCAGTTGGCCGGCCGCCAGGATGGTGCCGATGTTGCTGGACTTGGCGAGCACGCCGTTGAGCGTGAGGTGCCAGGTGTCGTGGTCGACGTCGTCCGCGAAGAGCCGGTCGCCGCGGTGCAGCCGGTTGGGCACGGTCACCCGGGTCGACGGGGTCGCGGCGCCCTCCTGTAGGACGGCCGCCATCGTCATCAGCTTGCTGGTGGAGCCGGGCTCGAAGGCGTCGGTCAGTGCGGGGTTGCCGAGCGTGTCCGGGCCGGCCTTGGAGAGGTCGTTGGGGTCGAAGCCGGGCGCGTTGGCGAGCGCCAGGACCTGGCCGGTGCGGGTGTCCTGGACGACGACGTAGCCGCGGTCGGCGTCGGACTTCTGCACCTGCTGACTGATGGCTTGTTGGGCCGCCCACTGGATGTCGCGGTCGATCGTCAGCTGGACGTCGGTGCCGGGGACGGCGGGGTGCTCCTGGGTGTCGGCGGTGGGCACCCGGCGGCCGCCGGACTGGGCGTAGACCAGCTTCCCGTCCTTGCCGGCCAGCTCCTTGTTGAGCTGGGCCTCCAGGCCGCCGGCCCCCTTGCCGGTGCCGTTGACGAAGCCGAGGACGCCGGCCGCGAGGTCGCCGCCGGGGTAGACGCGCTTGCTGTGCTTGTCCGCGAAGATCCCGACCAGGACGTCGGGGCGGGGGGCGCTCTTGGGCGCGGCGGCCGCCTTGGCGTCCAGTGCCGTGCGCAGGTCCTTGATCTGCTTCCAGACCTGGGGGGTGCGCTGCCGGGCGAGCAGGGCGTAGCGGGACGTCGGGCGGTCGAGCTTGGCGGCGAGGGTCGCCTCGGGCTCGCCGAGGATCGGCGCCAGCAGCGCGGCGGCCTGCTGTGGGGCGTCCTTGATCTTGATCTTGTCGGGCGCCAGCAGGCTCGGGTCGGCGGTGATGTCGTACGCGTCCACGGTGGTGGCGAGGTCCACCCCGTTGCGGTCGGTGATGGCGCCGCGTGAGGCGGCGAGCGTCACCGGGACGTAGCGGTTCTCGTTGGCCTTGGCCGCGTACGCCGCCGCGTCCACGCCCTGCACCTGCACGAGCCGGATCACGAAGGCCAGCATCACCAGCGTCAGCGCGACGGCGATCAGGCGCAGGCGCGGGCGCGGGCTGACCGGCCGCAGCGCGCCGCCGGCCGGCCGTGGACGGCCCTGGACGGCGGGGCGGCGGGCAGCGGCCGGACGGGCGCCGGGCCGGGCGGGGCGCGGAACGCGACGGGGGTCCCTGGGCTGGGTCATACCGCGGCCTCCGGAACGGGCACGGGGGGAGCGGGGAACGGCGCGGCGCCGTCCGCCCGGTGGACCGGGACGTTGGGACCGCAGCAGTGGGGCGCGGGGGCGGGTGTCACGGGGTCACCTGCCGGTGGCCGACGGGGTCGGTCCGGCGACGGGGCCGGGCGCGCGGACGGCGGGGGCGGGCGGGTCGGGCGTGAGGGCGGAGGCCGGCGCCATGGGCGTCGCCAGCGGGCCGGGTGAGGACGGAACGCCCGGGGTGTGGGGGGCGAACGGGACGGCCGGGTTCGGTGCGCCCGCCGGGGTCGGTGGTGGTGCTGGCGGCGCCTGGGCCGGAACCCGCGGCGCCGACGCCGCCTCCTGGCCCACCGGCCGCAGGGCCCCGGGGCCGAGCACCGGCCCGGCGGAGGCGGACAGCGCGGCGCCCGAAGCCTCCACCGGCCCGGGCGCGCCGCGGACCGTGCCGTCCGGCATCAGGAACGCCGGGTTGCCGCCGGGCACCATGCCCAGCCTGCGGGCCCGGCGCGCCAGCGCGTCCGGTGCGGAGTAGCCGTCGACCTCCTGTTGGAGCGCCTGCTGCTCGTCCGTCAGCTCGCCGGTCTTCCGCTCCAGCTTGCTCAGCTCGAACGAGCCTTGGTTGAGCGCGGAGTTGAGCAGCAGCAGGGTGATCAGCCCGGAGCCCAGGAGCACCACGACGAGCAGGACGAAGGGCGTCCGCGCGGCGGTGGCGCCGCGCGGGACGGAGGGCAACAGCGCGGTCAGGCGCTGCCTGGCGCGCGGTCGGCCCCCCTGCCGTGTCACGCGATGTCCTCGCGGATGCGCTCGGCGCCGCGCAGCCGGGCCGGGGCCGCGCGCCGGTTCTGCGCGACCTCCTCCTCCGTGGGCAGTTCGGCCCCGCGGGTCAGCAGCTTGAGCCGGGGTTGGTAGCGCTCGGGGACCACCGGCAGGCCGGGCGGCGCGGTATTACTGGCGCCGGCCGCGAAGACCTGCTTGACCAGCCGGTCCTCCAGCGAGTGGTAGGCGAGCACGGCGATCCGGCCGCCCACCGCGAGCGACTTCACCGCGGCCGGGATGGCGCGCTCGACGCAGGCCAGCTCGCCGTTGACCTCGATGCGCAGCGCCTGGAAGGTCCGCTTGGCGGGATTGCCGCCGGTGCGCTTGGCGGCCTGCGGCAGCGCGTCGCGGATCAGCTCGACCAGCCGGGCGCTGTTGCTGAACGGCTCCTTCTCCCGCTCCCGCACCACCGCCGAGACGATCCGCTTGGCCTGCTTCTCCTCGCCGTAGGCGCGCAGGATGCGGACCAGTTCACCGGGCGGGTAGGTGTTGAGGACCTCGGCGGCGCTGATGCCGGTCGTCTGGTCCATCCGCATGTCGAGCGGGGCGTCCTGGGCGTAGGCGAAGCCGCGGTCGGCCTCGTCGAGCTGCATGGAGGAGACGCCGAGGTCGAACAGGACGCCCTGGACGTGCGGCAGCCCGAGCCGGTCGAGGACCTCGGGGAGTTCGTCGTAGACCGCGTGCACCAGGGTGGCGCGGTCTCCGTAGGGGGCCAGCCGCTCGCCCGCGAGGCGGAGCGCGGCCGGGTCGCGGTCCAGGGCGACCAGCCGGGCCTCGGGGAACGCGGCGAGCAGTGCCTCGCTGTGTCCGCCGAGGCCGAGGGTGCAGTCGACCACGACCGCGCCGGGCTCGGCGAGCGCGGGGGCGAGCACGTCCAGGCAGCGCTGGAGCATGACGGGTACGTGGCGGGTGTTGCTGTTCATGCGCCAGCCTCGCTTCGCTCGGCGGGCCTGCATGCGCGGAGCGCGCACCTCTTTATGATTCGCTCGCTGCGCTCGCTCATGTGCCTTCCGATGGTGGACGGCAGGTGGGTCCCCGGCCGTTGGCTGGGGGATGCCGCACGTACCGCTTGGTCCCCGCCCGCTCTGAAGGGGAAGTGGCCCTCCGGCGACGGGGAAGTGACGTCGGATGACCGGTGGAGCGGGAGGAGGCCGAACCGTACGTACGGTCACGCACGCGAGGGATCCGGGATCCAAGGAGAGCGTCACGCCTCCCACTTCGCGCCACTTTAGTCCACCTGCCGCCCCGGTCAATCAACCGGTTCCGCGCGTCCCCCGCAGGGTGCGCCCGGAGGATTCCTGGGGGTTTGTCCGTGGCACCCGCGCTGTGGAGTGCCTCACAAGGCGTGAGGTTGCCCCCTACGCCTGATTTCCGGAGGGGCCGATCACGCCGTGAACGATTACCGTGAAGCCATGCCCATACCTGCGTCGCAGCCGCTGCCCTCGTCCGCCGACAGCACCTCCCCCGCCCCCGACGGCACCGTCACCGACCGTCTCGTCGAGGCGAACGAGCACTACGCCGACGCCTTCACGGACCCCGGCATGGACGCCCGCCCCGTCCTCCAGGTCGCCGTCGTGGCCTGTATGGACGCCCGGCTCGACCTGCACGCGGCGCTGGGCCTGGAACTCGGCGACTGCCACACCATCCGCAACGCCGGCGGCGTGGTGACCGACGACATCATCCGCTCGCTGACGATCAGCCAGCGCGCGCTCGGCACCCGGTCGGTCGTGCTCATCCACCACACCGGCTGCGGCCTGCTCAGCCTGACCGAGGACTTCCGGCACGAGCTGGCGGCCGAGGTCGGCCAGCGGCCCACCTGGGCGGTCGAGGCGTTCAAGGACCTCGACGAGGACGTCCGCCAGTCCATGCAGCGGGTACGCACCTCACCCTTCCTGCTGCACACCGACGACGTCCGCGGGTTCGTGTTCGACGTGACGACCGGCCTGCTGCGCGAGATCGATCCACGGGGCTGACCTGCGGCGGGATCCGTCGCGCCCGGCGGAGGATCCCGCCCGCCACACCCCCTCGGCGCCCGTTTCGACCGACATGCCCGGTTGGCTGGGACCGGACGGTGTGAGTTATCCACAGGCCATGACGCGAGGCCGCGCGGGCGGCAAGAATGCGTAGGTGACGTTCCGTCCGGCCACGACCGGACGGAATGCGCACACGGGGAGGCCGGGTCCGTCAAGGGGGCGTCGGCCACCCGGGGAGGGGCCGAGGAGGGCCGAGTGACGACGTATGACGAACGAGCGAGCCTTGCCGATCTGACCACCACCGCCGGGCGGGTGCACCGGTCAGTGGAGGGCGTGATCGAGGGCAAGCCGGAGGTCGTACGGCTCGCGCTGACGGTCCTGCTGGCGGAGGGGCACCTGCTCATCGAGGACGTGCCCGGCGTCGGCAAGACGATGCTGGCCAAGGCGCTGGCCCGGTCCATCGACTGCTCGGTGCGCCGCATCCAGTTCACCCCCGACCTGCTGCCGTCCGACATCACCGGCGTCAGCATCTACGACCAGCAGCGCCAGGACTTCGAGTTCAAGCCCGGCGCGATCTTCGCCCAGATCGTGATCGGCGACGAGATCAACCGCGCCTCCCCCAAGACCCAGTCGGCGCTCCTGGAGTCCATGGAGGAGCGCCAGGTCACCACGGACGGGCAGACGTACCACCTGCCCAGCCCCTTCATGGTCGTCGCGACGCAGAACCCGGTCGAGATGGAGGGCACCTACCCGCTCCCGGAGGCACAGCGGGACCGCTTCATGGCCCGGGTGTCGATCGGCTACCCCAGCCCGGCGGCCGAGTTGCGGATGCTCGACGTGCACGGCGGCGCCTCCCCGTTGGACGACCTGCGCCCGGTGGCGCACGCCCACGAGATCGTGCAGCTGACCGAGGCGGTGCGCACCGTGCACGTCGCCGAGCCCGTGCGCCGGTACGCCGTCGACCTCGTGGGGGCCACGCGCAGCCATCCAGATCTGCGGCTCGGCGCCTCGCCCCGGGCCACCCTGCACCTGCTGCGCGCCGCCAAGGCCGCGGCGGCCATGGCCGGGCGGGAGTTCGCGCTCCCGGACGACGTGCAGTCGCTGGCGGTGGCGGTGCTCGCGCACCGTCTGCTGCCCACCGCCCAGGCGCAGTTGAACCGCCGCACCGCCGAGCAGGTGGTGCTGGAGATCGTGCGCCGCACCCCGGTCCCCGACCCGTCCGCCCTGCAATGGCGACAGGGCGAGCGCGGCCAGCAGCCGCCCCACGCACGGGGGTTGTGATGTCCGGCGGGGGGAGCGCCGGGACCCCGGCGCCGGGCGGACTGCGCGCCGCCTTCGGGGGGCTGACCACGCGCGGCCGGTCCTTCCTGGCGGCCGGGGTGGCCGCCGCGGCCTGCGCCTACCTCCTGGGGCAGGCGGACCTGCTGCGGGTCGGACTGCTGCTGGCGGCGCTGCCGCTGGTGTGCGTCCTGGTGCTGCACCGCACCCGCTATCGCGTCGCGGGCAGCCGCACGCTGGCCCCGGCCCGGGTGCCGGCGACGGCCGAGGCCCGGGTCGGCCTCCGCGTGGAGAACGTCGCCCGGCTCTCGACCGGCGTGCTGATGCTCCAGGACCGCGTGCCGTACGTGCTCGGGCCCCGGCCGCGCTTCGTCCTGGACCGGGTCGAGCCCGGCGGACACCGCGAGGTGTCCTACCGCGTCCGCTCCGACCTGCGCGGCCGCTATCCGCTGGGGCCACTCCAGCTGCGCCTGTCCGACCCGTTCGGAATGTGCGAGCTGACGCGTTCCTTCAGCACGTCCGACACCCTGACGGTGGTGCCCCGGGTCGAGCCGCTGCCCCCGGTCCGGCTGGCCGGCGAGGTCGCCGGGTACGGCGACGGGCGCCACCGCTCGCTCGCCCTCGCCGGCGAGGACGACGTCATCCCCCGCGGCTACCGGCACGGCGACGACCTGCGCCGGGTCCACTGGCGCTCCACCGCGCGCCACGGCGAGCTGATGGTCCGCCGCGAGGAGCAGCCGGAGAAGGCCCGCTGCACGATCCTGCTCGACACCCGCGCCGCCGCCCACCACGGTTCCGGGCCGGACTCGGCCTTCGAATGGGCGGTGGCCGGCGCCGCCTCGGTCGCGCTGCACCTGCTGGAGCGGGGCCTCTCGGTGCGGCTGCTGACCGACACCGGCAGTGCGGTGCCCGGCCCGGAGGGCGGCGGTTTCACGGGCGGCGGCGAGTCCGCCGACGCCGGGGGCCTGCTGCTGGAGACCCTCGCCATCGTGGAGCACTCCGCCGAGGACGGCCTCTCCGCCGCGTACGACGTGCTGCGCGGCGGCAAGGAGGGGCTGCTGATCGCCTTCTTCGGCGAGCTGGACGAGGAACAGGCCGCACTGGCCGGTCGGATCTGCCGGGGCAGCACCGCCGCGGTCGCCTTCGTCATGGACGGCGACGCCTGGGCCAGGACACCCGGCGGGTTCCGCTTCTCGTCCGGCGACTCCCCCGTCGGCGACCGGTTGCGGATGCTGCGGAAGGCGGGCTGGACGGCGCTGCCGGTGACGCCCGGTGACGCGCTGGCCGACCTGTGGCGGGCGGCGGACCGGGCGGGCGCCGCACCGACCGGGGCGGCCGCCGCTGCGGCGGCGGAGCCGGACGACCGGCGGGGCGCACCCGAGCGAAGCGGGGCGGACGCATGAGCGGGCCGGCGCGGCTGGCGCTGTGCGCGATGGCGGCGACGCTGTCCGCCGGGTGCGCGCTGCTGCCCCTCGTGGATCCGATCACCTGGCTCTTCCAGGCCGCGCTGCTGCTGGCGCTGGTGACGGGGGTGGGCGCACTGGGCCGACGGCTCCCCCTGGCCCGGCCGCTGACCGTCGGCGCGCAGGCGCTGGCAGCCGTCCTGTTGCTGACCGCGGTGTTCGCCCGCGACCACGCGGTGGCCGGACTGCTGCCCGGCCCGGACGCCGTCGCCGCCCTGGCCGACCTGGTGCGCAACGGCGTCGGCGACGTCGGCCGGTACGCCATCCCGGCACCGGTGACGCCCGGCATCCGGCTGCTGCTGGTGTCCGGGGTGCTGCTGATCGGCCTGGTCGTGGACGCGCTGGCGGTCACCTACCGCAGCGCCGCACCCGCCGGGTTGCCGCTGCTCGCGCTGTATTCGGTGGCCGCGGGGCTGTCCCAGAGCGGTGCGGGCTGGCTGTGGTTCGTCGTGGCGGCCGCCGGTTACCTGCTGCTCCTGCTCGCCGAGGGGCGCGACCGGCTGTCCCAGTGGGGCCGGGTGTTCGGCGGTCCGGTCGCCGGCCGGCCGGCAGCGGCCCGCCGCGACGGACTGCCGCTCCCCCGGGGCCGCCGGATCGGCGCACTGGCGCTGGGCCTCGCGCTGCTGGTGCCCGCCGTGCTGCCGTCCCTCGGCAGCGGCCTGCTCGGGCCGACCGCCGCCGGTGCCGGCCCCGGAGCCGGCGGCGGCACCATCTCCGCGGTGAACCCGCTGGTCTCGCTCCAGGACAGCCTGAACCAACCGGAGGACCGCGAGGTCCTCAACTACCGCACGACCGCGACCGACACCCGCGAGATGTACCTGCGGATCGTGGCGTTGGACCAGTTCGACGGCACGGCCTGGAAGCCCTCCGAGCGCACGGTCACCGACGTCCCGACCGAGCTACCGCGACCGCCCGGCCTCAGCTCCGACGTCTCCGTCACCCGGGTCAACACCTCCCTGTCGACCGCCCAGTGGTACGCGCAGAACTGGCTGCCGCTGCCCTATCCGGCGGCCAGGGTGGACCTCCCCGGCCGCTGGCGGTTCGAGCCCGAGGGCCGCACCCTGGTCGGCGACCGCGGGCAGAACACCCACGGCCTCCAATACCAGGTCGAGAGCCTCCAGGTGCGGCCCACCGCCCACCAACTGGCCTCGGCCCCGCCGCCGCCCGCCGCGCTCCAGCGCGAGTACACCCGCGTCCCGGAGTCCCTCCCGCCGATCGTGCGCACCACTGCCCGTCAAGTCACCCGGGGCGCCGGCACCGCGTACGACAAGGCGGTCAAGCTCCAGGACTGGTTCGCGCTCTACGGCGGCTTCAGCTACAACACCGAGGTCCGGGCGGGCAGCGGCACCGAGGCGATAGCCCGCTTCCTGAAGGACAAGGAGGGCTTCTGCGTCCACTTCTCCTTCACCATGGCGGCGATGGCCCGCACCCTGGGGATTCCCGCCCGGGTCGCGGTCGGCTTCACCCCGGGCACCCGGCAGCCCGACGGCACGACGTCGGTGTCCCTGAAGGACGCGCACGCCTGGCCGGAGCTGTACTTCCAGGGCGTCGGCTGGACCCGCTTCGAGCCGACCCCGAGCCGCGGCAGCGTCCCGGACTACGCCTACCCGGACACCTCGCAGGCCCCCGCCCCCGGCGGCCCGGAGCACGCGCCGGCGCCGTCCGCGGTGCCCCCGACCGGGCCGTCCGCGCCTCCCACCTGCGGCCCCGGGGAGCGCCGCACGGGGTCCGGCCCGGACTGCGCGGCCACGCCCTCGGTGCCGACCGCCGGCCCCCCGGGCGGCGGCCCCTCGATCGGGACGCTCGCGCTCCTCGCGCTGGCCGCGCTGCTGGTCGTGGCGCTGCCCGCGGTCCCGCCGGCATGGCGGGCCCGGGCCCGCACCCGGCGGTTGGCGGGCCCACCGGGCGGTGACGCCGCGGCACGCACCCTCGCCGCCTGGCAGGAGCTGCTGGACACCGGCTGGGACTTCGGCATCCTCCCGGACGAGTCGCTGACGCCGCGCACGGCGGCGGCCCGGATCGTTCGCATCGGGGAACTGCCCGCCGACGCCGCGGCGGCCGCCCAGCGGGTCGCCGCGGCGGTCGAGCAGGTCCTGTACGCCCCCCAGCCGGTCGCCACCGCCGGCCTCGCCGCGGACGTGCGGCTGGTCCACGCCGGCCTACGGGACGGCGCACCGCGGGCGCTGCGGATACGGGCCCGGCTCGCCCCGCGCTCGGCGGCCCGCCTGCGCTGGTGCTGGGCGGCGCGTTGGTCGGCCCTGCGGCGACGCTGCCGGAACGGCCGGCCGGCGACCGCGGCCCGACGCGCGGCGACCGCCCTGCGAACGGCCGGGTGGCAGCGCGACGAGCGGACGTAGTCCAGCGAGCCGCGATCCAGCGCCGCCCCCTTCCAGGCCGGCTCCGTCCACGGGGGGGGCGGGGCTGGTCCGGACACGCACCCGCAGCAACGCGTGCCCGGCCCGCGCGGAAGAGCAGCGCCGGCCGCACCCCCGTCGCGGCACACCTCACGGTCGCGCTCACGGGCCCCACGGGCGCAGCGCGGAAACGTGCGGCGTCGGCGTACGTACGGCTCCGCTTCCCGCGCTCACCGGCAGCGCGGGAAGCGGAGCCGTACGCAGAGACAGAGGCGGAGGCACAGACAGAAGCGAAGGCGGCGAAGAAGGCGAAGAAAAAGCTCTGGCCCCCGAAACGTCGGGGGCCAGAGCACGGAAGGGGTCACACGGGCGGGCCGCGCGAGATCGGCCGGATCCGAGCCTGAGCGCCGGGCCGAGCAGATCGCCTCCGGACGGCTCAGGAGACGCTGGTCAGTGGCCCTGCTGCTCGTCTCGGCGACGCTGCCAGCGGTCCTCGATGCGGTCCATCATCGAACGGCGCGACTTCGCCTGGCGACGGGCCTGCGGCCCGCTGGGGGCCGTCCCGCGCTCACCGGGCTTGGGGGCCTTGCGCCAACCGGTGACGGCCAGCACGGCACAGCCGAGCATGACGAGGAAGCCGACGACGCTGACCCACCAGATCTGCTGCGCGACCATGCCGGCCATGAGCAGGCCGATACCCACCAGGAAGCCCGCGACCGCTTGGTAAACCCGTCGCCGGGTGTACGTACGCAGCCCGCTTCCCTCAAGCGCTGTCGCGAACTTGGGATCTTCGGCGTACAGCGCTCGCTCCATTTGCTCGAGCATGCGCTGCTCGTGCTCCGAGAGCGGCACGGAGTCCTCCTACTCGTCGGTCGCGGGGGGCGACCGGGGTGCGACCCTTTCAGGATAGGCAGGGATTCGCCCCCGTGAAACCCGCCCCTCTACGCCAATTCACCGTCCGCACCGCCGCGGCGGTGCGGTGGTGATGCTGGCTGCATTCCCCACCCACCAGCCCGTCATGCCGGAGCGTCGTACCCCGATCATACGGGGCGAAGCGGCTGTTCGGGTGGCCTGTGGTCGACCGCACCCGCTACCCGCGGGCGTCGCCGGGCCCCGCCGCCGGCCGCGGGCGCCCCGGCGGGCGCGGCGCGCGGGCGGCGTGCACCGTCCCGGCGCGGGCGCGGCCGCGTCCGGCGCGGTCAGTCGCGCTCGGCCAGGACGTGCAATTGGGTGGCGACGGAGTGGAACGCCGGCTGCTCGGCCGCGGCGGCCTCCAGCTTCAGCAGTGCCTCCATGGCGCCGGGCTCGGTGTCGACCAAGACGCCGGGGACCAGGTCGGCGAAGACCCGCACGCCGTGCACCGCGCCGACCTGGAGGCCGGTGGCGGTGACCAGGTCGGTGAGCTGGTCGGCGGTGAACCGGCGGGGCACCGGGTCGCCCTCGCCCCAGCGGCCGGCGGGGTCGGTGAGGGCGCGGCGGGCCTCGGTGAAGTGGCCCGCCAGGGCGCGGGCAAGGACCGCCCCGCCCAGCCCGGCGGCGAGCAGGCTGAGGGTGCCGGCCGGGCGCAGCGCGTCGACGGCGTTGCGCAGGCCCTCGGCGGGGTCGTCCACGTACTCCAGGACGCCGTGGCAGAGCACCGCGTCGTAGCCACCGCGCTCGACGACCTGGAACAGGCCGTGGGCGTCGCCCTGGACCCCGCGGATGCGGTCGGCGACCCCGGCCTCCGCGGCCCGGCGCTCCAGGGCGAAGAGGGCGTTGGGGCTGGGGTCGACGACGGTGACGCGGTGGCCGAGGCGGGCCACCGGGACGGCGAAGTTGCCGCTGCCGCCGCCGGTGTCGAGGACATCCAGGGCGTCCCGCCCGGCGGCCTTGGCCCGGCGGTCCAGGGCGTCGTTGAGGACGTCCCAGACCACGGCGGTACGAAGGGAGGCGCGCGGGCGCAGCGGGTCAGACACGGTGGGTGGCTCCTCGGCGGGGCATGGACGTCCAGTCGTTCACCACCCTATTGCGTAATCGGGCGGGTGCCGCGTCCGGCCCGCGCACCGCCGCAGGTCGGGCCCGTCAGCCGGCCCGTCCCCAGCTCGCGTCGGGCGTCCCGCCGGCCCGCTGCGGGGGCAGCGCCGGCTGGAGCCGGAGCATCCGCTCCACGAGGCGGAGGAACATCCCGGCGTCCCGCAGGAGGTCGTCGGCGTCACGCTGGCCGGCCGCGCCCGCTATGCCGGCCTCGGCCCTGGCCCGGCGGTCGGCGCCGGCCGCGAACAGGGCGCTCCACTCGGCGAGTTCGGGAGCGACCTCGGGCAGGACCTCCCAGGCGCTGCGGATGGTCTTCCGACGGCGTGCGGTGGGCTCCGGTCGGCCGCGCACGGCGAGGACCGCGGCCGCGGCGCGCAGCGCGGCCAGGTGGGCGGTGGCGAACCGGTCGTTGGCGGATTCCAGGGTCTCGGCCTCGTCGAGGCCGAGCTGGGCCTTGGCGAGCAGGTCGAGGGCGGCGGGCGGCGCGGCCGCCCGGCGCAGGACGGGGTGGACGTCGCTCGGGGGACCGTACGCAGCCGAGCTGCCCGCGACGGGACGAGCTGCCATGACGAACCTCCTGTCGTCGCCCGCTGGTTGAGGGCCTGCGGGCCGATGCGGACCGTATGCACCCATCGTGCGGCACACCACTGACAATCGCCCCTGACCTGCGGTTCCAGTGGAAAACGGACAGCGAATCGGCAGATCCGGAACGGGTTTTCGCGGATTTCCGGCGAACCCCTTGCGGAGGGCGGACCGGGCTCCCTAGCTTGAACTGACCAGTCAGTGCAAGGGAGGGGATCGTGGACAGCACCCCGCACGGGGCGGCGGTCACGGCCGCGGGATTCGGGGTCAAGGGCCCCCGCGGTTGGGCGTTCCGGGACATCGACGTCACCGCCGGACCCGGTGCGCTGATCGCCGTGCAGGGCCCGTCGGGGTCCGGCCGCACGTGCCTGCTGCTGGCGCTCACCGGGCGGATGAAGCCCGCGGCGGGCACCGCCGAGGTCGGCGGGTTGCCGCTGCCCCGGCGCATGGCCGCGGTTCGGTCCCGCACCGCCCTCGCCCACGTGCCGGGGGTCGCCGAGCTCGACCCGGCCCTGACCGTCGGCGAGCACCTGCGGGAACGCGCCCTGCTCCAGGGCCGGTTCGGCGCCTCGCTCGGCGCGCTGCTGCGGCCCCGGCGGGAGCGCCGGGCACGGGCCCGCGCTCTGGTGGACGACGCGCTGACCGCCGCCGGACTGGACGTGGCGACGCTGCCCAAGGGCGTCCGCACCGCGGTGCGCGACCTGGAGCGGCTGGAGGCGCTGCGGCTGTCCGTGGCCCTGGCGCTGATCGGCGGCCCCGGGCTGCTGGCCGTGGACGACACCGACCTGAAGCTGTCCGACCAGGAGCGCGCCGCGGCCTGGGCGCTGCTGCGCTCCCTCGCCGCCGCCGGCACCACCGTGCTCGCGGTGTGCAGCGAGCCGCCGGCGGACCCCTCGGGCGTGGTGCTGGTGCGCACCGGCCGCCCGGCACCACACGCTGCCGACGCCCCCGAGGACGGCGGGCACGATGAGGAGGGGGCGGCCGATGCGCTCGCCGAAACTGGCCGCGCTTGAGCTGAAGCGGTTCGGGCGGGGGAAGCTGCCGCGCGCCGCGCTGGCCGCGCTCCTGCTGCTGCCGCTCCTGTACGGCGCGCTGTACCTGTGGTCCTTCTGGGACCCCTACGGCCGGTTGGACCGGATCCCGGTCGCGCTGGTCAACGACGACCAAGGGGCCGACGTCGGCGGACAGCGCATCGCGGCGGGCGACGGGATCGTCGCCGGGCTGCGCGACAGCCACACCTTCGACTGGCACCGGGTCGACTCCCAGGAGGCCGGCCGGGGCGTCGAGGACGGCACCTACTACCTCTCGCTGTCCATCCCGCGGGACTTCAGCCGACGGATCGCGTCCAGCTCCGGGGCGCACCCGGAGACCGGTGCCCTGACGGTGCGCACCAACGACGCCAACAACTACATCGTCGGGCAGATCTCCCGGACCGTCTTCTCCGAGGTCCGCGCGGCGGCCACGGCCAAGGCGTCGCGGACCTTCCTCGACAAGATCTTCGTGTCGTTCTCGACCCTGCACGGCAAGACCCAGGAGGCCGCCGACGGCGCGGCACGGCTCCAGGACGGCATCGGGCAGGCCAAGGACGGCGCCGGCAAACTGGCCGACGGCCTGGGCACCGCCAAGAACGGGAGCGCCGAGCTGGTCGGCGGCCTGGGCGACCTCGACGCCGGCGCGGGCCGCCTCAACCAGGGCAGCACCGACCTCGCGAAGGGGGCCGGCACCGCCGCCACCGGGGCCCGCCAACTGGCCGACGGCTCCGGCCAGGTGGCGCAGGGCACCCAGCAGCTCGCCGACACCGTCAACGGCGTCGTCGACCAGGTGGGGCCGTTCGTCCGGGCGCACGGCAAGGAGATCGGCGAGGCCGCACGGCTGGTCGCCGACGGCGCCCAGGCGGTGCGCGACCACCTGGACAAGCTGCCCGGCGCGGCCGACGCCGGCGCCCGGCTCTCCCGCGGGCTCGCCGACCACCTGGACACGTACTACCGGCTGCGCTGCGGCAGCGGCGGCTCCGTGGGGAGCGACTGCGCCGAACTGAAGCTGATCACCCAGCAGGCGGACGCCGCGGCGGACACCGCCGAGGAGGTCAGCGGCTACGTCCACGACCAGAAGAACCTCGACCAGCTCGGCCGGGACCTGGACACCCTGCACGCACTGGCCTCCGAGCTGGCCGCCCACGGGCCGACCCTCGGGGCCGACATGGACGCCGCGGTCCAGAAGATCAACGACCTCAACGACGGGGCCCACAAGGTCTCCGCGGGCGCCCGCGAACTGGCGGCGGGCAACGCCCAGTTGGCGTCCGGCGCGGACCGGCTCCATGACGGGGCGCGGCAGCTGCACGACGGCACCGGCCGCGCCGCCTCCGGGATGACCGACCTGGACGCCGGCGTCGGCCGCCTCAAGGACGGCGCGCAGACCCTGGACGGCGGGATGTTCAAGCTGTCCGACGGCTCGGCGCAGCTGGCCGGCGGACTGCACGACGGGGTGCGGCAGATCCCCGACTACGGCAAGAAGGACCGCGACGCGCGCACCCTGGTGATGTCCGATCCGGTGCAGCTCGCGTCCGGTGCCACCCACAAGGCGCCCAACTACGGCACCGGGTTCGCCCCGTACTTCATCCCGCTGTCCCTGTGGGTCGGCGCGATGGTGGCCTACATGCTGATCCCGCCGCTCAACCGGAGGGCACTGGCGACGGGCGCGTCCTCCTGGCGGGTGACGCTGTCCGGATGGCTGCCGGTGTTCGGCATCGGGGTGCTGCAGACCGCCGCGCTGATGTCCGTGCTGCACTTCGCGCTCGGCCTCCAGATGGCCCGGGCGGCCGGCACGGTCGGCTTCCTGGTCCTGGTCACCGCCTGCTTCTCGGCGATCGTGCAGTGGCTGAACGCGAAGTTCGGGCCGGCCGGCCGGATCCTCGTCCTGGCCCTGCTGATGCTCCAGCTGACGTCGGCCGGCGGCACCTACCCGGTGCAGACCAGCCCGGGCTTCTTCGGGGCCATCCACCCCTACCTGCCGATGAGTTACGTCGTGGAGGGGCTGCGCCGGCTCATCACCGGCGGCGAGCTGGCTCCCGTGTGGCAGGGCGCCGCGGTGCTGCTGGCGTTCACCCTCGGGGCGCTGGCGCTGACCTCCCTGGCGGCGCGCGGTCGCCAGGTGGTGCGGATGAAGGACCTCCACCCGGAGCTCAGCCTGTGAGCGCGCGCACAGCCGCGACCGGCACAATCACCCCCATGGACAGCTCCCACACACGCCGCGACGCGACCCGGCGCAAGCTCTTCGAGGCCGCGGTCACGCTCATCGCCGAACAGGGCTTCTCCTCCACCACGGTGGACGAGATCGCCGAACGGGCGGGGGTCGCGAAGGGCACCGTGTACTACAACTTCGCGAGCAAGAACGTCCTCTTCGAGGAGCTGCTGCGGCACGGTATCGAGTTGCTGGCGTCCTCCCTCCAGACGGCCGCCGACGAGGTCACCGACGGGGGCGGCACCCGGGTCGACGCCCTGGACGCGATGATCCGGGCCGGCCTGGAGTTCATCGCCCGGTATCCGGCCCTCACCCAGCTGTACGTCGCCGAGCTGTGGCGCACCAACCGGGCCTGGCAGTCGACGCTCATGGTGGTCCGGGAACGGGCCATCACCGTGGTGGAGAACGTGCTGCGGGAGGCCGTCGCCGGCGGCGAGCTGAGCGAGGAGATCGACATTCCGCTGACCGCCTCGGCGCTGTTCGGGATGGTCCTGGTGGCCGCGCTGGACTGGCAGTCGTACCAGCCGGACCGGTCGATCGACGACGTGCACGCGGCCCTGTCGCGGCTCCTACAGGGACGGGTCACCGGCCGCCCCGCCTGAAAGGGAGCGGCGCTCCACCCCGTCCTCGGGGCGGACCGCCGCGGCCCCCGGAAAGACATGAGCGCTGCCCTGGCACGGATCGTTCCCCCGAATCGACCCGACCAGGGCAGCGCCGCCCCCGTACTCCCCCGTGCTTCCCCCGTGGCGTCCGGGGAGCCGCACCGCTCCGCCGCCCCGTGTCGGCGGTGCGGCGCCACTTCCCGTCCGTGGCCCCCACTCTTCCGTCCGGACGGATCCCGGCCCATCCGCACACCTACTCATCTCGGCGTCTGAGTACGGATACTCAAAGCTGAGCACCGCGCCCCATCGGACGGGCGGCGGGCCCCGTGGACCGCCTACCATCGGCGGCGTGTCCGTACTTCCCCTGGTCTTCACCAGCGGCTGGGCGAGCGGGATCAACGCCTACGCCGTCATCCTGCTCCTCGGCCTGCTCGGTGCCACCGGCGTCTCCGACGAGGTGCCCGCCGCCCTGGAGCGGCCCGACGTGCTGATCGCCGCCGGGCTGCTCTTCCTGGCCGAGGCGATCGCCGACAAGGTCCCGTACGTGGACTCCGTGTGGGACGCCGTGCACACCGTGGTCCGGCCGATCGCCGGCGGCGTGGTCGCAGCGCTGCTGGCCGGGCACGACGGATCGTTGCCCCAGCTGGCGGCCGGTGCCGTGGGCGGCTCCACGGCGCTGCTGAGCCACCTGGTCAAGGCGGGCACCCGGATCGCGGTCAACACCTCGCCCGAGCCGGCCAGCAACATTCTGCTGAGCCTGGCGGAGGACCTGGGCGTCGCCGGGCTCGTCGCGTTCGCGCTGTTCCACCCGTGGATCGCGGCGGGCATCGCGGCGGTGCTGCTGGTCGCGGGGATCGCCACGGTGGTCTTCCTGTGGTCGCGGATCCGCCGGTACCTGCGGCGACGGCGGGAGCGGCGCGCGGACAAGCGGTTCGCGGCGGCCGGCAGCGGCGCGCCACCGCTCGGCTGACTCCGCCCGCCGGCGGGCCGGGTCCGGGGCGGACACCGGTCGTCGGCGGCGTTGTCAGTGCCGCCGGATACAGTCGCAGGCATGGCAGGAATTGCGGTGATCGGCGCCGGGATGGGCGCGATGGCGGCCGCCGCCCGGCTGGCCGTGGCGGGCCACCGGGTGACGGTGTTCGAGCGCGGTGCGACGTACGGCGGCGCGCTGGGCCGGTTCGAGCGGGACGGCTTCGCCTTCGACACCGGCCCCGGACTCCTGCACCTCCCGGCGGTCTACCGCGACCTGTTCGTCAAGACCGGCCGCGAGCCGCTGGAGCGCTGCGTCGAGCTCACCCAGGTCGATCCCGCCAGCCGGCACGTCTTCCCCGACGGCAGCTCCGCGACGCTGCCCAACGCCTCGCGGGCCGGCGTCCTGGCCGCCCTGGACGAGGCGCTGGGCGCCGGCGCCGGCGAGCGCTGGAGCGCCCTGCTGGTGCGCGCCCGCGAGGCGTGGGACGCCACCCGCCGGCCGCTGCTGGAGGAGCCGCTGTGGCCGGATTGGCGGGTGCTGGGCCGCGACCCGTACCCGGCGGTGCGCCGGCGCGGCCTGTTCGGACGGGGCGGCGGCAAGGGCCCGACCACCGCCACCCTCGCCGAGGTCGCCCACCGCGAGCTGACCGACCCACGACTCGTCGCCCTGCTGGAGAGCCACGCCCTGGCCTACGGCTTCGACCCGCGCACCGCCCCGGCGAGCGCGACGGTGCTGCCCTACATGGAGCAGACCTTCGGCAGTTGGTACGTGACCGGCGGCATGCGCGCGCTGGCCGACGCACTGTACGAGCGCTGCCGGGCCCGGAAGGTGGAGTTCGCCTTCGGCGCCGAGGTGACCGGGATCCTGGAGAAGGACGGCCGGGCCGCGGGCGTGGCGCTGGCCGACGGCCGCACCGCCGACGCGGAGTTCGTGGTCGCGGGCGTCGATCCGGTCCGGTTGTCGGCGCTCTGCGCCGACCGCGAGCCCTGGAGCGACGACGACGTCCGCCCGGGCGACCGGGCGCCCGCGCGGCTGACGGTCTGTCTGGCCCTGCGCGGCGCCCGCCCGGCGGACGCGGTGCACCGCACGGTGGTCCACGCCGCGGACCGCACCGCGGAGCTGACCGGCGTCTTCGGCGACGGGCCCGACCTGCCGACCCCGTGCGCCCGCCCGACGGTGACGGTGCTGCGCCCCGACGACCCGGCGACGCGCCCCGACGACGACCACGAGGCGGTGACCCTCACCGCCACCGTCGCCCCGCACGGTCCGGTCGACCGGCTGGACCGCGAGGCCCTGGAGCGGGACGCGGAGCGGCTGGTCGCGAGCGCCGAGGCGGCCGTGCCCGGCCTGCGGAAGCGGGCGCTGTGGCGGAAGGTGCTGCCGCCCACCGAGGGCGGGCCGGTGCCGGGCCCGGCGCTCGCCGGCCAGCAGGGGCGCTTCCTGCGGCCCGGCAACCGCACCCGGATACCGGGGCTGTACGCCGTCGGCGGCTGGTCCCACCCGGGCGGCGGGCTGGCGCACGCCGGGATGTCCGGGGCGATCGTCGCCGGCCTGATCGTGAACGGCGACGACTGGCACGGCTCGGAGTGAGCGTGCGGGGCAGGGACGGCGCGGGGGCGGAGTGAGCGCCGGCCGGTCCGGGCCGCCCCGCCGGTACCGGGGCGACCGCCTCCGAAGCGGTGGCCCAACCCGTCCCGGGGCGGCGGCAGTTGGCGTCCCGCCCGGCTCACGGCCGGGCGTCGCCGCTCAGTAGGGGTACCGCTGCTCGTCGTATCCCGGCTGGTGCGGGGGCGGGTAGGCCGGCTGCTCCGCCGGGTGGCCGGTGTCGCGCTGCTGCGGCACCCACACGCCGTCGGGCGGCGTCTGCGGAGCGTAGTGGTCCTGCCCGTACTCCTGCCCGTACTCCGGTGCGTAGTGCTGCCCGTACTGCTGCCCTTGGTCCTGGCCGTAGTGCTGCCCGTAGCCCTGGTCCTGCCCGTAGTGCGGTGCGGGCTGTCCGCCGAGGTCGTCGTAGTGCTGCCCGGCCTGATGCGGCGCCCGGCCGAACGGATCCGGCTCCTCGTACGGGTCGTGGTGCGCGGCGTACTGCTGGGTCCCGATGTACGGGTCGGAGTAGGGCGCCTGCCCGCCCTGGTAGGCGCCGTCGTCGTAGGCGGGGTAGGGGTCGGCGTAGCCGCCCTGGCCGGGCGTCGGGCCGTACCCGTCGCCGTACCCCTGGCCCTGGCCGTCGCCGTCCGGGGTGACGTTGCCGAAGAGGTCGTACGCAGCGGGGGCGGGCGTCGCATCGGGGCGGGCGTCGAAGCTGTAGACGCCGTAGGCCCCGGTCTCGTCCGGCAGCGGCTGCGGGGCGTAGACGGCGGGGGCGTCCGCCTGGGCGTAGGCGAAGAAGTCCTGGTGGGCGGGCGGTTCGCCGTGGCCGGGCGCGTCCGGCACCGGCTGGTAGGGGTCCGGGTTCCCGGGACCGTCGCCGCCGTGGCCGACCGGCGCGGCCTCCCCGGCGGCCACCGGGGCGGTCTCCTCGGCCAGTTGGGAGACCTGGAGGTTCGGCCCGTCGGCGGGGCCGCGGGAGGAGCGGGCGCGGCGCCGGCGCTTCGGCTTGGGCCGCCCGCCGATCGTCCAGCCCTCCGTGAACCCGCGGCGCACGGAGAGCGTCACGTACGTCTGGCCGAGCGCGAAGGCGATGGCGCCCAGGGCGATCACGATGACCGACGGGATGACCACGCCGACCACCACGCCGAGGAAGCCGCCCAGGGCCAACGCCCGCCAGCGCAGCGGCGCCTTGTTCTGGAACAGCACCTCACCGAGCAGCCACAGCGCGACCAGGGCAAACGCGATGTAGAGGATCGTCCAGCCCATATGCGCCCCTCTTTCGCCGGATGCCGGCCGCCGCGGTCAGGGCCGCTGGTGCAGCCCCAGGTTCTCGTAGATTTCCAGGGTCGCCGTGGAGTGGTTCAGGGTGATGAAGTGCAACCCGGGCACGTCCTCGGCCATCAAGCGCGCGCACAGGTCCGTCGCGTACTCGATGCCAATGGAGCGTACCGCCGCCGGGTCGTCCTTGACCGCGAGGATGCGCGCAGCGAGCTCGGGCGGGAAGGCGGCGTTGCTGAGCTGCGCGAACCGCTCGATCTGACGCACGTTGGTGACCGGCATGATCTCCGGAATGATCGGCGTCGAGCAACCCGCGGCGTGCACCCGGTCCCGCAGCCGCAAGTAGTCCTCCGGGAAGAAGAACATCTGCGTGATCGCGAAGTCGGCGCCGGCGCGGCACTTGTCGACGAAGTGCCGGACGTCGGTGTCCCAGTCCGTCGAGCGCGGGTGCATCTCGGGGAAGGCGGCCACGCCGACGCAGAAGTCGCCGGACTCCTTGATCAGCTGGACCAGCTCGGCGGCGAAGCCGATGCCCTCGGGGTGCCGGATCCACTCGCCCAGGGGGTCGCCCGGCGGGTCGCCGCGCAGCGCGAGCATGTTGCGGATCCCGGCGTCGGCGTACTGGCCGATGATGTTGCGCAGCTCGGCGGTGGAGTGGTTGACCGCGGTCAGGTGGGCGACCGGGGTGAGGGTGGTGTCGGTGGCGATCCGCTCGGTGGCGCGGACCGTGCCGTCGCGGGAGGTGCCACCGGCCCCGTAGGTCACGGACACGAAGGTCGGGGCGACGGCCTCGATGCGGCGAATGGCGTTCCACAGCGTCCGCTCGCCCTTCTCCGTCTTCGGGGCGGCGAACTCGAACGAGAAGGATCGCTTGCCGGAAGCAAGCAGGTCGCGCACGGTGCGTGCGCGATCAGTCCTGGTGGAAGCTGTACCTAGGGCCATACGGGCAGGTTAACCACAGGTCGGACGGACACCAACCGGCATCGACGTAATGCCTGGTTGGTGCAGTTCCTGTCCACTAGGTGGACATCCCGTGGCCATCCGGTGCTCTCCGACGGGCGCCGGCCGGCCGCGTCAGGCGGACCAGCTGCGGACCCGCTTGGCCAGCTCCGCGGTCGCTGCGCCCGGGTCGTCGGCCTCGGTGATCGCGCGGACCACCACCACCCGACGGGCGCCGGCGGCCAGCACCTCGTCGAGGTTGCCGGCGTCGATCCCGCCGATGGCGAACCAGGGGCGCTCGGGGTTCTGCGCGGCGGCGTAGCGGACCAGGTCCAGGCCGGGGGCGTGCCGGCCGGGCTTGGTCGGGGTCGGCCAGCAGGGGCCGGTGCAGAAGTAGTCCACGCCGGGCTCGGCGAGGGCGGCGTCCACCTCGGCCTCGGCGTGCGTGGAGCGGCCGATCAGCGGCTCCGGGCCGAGCAGGGCGCGGGCGGCGGGGACCGGCAGGTCGCCCTGGCCGAGGTGGAGCACCTCGGCGCCCGCGGCGTGGGCGACGTCCGCGCGGTCGTTGACCGCGAGCAGCGCGCCGTGCCGTCGGCAGGCGTCCGCGAAGACCTCCAGGTGGCGCAGTTCCGCGCCGGCCTCCAGGCCCTTGTCGCGCAGCTGCACGATGTCCACGCCCGAGGAGAGCACCGCGTCCAGGAACTGCGGGAGGTCGCCCTGGCGGGTGCGCGCGTCGGTGCACAGGTAGAGCCGGGCGTCGGACAGGGCCTGTCGAACGGTGGTCATCGGGCGGCTTCCCCCTCGTCGGCGGGGTACGGGCCGGCCGGAGCCGGTCCGTACGCCGCGTGGATGCGGTTGCGGATGCGTGGTGCGGTTACTGCGGGATGCGGCTGCGTCAGACGGCCAGCGCCTGGGCTCGGCGCTTGACCTCCGTGCCGCGATTCTCGCGCAGCGCCTGCGCCGGGGTACCGGGCAGGGTGTCATCGGCGGTGAAGAGCCACTCCAGCATCTCCTCGTCGGCGAAGCCGTCGTCCCGCAGGAGCGTCAGCGTCCCGACGAGCCCCTTGACGACCTTGCCGTCCTGGATGAATTCGGCGGGCACCTGGAGCACGCGGTTCTCCCCGCGGCGCACCGCGATCAGCTGGCCCTCCTTCACCAGCTGCCGCACGCGGGTCACCTCGACGTCGAGTTCTTCGGCGATGTCGGGGAGGGTGAGCCAGGCGGGAACGAGTCCATCGATCTTTGCGTCAATCTCGGTCACAGGACAAGCCTGCCACCTCCCACTGACAGCCGGTACCCGGGCCTCGCCGCCGGGCGACGCGTGTCCCCCGCCGGACGGCCGGCGGGGGGCCGCACGAGGGGTCAGCGGACCGCCGACTTGAGCGGAACGGCAGCGTCCGCCGCCCGCTCCCGGTCGAGCAGGGCGCCCCGCTCGATGAGCCGGCGCCCCTGGGCCAGGTCCCGCGGCCGCCCCACGGCCAGCAGCGCGACCAGCCGTCCGGCGCCGCCGGCGCCGTCACCGTCGCCGTCACCGTCGCCGCGGAGCCAGAGGACCGACCAGGCGGCGCCGGTGGGATCACCGCGCCAGACCAGCTCGTCGGCGTCCCCGTGGTGGCCGGCGTACTGCACGAACCGGCCGAACTGCTCGGACCAGAAGTACGGCACCGGGTCGTAGCGGACGCCCTCGGCGGCGCCGCGGGCGATGTTCTCGGCCACCGTGCGGGGCCCCTGGAGGGCGTTGTCCCAGTGGTGGACCAGCAGCCGGGTGCCGTAACGGGCCGACGGGAAGGAGGCGCAGTCACCGACCGCGTAGACGTCGGGGACGGAGGTGCGCAGCCGTTCGTCGGCCAGCACCGAGCCGTCCGTGGTGGAGAGGGCGACGCCGGAACCGGCCAGCCAGCCGGTGGCGGGCCGGGCGCCGATGCCGACGACGACGGCGTCGGCGGGCAGGGCGGTGCCGTCGGCGAGGGTCACCGCGCCGGGCGCGACGGAGTCGACCCGCACGCCGGTGCGCAGGTCGGCCCCGGCGTCCGCGTACCAACCGGTCATGTGCCCGGCGACCTCGGCGGGCAGGGCGCCGGCCAGCGGGTGGTCGGCGGCCTCGACGACGGTGACCTCGCAGCCCGCCTCGCGGGCCGCGGTGGCGAACTCCGCGCCGATCCAGCCGGCCCCGACCACCACGATCCGGTGCTGGGCGGCGAGCACCGGGCGCAGCCGCTCGGCGTCGTCCAGGGTGCGCAGCAGGTGCACGTCGGGGCGGCCCTCGCTGCCGGGCAGCCGGATCGGTTCGGCACCGGTGGCCAGGACGGCGTAGTCGTAGCGGACCGGGCCCCGGTCGGTCTCGACGAGGTGCTCCTCGGGGCGCAGTGCGGTGACCCGGCGGCCGAGGTGGAGGTCGATGCCGAGACTGGCGAAGTCGATGTCGAAAGCGGAGCCGTCGGCCTTGCCGAGCAGCACCGCCTTGGACAGCGGGGGCCGGTCGTAGGGCTGGTGCGGCTCGTCGCCGAGGAGCGCGATCGCTCCGCGCCAGCCTTGTTCGCGCAGGGCCACGGCGGTCTGCACACCCGCCATCCCGGCGCCGACGATCACCACGCGCGGCGTGCGGTCAGGGTCCTGGGGAGACTTGCTCTGCTCGCTCACCCGCTCACTCTAGGACGGCACCCGACGCGGCCCGCAGCAGCGCGCAAGGAGATCTCTGACACAGAGTCACGCCCCGTGACGGCCGGGCCCGGTCCCCGGGCGCTCCCTTACGACGCGTCGCGACCCGTATTAGGGTGGCGGACGCACGCACTCGCGGGAGCCCGGACGGACCGGGCTGAGAGGGAGGCTGGCCGGCCTCCGACCGTACGAACCTGATCCGGGTCATGCCGGCGAAGGGAGGGGCTGGACGCCCATGCATCCATCCACCACACCAACGGACCCGTCGCGGCCGGTGGACCGGCACCCCGACGTGCTGGTCATCGGCGGCGGCGTCATCGGGCTGGTGACCGCCTGGCGGGCGGCCGGCCGCGGACTGCGGGTCGCACTGGCCGACCCCGCGCCCGGCGGCGGCGCAGCGTCCGTCGCGGCCGGCATGCTGGCCGCGGTCACCGAGCTCCACTACGGCGAAGAGACCCTGCTGGGCCTCAACCTGGCCTCGGCGCAGCGGTATCCGCGCTTCGCGGAGGAGCTGGAGGAGGCCAGCGGGCAGCGGATCGGCTACCGCCGGTGCGGCACCCTGGAAGTCGCGCTGGACGCCGACGACCGCGCCCACCTGAGGGAGTTGCACGCCCTCCAGGTCCGCTCGGGCCTGGACTCGCAGTGGTTGACCGGGCGCGAGTGCCGCCGCCTGGAGCCGATGCTCGCCCCGGGGGTGCGCGGCGGCCTCCGGGTGGACGGTGACCACCAGGTCGATCCGAGGCGCCTGGCGGGCGCCCTGCTGGCCGCCTGCGAACGGGCCGGGGTGGTCTTCCACCGGACGGCGGCGGAGCGCCTGACGACCGCCCGAGGGCGCGCCACGGGCGCCGAACTCGCCGACGGGACGCGGTTGGCGGCCGGTCAGGTCGTACTGGCCGGGGGCAGCCGCAGCGGGCTGCTGGCCGGCGTACCGGAGGCCGTGCGGCCGCCGGTGCGGCCCGTCAAGGGGCAGGTGCTGCGGCTGCGGCTGCCGGACCGGCTCCCGGGCGGCCAGCCGTTCCTCTCCCGCACCGTGCGGGCCGTGGTCCGCGGCAACCCGCTCTACCTGGTGCCCCGGGAGAGCGGCGAGCTGGTCCTCGGCGCCACCAGCGAGGAGTTGGGCTGGGACACCACGGTGACCGCGGGCGGCGTCTACGAGCTGCTGCGGGACGCCCACGAGCTGGTCCCGGGGCTCACCGAACTGCCGCTGGTCGAGAGCCGCGCCGGGCTGCGTCCCGGCTCCCCCGACAACGCACCGCTGCTCGGCCCGACCGAGCTGCCCGGCCTCCACCTGGCCACCGGCCACTTCCGCAACGGCGTGCTGCTGACGCCGGTCACCGGTGACGTGCTGGCCGAGGTGCTGGCCACCGGAACCGTCCCGGAAGAGGCCCGCCCCTTCTCCCCCACGCGCTTCTCCCCCGCCCCCCTGGGGGCCGAGCGCGTCCGTGCCCTTGAGGAGCAGCCCGTATGAGCGCCCCCGGTACGCCCGGTACTCCTGCCGGCCCCGTCGGCCCCTCCGGCCCCGATGCTCCCGCCGGCCCCACCGTGTCCGTCTCCGTCAACGGGGAGGCCCGCCGGATCCCGGGCGGGCTGACCCTGGACCGGCTGGTCGCCACGCTGTCCCGGGCGTCGGCCGGGGTGGCCGCCGCGGTCAACGAGACCGTGGTGCCGCGCACCCAGTGGTCCGCCACCGCGCTCGGCGACGGCGACCGCGTCGAAGTGCTCACCGCCGTGCAGGGAGGCTGATCACCGTCATGACCGACACCGCAGTGGAACCGGCGGACGCCGTCGCGGCGCCCGCCACCGACGCCGACCCGCTCACCATCGCCGGCACCACGTTCCGGTCCCGGCTCATCATGGGCACCGGCGGCGCGCCCAGCCTCGACGTCCTGGAGCGCGCGCTGCTGGCCTCCGGCACGGAGCTGACGACGGTCGCCATGCGGCGGCTGGACCCGACCGTGCAGGGCTCGGTGCTCTCCGTGCTCCAACGCAACGGCATCCGGGTGCTGCCGAACACCGCCGGCTGCTTCACGGCGGGCGAGGCGGTGCTCACCGCCCGGCTCGCCCGGGAGGCGCTCGGCACCGACTGGGTCAAGCTGGAGGTCGTCGCCGACGAGCGGACGCTGCTGCCCGACCCGGTGGAGCTGCTGGACGCCGCCGAAACCCTCGTGGACGACGGTTTCGTCGTCCTGCCGTACACCAACGACGACCCCGTCCTCGCCCGGAAGCTGGAGGACGTGGGCTGTGCGGCGATCATGCCGCTCGGTTCGCCGATCGGTTCCGGCCTCGGCATCCGCAATCCGCACAACTTCCAGCTGATCACCGAGCGTGCGGGCGTCCCGGTCGTCCTGGACGCCGGCGCGGGCACCGCCTCGGACGCGGCGCTCGCCATGGAGCTGGGCTGCGCGGCGGTGATGCTGGCGTCGGCGGTGACCCGCGCGCAGGAGCCGGAGCTGATGGCGGCGGCGATGCGGCACGCGGTGGAGGCGGGCCGGCTGGCGCACCGCGCCGGTCGGATCCCGCGCCGCCACTTCGCGTTGGCGTCCTCGCCCACCGACGGCGTCGCGGAGCTGGACCCGGAACGGCCGGCGTTCTAGGCCCGGCGCCGGACGGGCGCGGGCGCCGGGCTCAGACCGGCCCGGCGACCGCGCCCGTCCGGTCCGCCGCCGCATCGGCCCCGTCCGCGGGCTCCGGCGCCGCGGCGAGCTGGGCGGTGAGCTCCGGCGGCGCCGCGGTGATCACCTCGTCGAGGAGGTTCCGGGAGGCCGTCAGGGCGTCGATGGAGCCGGTGAGCCGGGCCCGCTCCCGGTGGAGCTCGCCGACCAGCTGCGGGCAGGTGGGCACCAGCCGGCCGTCGTCGTCGCGCAGGCAGGGCAGCACCTGCGCGATGGTGGCGGTGTTCAGCCCGGAGGTCAGCAGCGTCCGGATCCGACGGACCTGGTCGACGTCGGCCTCCTGGTAGAGGCGGTAGCCGGCGGCGGTCCGCGCGGGTCTGAGCAGCCCCTGCTCCTCGTAGTAGCGCAGCAGCCGCTCGGTGGTGCCGGTCCGCCGGGCCAGCGCCCCGATCTGCAGTGTCGTCATCGGATCCCCCCTGTGGTGCGGTGTGGCGTCGGGGCCGCGGGCGCCACCCCTTCGGGTGCGACCACGGCCGGGTCCGGATTATTCCGTGCCGGGCCCGTCCCGGCCGCCCCGGCGTGGTCCGTCCCGGCGGCCCCCTTGTCACGGTTCCGCTGCGTTCCCCGTCGGGGGCGGCCGGGACGTCGGGGCTGTCGGCGCGGGCTCGTAGACTCGTCTGCCGTGGATACGACGTTGCAGGACCCCCTCGTGGGCCAGCTGCTCGACGGTCGCTATCGCGTCGAGGGGCGCATCGCCGCCGGAGGCATGGCCACCGTCTACCGGGCCGTGGACACCCGGCTGGACCGCGTGCTCGCGCTGAAGGTGATGCACCCGAGCCTGGCCGTGGACGGGGCGTTCGTCGACCGCTTCATCCGGGAGGCCAAGTCCGTCGCCCGGCTCTCGCACCCGAACGTGGTCGGCGTCTTCGACCAGGGCACCGACGGCACCTACGTCTACCTGGCGATGGAGTACGTCGCCGGCTGCACCCTGCGCGACGTGCTGCGCGAGCGCGGCGCCCTCCAGCCGCGGGCCGCGTTGGACATCCTGGAGCCGATCCTGGCGGCGCTGGGGGCCGCGCACCGCGCCGGCCTGGTGCACCGCGACATGAAGCCGGAGAACGTCCTGATCGGCGACGACGGCCGGGTCAAGGTCGCCGACTTCGGGCTGGTGCGCGCGGTCGACACGCACACCACCGCCTCCACCGGTTCGGTCCTGGGCACGGTCTCCTACCTCGCCCCCGAGCAGATGGAGCACGGCACCGCGGACGCCCGGGTCGACGTCTACGCCTGCGGCGTGGTGCTCTACGAGATGCTCACCGGCAGCAAGCCGCACACCGGCGGCTCCGCGGCGCAGATCCTCTACAGCCACCTGCACGACGACGTCACCCCGCCCTCCGAGCTGGTGCCGGGCCTGGCGCCCGAGCTGGACGAGCTGGTCGCGGCGGCCACCGCCCGCGCCCCCGAGCAGCGCCCGCACGACGCGGTGGCGCTGCTCGCCCGGGCCCGCTCGGCCCGCGCCCGGCTGACCGACGCCCAGCTCGACGTGGTCCCGCCGCAGGCCAAGGAGGCGCCGGCGACCGACGACGAGCGGACCGACGTGATACCGCGCCCGGCGGGCGTCCAACTCGCGCTGCCGGTCGAGGCCGGAGCGGAGCTGGACCGCACCAGCCGGCTGGAGGTGCCGCCGGCGGACGCCGCACCGGACGGCCGGACCACCCGGCTGCGGCCCCCGCCCGCACCGCACGCGGCCCCGGCCGACGGGCGCCTGCGGCACCGGCGGATCGCCACCATCGTGGCGGCCGTGCTGCTGGTCCTGGGCGTCGGCGGCGGCCTCTGGTACATCAACGTCGGCCAGTTCACCCACGTCCCGGCGGTGCTGGACATGACGCAGGCCGAGGCGCAGAAGTCGGTGCAGGACACGGGCCTGCGGATCAAGGTGGAGCGCGGCTTCAGCGCCAACGTCCGCCGCGGCCACGTGATGGCGACGAAGCCGGCCACCGGGCAGCGGATCCGCGGCAACGGCACGGTCACCCTGGTCGTCTCGCGCGGCCCGGACAAGGTCGCCGTCCCCGACCTGGCCGGCACCCCGCTCGCGGACGCCCGGCGCAAGCTGCGCGACCTGGGCCTGGTGCCGGGCACCGAGACCCGGACGTTCAGCGACGAGGTCGCCAAGGGCTCGGTGATCCGCACGGACCCGGCGGCGGGCAGCACCCGGCGGCCGGACACCGCGGTGGCGCTCACCGTCAGCCGGGGCGCGCCGGTGGACCTGCCGAACGTGGTCGGTGCGGCGCGGGAGGACGCCGCGGCGAGCCTGCGGCAGGCCGGCTTCCGGGTCCAGTTCGCCGACCAACCGGTCTTCTCGCCGCAGGACAAGGACGCGGTGGCCCGCCAGTCGCCCGGTGCGGGCACGACGCTGGGCAAGGGCGACACGGTCACCCTGACGCTCTCCAAGGGCCCGGAGATGGTCACCGTCCCGGATGTCGGCGGCAAGAACACCGCGGACGCCACCAAGGCGCTGACCGACCTCGGCTTCAAGGTCGAGGTGGACAAGCCGTTCCTGTTCCCGCAGGACAGCGTCGCGTCCCAGTCGGTCGCGGCCGGTGACCAGGCCCCCAAGGGCAGCACGATCACCATCCGGCTCAAGGGAGCGCTGTAGGGCCGGCTCCCCGCAGGTGCCCCGCGGACCGTCGCGGGGCACCTGGCACCCTGGGAGGGTGAGTACTCCCCTGTCCCCCGAGGGCGCCGCGCAGCGCGCCCGCGCACGCAATCCGGTCGGCGGCCACGTCCCGGTGGCCGGCGGCCTGGCCAAGGTGGGCCTGTCGTACGCCCGGCAGATCGACTGCGAGGCCGTCCAGGTCTTCGTCGCCAACCCGCGCGGCTGGGCCACACCGCCCGGCAACCCCGAGCAGGACGCCGCGTTCCGCGAGCGCTGCGCCGAGGACGGCATCCCGGCCTACGTGCACGCCCCCTACCTGATCAACTTCGGCTCGCACACCGCGGCGACGGTCGAGAAGTCCGTTCAGTCACTGCGCCACTCGCTGCGCCGCGGCCGGGAGATCGGTGCGCTCGGGGTGGTCGTGCACACCGGTTCGGCGACCGGAGGCCGCGCCAGGGAGACCGCGTTGGCACAGGTCAGGGCGGAGATGCGGCCGCTGTTGGACGAGCTGACGCACGACGACGACCCGTGGCTGCTGCTGGAGCCCACGGCCGGGCAGGGCGCCTCGCTGTGCTCGCTGGCGGAAGACCTCGGTCCGTACTTCGACGCGCTGGATCACCATCCGCGGCTCGGGATCTGCCTGGACACCTGCCACGCCTTCGCGGCCGGGCACGACATGGCGGCGCCGGGCGGCACGAAGGCGCTGCTGGACGAGCTGGTGGAGGTCACCGGCGAGGGCCGGTTGAAGCTGATCCACGCCAACGACTCCAAGGACGTGGTCGGCGCGCACAAGGACCGGCACGCGAACATCGGCGCCGGCCACATCGGCGCGGAGCCCTTCGCCGAGCTGTTCGCGCACCCCGCGACCGACGGCGTTCCGCTGGTGATCGAGACGCCGGGCGGCGAGGCGGGCCACGCCGCGGACGTGGCGCGGCTGAAGGAACTGCGGGCGTCCTGAGCGGACGCCGCCGCACACCGGGCGGGGCCTAGAGTTCCGGGCCCTCGCCCGGCCCCTCCTGGTAGGAGTAGCGCTGTTCCTGCCAGGGGTCGCCGAGGTTGTGGTAGCCGCGCTCCTCCCAGAAGCCGCGGCGGTCGGCCGTCATGTACTCGATGCCGCGGACCCACTTGGGGCCCTTCCAGGCGTAGAGGTGCGGGACGACCAGCCGGACCGGGAAGCCGTGCTCGGCGGTGAGCAGTTCGCCGGACCGGTGGGTGGCGAAGATGCACCCCGGGGCGTCGAAGTCGGCGAGCCGGAGGTTGGAGCTGAAGCCGTACTCGGCCCACACCATCACGTGGGTCACGTCGGGCGCGGGCGGTGCGAGCTCCAGGATCGTCCGGGTCAGCACGCCGCCCCATTCGGCGCCGAGCATGCTGAACTTGGTGACGCAGTGCATGTCGCCGACGACGGTGGCGTACGGCAGGGCCGTGAACTCCTCGTGCGTCCAGCAGTGCTTGGCGCCGTCGGCGGTGGCGCCGAAGACCCGGAACTCCCAGCGCTCGGGGCGGAACTTCGGCACCGGGCCGTAGTGCGTGACCGGCCAGCCCCGCTGGAGCCGCTGTCCCGGAGGCAGCACGGGCTCCTCTTCGCGACTCTCCGGCTGGCCCATGCCCCCATGGTGTCAGACCCCGGACGGTGCCGATGACCAGGGCGGTACGGAATCGGGCAACTCGTACTAAGTGTGAACTTACTGGACGGCTCGCGCGGCGCGGTGCGAGGATGCGCGGCACCTGCCCAGAACTCGCGTGAAAGGGGCCCGCAGCCATGCAGGGCGACCCCGAGGTCATCGAATTCCTCAACGAGCAGCTGACCGCCGAGCTGACCGCGATCAACCAGTACTTCCTGCACGCCAAGATGCAGGAGAACTTCGGCTGGACGAAGCTCGCCAAGTACACCCGCGCCGAGTCCTTCGACGAGATGAAGCACGCGGAGGTGCTGACCGACCGCATCCTCTTCCTCGAAGGGCTGCCGAACTACCAGCGGCTCTTCCACGTCCGCGTCGGCCAGACCGTCACCGAGATGTTCCAGGCCGACCGGCAGGTGGAGGTGGAGGCCATCGACCGGCTCAAGCGCGGCATCGAGATCATGCGCGCCAAGGGCGACATCACCTCGGCCAACATCTTCGAGGAGATCCTGGCCGACGAGGAGCACCACATCGACTACCTCGACACCCAGCTGGAGCTGGTCGAGAAGCTCGGTGAGGCGCTCTACCTCGCCCAGGTGATCGAGCAGCCGAGCTGACGGCGCGGCGCGGTGCGCACGGACCGGGCGCCCCTGGGTGCTACGCGGCCGCCCGGAGGCCCGCGGGCCCCGTTGCGGCCACCTCCGCGGCCAGCGGCTCGGACGGCACGGCGGTCGCCGGGCTCCACGGTTCGGACTCCGGGCGCAGCACGTCGGGCGCACCCCGGTCGATCAGCTCGCGACGGGGGCACGCACCGCGGCCCAGCAGCGCCTGGATGCGGCGGACGCAGTTCCCGCAGTCGGTGCCGGCCTTGCAGGCGGAGGCGACCTGGCGGGGCGTGCAGGCGCCCCGGTCCGCGTGCTCGCGGACCTGCTGCTCGGTGATGCCGAAGCAGGAGCAGACGTACACGCGGGTTCACCTCCGTAAGGGCGCCTCGTCCGATCCGGATGATCGTCAGTGAGGTAACCCTTACCTTACCCGCGACCGCGGGCGGGGAACAATGCGGGGCAACGCAGTGGGGCGCGGATCACAGGATCCGCGCCCCACTCGTCACTCCGTCACCGTCACTGGTCGCGGTACATCTCCGCCACCAGGAAGGCCAGGTCCAGCGACTGGCTGCGGTTCAACCGCGGGTCGCAGGCCGTCTCGTAGCGCTGGTGCAGGTCGTCGACGAAGATCTCGTCGCCGCCGCCCACGCACTCGGTGACGTCGTCACCGGTCAGTTCCACGTGGATGCCGCCCGGGTGGGTGCCGAGGGCCTTGTGGACCTCGAAGAAGCCCTTGACCTCGTCCAGCACGTCGTCGAAGCGACGGGTCTTGTGACCCGAGGCCGCCTCGAAGGTGTTGCCGTGCATCGGGTCGCAGATCCACACGACCTGCGCGCCGGAGGCGGTGACCTTCTCCACCAGGTGGGGCAGCTTCTCGCGGATCTTGTCCGCGCCCATCCGGGTGATGAAGGTCAGGCGGCCCGGCTCGCGGTTCGGGTCGAGCCGGTCGATCAGGGTGAGCGCGTCCTCCACGGTGGACGTGGGGCCGAGCTTGACGCCGATCGGGTTGCGGATCCGGGAGGCGAACTCGATGTGCGCGCCGTCCAGTTGGCGGGTGCGCTCGCCGATCCAGACCATGTGGCCGGAGACGTCGTAGAGGTTCCCGGTGCGGGAGTCGACGCGGGTCAGCGCCGACTCGTAGTCCAGGATCAGCGCCTCGTGCGAGGAGTAGAACTCCACGGTCCGGAACTCCTCCGGGTCCGCCCCGCAGGCGTTCATGAAGTTCATCGCCCGGTCGATCTCGCGCGCCAGCGCCTCGTACCGCTGGCCGGAGGGCGAGGACTTCACGAAGTCCTGGTTCCAGGCGTGCACCTGGCGCAGGTCGGCGTAGCCGCCGGTGGTGAAGGCGCGCACCAGGTTGAGGGTCGCGGCGGAGGCGTGGTACATCCGCTTCAGCCGCTCCGGGTCCGGGATCCGGGCCGCCTCGGTGAATTCGAAGCCGTTGACGGAGTCGCCGCGGTAGGTCGGCAGGGTCACCCCGTCGCGGGTCTCGGTCGGCTTGGAGCGCGGCTTGCTGTACTGGCCGGCGATCCGACCGACCTTGACCACCGGGACGGACCCGGCGTAGGTCAGCACAGCGCCCATCTGGAGCAGCGTCTTGAGCTTGTTGCGGATGTGCTCGGCGGAGACGGCGTCGAAGGCCTCCGCGCAGTCGCCGCCCTGAAGCAGGAACGCCTCGCCTCGGGCAACCGCGCCCAGGCGCTCGCGCAGCTGGTCGCACTCGCCCGCGAAGACGAGCGGCGGATAGGACTCGAGCTCCGCGATCACATCGCGCAGAGCCTCTTGGTCCGGCCAGTCGGGCTGCTGCGCCGCGGGCAGGTCTCGCCAGGTGTTGCCACCGGCGTGGGTTTCAGCGTTCACGGTCACGTCTCCCACATTACGGGGTCCCGCAGGGCACTCCGTCCGGCATCCGGACTGTGAGACGCGTCGTGGACAGGAGATCCGGTAGGGTGCGCGGCATGCAGACGCGACCGATCTTGAGCAGGAACTGGTGGTGGACCGCCCGACCGGCGGCCCACTGATTCGCGTACGCATCCCACAGACCGCGAAGGCCGCCCGAGGGGCGGCCTTCGGTGTTCCCGCGGCCGTTCCTCCGACCGGAAGTCCCCCGGAAGGAACCGCCATGCACCCCGAGCCCCAGCCCCCGTCCGACGCCGCCGCGCTGGTCCGACGGCTGCTCGACCCCGCCTGCCCGCCGTTCGCCCTGCTCCGCCGGCGCTCACCCGGCCGGGACGGCAGCACCGTCGAGGTGTTGATCGGCGAGGTGACCGAGGTCGAGCGACTGGCCGACATCCCGCTCGGCACGGAGGTGCCCGACGCCCCGGTGACCGACGCGCTGGCGCTGATCCCCTTCCGGCAGATCCGCGAGCGCGGCTTCCGGGCGCACGACGACGGCACCCCGTTGGCCGTACTGCGCCCCACCGCCTGCCACGAGCTGCCCCTGGAGGAGCTGCTGGCCGCGCTCCCGACGCACGACGTGCAGGTGCGGGGCGGGGCCTTCGACGTGACCGACGCGGAGTACGCGGAGGTCGTCGACCGGGTGGTGCGCGAGGAGATCGGCACCGGCGAGGGCGCCAACTTCGTCATCCGCCGGACCTTCCAGGGCGAGATCGCGGACTTCTCGGCGGCCGACGCGCTGGCGCTGTTCCGCCGGCTGCTGGCCGGCGAGCGCGGGGCGTACTGGACGTTCGTGGTGCACCGGCCGGGGGCGCGCACGCTGGTCGGCGCCAGCCCGGAGGTGCACGTGCGGATGACCGGCGGCACCGTCGTCATGAACCCCATCAGCGGCACCTACCGCTACCCCGTGGAGGGGCCCACCGCAGCGGGCCTGCTGGCCTTCCTCGACGACCGCAAGGAGGTCGAGGAGCTGTCCATGGTGGTGGACGAGGAACTGAAGATGATGTGCACCGTCGGCGACCAGGGCGGGGTGGTGGTCGGCCCCCGGCTCAAGGAGATGGCGCACCTCGCGCACACCGAGTACGAGCTGCGCGGCCGCTCCACCCTGGACGTGCGCGAGGTCCTCAAGGAGACGATGTTCGCAGCGACGGTCACCGGGTCGCCGGTGCAGAACGCCTGCCGGGTGATCG
This sequence comes from Streptomyces lunalinharesii, assembly GCF_039532155.1. Lineage (NCBI taxonomy): Bacteria > Bacillati > Actinomycetota > Actinomycetes > Kitasatosporales > Streptomycetaceae > Streptomyces > Streptomyces lunalinharesii. The sequence continues at coordinate 339,343 of NZ_BAAARK010000002.1, forward strand.
AGCGGCACGAGCCGGTCGGCCCGGACGGGCGCGGCCGCGGCTACTACGCGGGGGCGCTGGCGCTGATCGGCCGGGCCCCCGGTCCCGGCCGGGAGGCCGGCGCCGCGGCGCAGACGCTGGACTCCCCGATCCTGATCCGCACCGCGGACATCGCGGCCGACGGCCGGCTGCGGGTGCCGGTCGGCGCCACCCTGGTGCGCGCCTCCGACCCGCACGGCGAGGTCGCCGAGACGCACGCCAAGGCCGCCGGGGTGCTCACCGCCCTGGGGGTGCGACCGGCGCCCGCGCGGGCCGCGACCGGGCCCGCGCCGCGGCTGGCCGACGACCCGCGGGTGCAGGCCGCGCTGGACGCCCGCCGGGCCGACCTGGCCCCGTTCTGGCTGCGGATGCAGACCACCGCGCCGGTCGCCGGACTGCACGGCCACGCCCTGGTCGTCGACGCCGAGGACACCTTCACCGCGATGCTGGCGCACCTGCTGCGCACCTCGGGGCTGACCGTCACGGTCCGCCGCTACGACGAGCCGGGGCTGCGGGCCGAGGCCCTCGCGCACCGGGGGCCGGTGGTGCTGGGCCCCGGGCCGGGCGACCCGTCCGACGCCGCCGACCCCAAGATGCGCCTCCTGCGCGCGCTCACCGCGGAGCTGGTGGCCGGCCACCGGCACGGCCTGCTCGGGGTCTGCCTCGGCCACGAACTCCTCGCCGCGGAGCTGGGGTTGGAGATCGTCCGCAAGGACGTCCCGTTCCAGGGCGCCCAGGAGCGGATCGACTTCTTCGGCCGGACCGAGACGGTGGGCTTCTACAACACCTTCACGGCCCGCTGCGACGACCGAACCGCGGCCGAACTCGCCATGCACCGCGTCGAGCTGAGCCGGGACGAGGCCACCGGCGAGGTGCACGCGCTGCGCGGCCCGGGCTTCGCCGGGGTGCAGTTCCACCCCGAGTCGGTGCTGACCCTGGACGGTGCGGCGGTCACCGCACAGCTGCTGGCAGCTGTCCTCGTGTGACCAGCATGTGCACGTTGGTGCGGCCGGCCAGATGGTCTTCCACGTTGACCACCGTGGTCGCGACGATCTGGCCGACCGCCTCCCGCGTGAAGTACGCCTGGTGCGAGGTGACCAGCACGTTCGCGAAGGTCATCAGCCGGGCCAGGGTGTCGTCGCTGATGACGTCCAGGGACTTGTCGTAGAAGAACAGCCCGGCCTCCTCCTCGTAGACGTCCAGGCCGACGCCGGCGAGCCGGCCGGCCTTGAGCACCGCGACCAGGGCGGCGGTGTCGATCAGCCCGCCGCGGCTGGAGTTCACCAGGATCGCGTCGTCCTTCATGGCGGCCAGCGCGGCGGCGTCCACCAGGTGCCGGGTGTCGTCGGTCAGCGGGACGTGCAGGCTGATCAGGTCGGCCTCGGCGAAGAGCCGTTCCCGGGGGACGTAGCGCATGCCCAGCGCCGCGCACTCCGGGTTCTCGACGAGGTCCCAGCCCAGCAGTTCCATCCCGAAGCCGTGGGCGATCCGGGCGAACGCGGTGCCGATCTTGCCGGTGCCGACCACCCCGGCCGTCCGGCCGTGCAGGTCGCGGCCCATCAGGCCGTCCAGCCGGAAGTCGAAGTTGCGGGTGCGGTTGGCGGCCGGCACCAGCCGCCGGTTCACCGCCAGCGCCAGCAGCCAGCCGAACTCCGCGACCGCGTACGGCGAGTACGCGGAGACCCGGCCGACGGTCAGGCCGAGGTCCGCCGCGGCCTGGAGGTCGATGTTGTTGAAGCCGGTGGAGCGCTGGGCGACCATCTTGGTGCCGCCGGCGGCGAGGGTCTGCAGCACCTCGGCGGTCAGCTCGTCGTTGACGCTGGTGGAGACGACCTCGTAGCCGTGCGCGATGGGGGCGGTGTCGCGGTTGAGGAAGACGTCCAGGGCGCGGACCTGGTGGCGGCCGGCGAACGCCCGCTCCAGGATCGGCCGCTCGTCCGTCTGCACGCCGAATGCGACGATCTCCACGTTCCCTCCCGGTTCTCCGTCGCCGGTGGCGCTCGCGCGACGGTGCCCGCCGTCGGCGCCGCGCGGAGCAATGGGCCGGACATGTCGCGTCATGGCGAATATACGGCCCATTGCGTGGCGGTGCCGCCCGGAGAAACGGGCGGCACGGTTCAGCCGAAGAAGACCCCGACCTCGGCGTAGAGCGCCGGATCGACGGTCTTCAGCTTGGCGGTCGCCTCGGAGAGCGGCACCCGGACGATGTCGGTGCCGCGCAGCGCGACCATCGTGCCGTAGTCGGCGTCCCGCACCGCGTCGATGGCGTGCAGCCCGAAGCGGGTGGCCAGCCAGCGGTCGAAGGCGCTGGGGGTGCCGCCGCGCTGGGTGTGGCCGAGAACGGTGGTCCGGGCCTCCTTGCCGGTGCGCCCCTCGATCTCCTTGGCCAGCCACTCGCCCACGCCGGACAGCCGGACGTGCCCGAAGGAGTCGGTGCTGCCGTCCTTGAGGACCAGCTCGCCGTCCTTGGGCATCGCGCCCTCGGCGACCACCACGATCGGCGCGTAGCTGGCCTTGAAGCGGGACTCGATCCAGCGGCAGACCTGGTCGACGTCGAAGCGCTGCTCCGGGATGAGGATGACGTTGGCGCCGCCGGCCAGGCCGGAGTGGAGCGCGATCCAGCCGGCGTGCCGGCCCATCACCTCGACGACCAGCACCCGCATGTGGGACTCGGCGGTGGTGTGCAGCCGGTCGATGGCCTCGGTGGCGACCCCGACGGCGGTGTCGAAGCCGAAGGTGTAGTCGGTGGCCGACAGGTCGTTGTCGATGGTCTTGGGCACGCCCACGCAGGGGATGCCGTGCTCCGTGAAGAGCCGGGCGGCGACGCCGAGGGTGTCCTCGCCGCCGATCGCGACCAGCGCCTCGACCTCGTTCTTGGCGAGCGTCTCCTTGATCCGGCGGACCCCGTCCTGCTCCTTGAAGGGGTTGGTCCGCGACGAGCCGAGGATGGTGCCGCCGCGCGGCAGGATGCCGCGCACCGCAGGGATGTCCAGCCGCACGCTGCGGCCCTCCAACGGGCCCCGCCAGCCGTCCCGGAATCCGACGAAGTCGTATCCGTACTCCTGGGTGCCCTTGCGGACGATGCCCCTGATCACCGCGTTCAGACCCGGGCAGTCGCCGCCGCCGGTCAGTACTCCGACCCGCATCGCTTCACCTTCATCCCGTCCGTGGCCGCGTAACGGCCGTCCGTGAGCGTAACGCCGGTCACGCTAATGGTGACCTGGGTCACTCCGGGATGGGGCGCGCACCAATCCCCGTCCCCCGCACGGGAGTTGACGCACGGTCTTCACCCGTACGAGCGGACGGGCTGGGCGCCGACGGGACGGGGGGCGGCTCAGGCGCCGTCGAGGCCGCGCTCGATCGCGTACCGCACCAGCTCGACGCGGTTGTGCAACTGGAGCTTGCCGAGGGTGTTCTGAACGTGGTTCTGCACCGTGCGGTGCGAGATGACCAGCCGCTCGGCGATCTGCCTGTACGAGAGGCCCTTGGCGACCAGGCGCAGCACCTCGGTCTCCCGCTCCGTCAGCCGGGGCGCGCCGGGCTCGTCGGCGGTCGCCGGGGCCGGTTCGCTCGCCAGCCGCCGGTACTCGCCGAGGACCAGGCCGGCCAGGCCCGGGGTGAACACCGGCTCGCCGGCGGCGGTGCGCCGCACCGCGTCGAGCAGCTCCTCGGTGCTGGCCGACTTCAACAGGTAGCCGGTGGCCCCGGACTTCACCGCTTCCAGCACGTCGGCGTGCTCGCCGCTCGCGGAGAGCACCAGCACCCGCGGCGACGCGTCCGCGCCGACCAGCTGCCGGCACACCTGCACGCCGGGCAGCCCCGGCAGGTTCAGGTCGAGCACCAGCACGTCGGGCGCCACCGCCTGGGCCCGGCGCACCGCCTGGAGTCCGTCCCCGGCCGTCGCCACCACGTCGAACCCGGCCTCCGCCAGGTCCCGGGCGACCGCGTCCCGCCACATCGGGTGGTCGTCGACCACCATCACCCGCAGGCCCGTCCCGTCACTCACGCGCGCGCTCTCCCCCGTCGTCCGCCCTCGGGCGCGATGCCCGTGGGAACCCTCAACTCCACTTCGGTGCCCTGACCGGGGACCGAGATCCACTCGGCGCCGCCGCCCAACTCCCGCAGCCGGCCGCGGATCGACAGCGCCACCCCGAGGCGCCCCTCGCGCTCGGCCGCGGCCAACCGGCCCTCGGCAATGCCGGGGCCCTCGTCGCGCACCGTCACGAGCACCGCGTCCGGTTCGTCCTCCACCAGGATCCACGCGCGGGCGTCGGCCCCCACGTGCACCCGTACGTTGTCCAGTGCCGCGCCGACGGCGGCGACCAGCTCCGCCGCGGCGGCGGCCGGCAACGCGACCGGGCAGCCCGGTCCGGAGAGCGTCACCCCGGCGCCGACGTGCGGGGCGAGCAGCGCCATCAGGTCGCAGGGGCCGGCGGGAAGCGGCGGGTCGGCGACCGCCGGGCGGGCCGCGGGGTCGCCGTCGGCCGCGGCGGCCGGCACGGCCCGCTGCCGGGGCAGCAACCCGCCGGCGACCAGCGTGCGCAGCGCCACCTCCTGCTCGCCCGCCATCCGGCCCAGTTCGGCGGCCTCGCCGCCGATCGCGGTGCCGCGCCGCTGCACCATGGCCAGCACCTGGAGCACGCTGTCGTGGATGTCGCGGGCCAGCCGCTCCCGTTCGCGGGTGGCGGCCTCGATCTGGAGCGCGCGGGCCAGGGTGCGCTCACTGGCGCGGGCCACCTCGACCACGTAACCGATGGCGACGCTGGCCACCCACACCAGCACCACGTTGTGGACGGTGTCCCGGGCCAGCTCCTGGCGCTCGACGAGGTTGACCACGGCCACGATGGTGGAGGCCACCGCGGCCCACCGCCAGCCGCCCTTGATGGCGAAGCCCAGGACGGCGCCGGCCGTCCAGATGGACGGCAGCGTCGCCGCGCCGTCCATGATCCGCGCCTGGGTGTCGATCACGGAGGTCAGCAGGATGCCGCCGACCGCGACGCCGAGGTCGGCGACGAGGAACTGCCGGGTGCAGCGCTCGGGGGACGTGGTGCGGCGCCAGGTCGCCGCGGTCCAGGCAGTGAGTGCGCCCATGTAGGCGGCGGCGCCCAGCGGATGCGCGTAGTGCGGATAGGCGACCACGAACAGGCCCAGCACGTAGACCAGGGTCAGGATCCGGTAGCCGGTGAGCGCCCGCCACAGCGGCAGCTCGACCGACATCCGCATCGCCTGCCGCCGCCCGTCGGGCGGCGCGCCCCGGTCGTCCCGGGCCGCGCCGTCCGCGGTCCGTGCGTCGTCTCTGTCGGCATCCGTCATGCCGGCCCCCACCCCTCACCGGGGTTCGCCGCCCCGGTCTCGGCTCGTCCGTCCCGTCGCGTCCGGCGGCGGCCCGGTCGGCCGGCGCCGGCCCGCGCCGTCCTACGCCTCTGCCTTCTTCTGCGCCTCCGCGGCCTTGGCCGCCTCGGCGATCTGCCGCTTGGCCGCGGTCGCGTAGATGTCGACGTACTCCTGGCCCGAGAGCTTCATGATCTCGTACATCACCTCGTCGGTGATCGAACGCAGGATGTAGCGGTCGCCCTCCATGCCCTGGTATCGGCTGAAGTCCAGCGGCTTGCCGATGCGGATGCCGGGCCGGATCATCTTCGGCAGGACCTTGCCGGGCGGCTGCACCTTCTCGGTGTCGATCATCGCCACCGGGATGACCGGGGCGCCGGTGGCCAGCGCCACCCGTGCCAGGCCGCCCGGCTTGCCGCGGTAGAGCCGGCCGTCCGGGGAGCGGGTGCCCTCCGGGTAGATGCCGAACAGCTCGCCGCGCTCCAGCACCTCGATGCCGCTCTTGATCGCCGCCTCGCCGGCGCCGCGGGCGCCCGAGCGGTCGACCGGAAGCTGTCCCACGCCCTTGAAGAACGCCGCGGTCAACTTCCCCTTCACGCCCGGGGAGGTGAAGTACTCGGCCTTCGCGATGAAGGTGACCTTGCGGTCCAGGACCGCGGGCAGGAAGAACGAGTCCGAGAAGGACAGGTGGTTGCTCGCGAGGATCGCCGGACCCTCGGCGGGAACGTTCTCGATGCCTTCCACCCAGGGCCGGAACGCGAGCCTCAGCGGTCCGCCGATGGAAAACTTCATTGCGCCGTAGATCAACCGACTGCCTCCTGTGTCTGACGCACTGACCTTAACCCCCGTGCGGCGCGCCGAGGGCCCCGGCGGGCCACGCGACCGCGCGCGGGCCCGCCGCGGGCCGCGCACGGGTCCGGTCCGCGACGGTTCGCGCCCCGCGGCGGTCCCCCGACCCGGCGCTCCGGGCGGCCGCGGCCCTACCCCGCCGCGGTCACTTTGCGTACCCTGAAGTAACTCGCCAGCCAACTCACCGATCGGAGTCCCCCGGTGCCGCTCCTCCCCGGAGCCGAGCCGTTCCGCCGTGACGGCGGAGACGTCGGCGTCCTCGTCTGCCACGGCTTCACCGGCTCCCCGCAGTCCGTCCGCCCCTGGGCCGAACACCTCGCCGACCGGGGCCTGAGCGTCTCCGTTCCCCTGCTGCCCGGCCACGGCACGCGCTGGGAGGACATGCAGCTCACCACCTGGCAGGACTGGTACGCCGAAGTCGACCGGGAGCTGCGCGCGCTGGCCGAGCGCTGCACCAAGGTCTTCGTCTGCGGCCTGTCCATGGGCGGCGCGCTGGCGCTGCGACTGGCCGCCCGGCACGGCGACGCGATCAGCGGCGTGGCCGTGGTCAACCCCGGCAACAAGGTCCACGACGCCGCGGCACCGCTGCTGCCCGTGCTCCGGCACGTCGTCCGCTCGACCAAGGGCATCGCCAGCGACATCGCCAAGCCCGGTGCGGTCGAGGTGGGCTACGACCGGGTGCCGCTGCACGCCGCGCACTCGCTGCGGCAGTTCTTCCAGCTGGTCGACGACGAACTCCCGCGCGTCACCCAGCCGTTGCTGGTGCTGACCAGCCGGCAGGACCACGTCGTCCCGCCCGTCGACTCCGAGCGGATCCTCGGCCGGGTCTCGTCCACCGACGTCCGGCAGGTGCCGCTGGAGCGCAGCTACCACGTCGCCACCCTCGACCACGACGCCCCGCTGATCTTCGAGGACAGCTACGCCTTCATCACCCGGCTCGCGCCGGAGGCCCGGCCGGACGCGGTCCAGGAGGGAACGGCGGCCAGTGGCGGAGCGTAGCCCCCGCGACCCCCGGGACCCGCTCGACGAGGAAGCCGCATGGGCCGAGATCGTCGCGGGCTACGGCGAGCGGCCGGAATTCCCGTCCACCACCGACCGACCGGACCGGGCCCCGGCGGCCGACGGCGCGACGACGGACGGCGCTCAGCCGGACGGCACGACGACGGACGGCGCGGCCAAGGACAGCGCGGCCAAGGACAGCGCGGTGAAGGACGGTGCACGGCCGGACGGTGCGGCGAAGGACGGTGACGCCCCGGACCCCGGCGCGCCCGGGCCGGCCGACACCGTGCCCGGCGACGGCTCCCCGGCGCGCCCCGGCAGCTTCGTGGTCTTCGCACCCGGTGTGGGACCGCGCAGCTGGACCCCCGCCGAGCCCTCCGACGACGACTTCGACGAGACCGACGAGGGCCATTTCACGCCGCCCGAACCGCCGCCGCTGCCAAGCGCCGACACCACCGCCAAGTTCGCCTGGATCGCCGTGCTCGGCGGTCCGTTGCTGCTGCTCGGCACGGTCCTCCTCCAGCAGCCGGTCACCTGGTGGATCACGGTGCTGGGCATCGGCGGCTTCGTGGGCGGACTGGCCACCCTCTTCGCCCGGATGGGCACCGACCGGGAGGACGACGAGGAGCCGCCGGGCGGCGGCGCGGTCGTCTAGGGCGGGCGCCGAACGGCCGGCGGTCAGCCGCCGGCCGGCACCCGCAGTGCGCTGAGGACGGGCAGGTGGTCCGAGGCCGCCCGCAGGTCCTCCGCGCGCACGCCCGGCAGCCCCCGCGGCACCCCGCAGCCGAGGAACTCCACGCCGCCCGCGCCGAACACCGCGTCGATCCGCTGCCGCGGCCGGTGTGGCGTGGAGGTGAACTCGCCGCCCCACGGCGCGGCCGCCCAGCCGTCGTCGAGGGTCGCCGCGATCCGTCGGAAACTGCGGCCGTCCGGCCGGTCGTTGAGGTCACCGCCGACCACCGCGTGCGGCACGCCCAGCGCGGCGACCCGCTCCAGCAGCAGCCCGGCCTGCCCGTAGCGCTCCCGCGGATCGAGGCTGAGGTGGCAGCTGACCACGCCGAGTCGGGCCGCGGCGAAGCGCACCACGGCGGTGGCCAGACCGCGCTGGTGCAGCCCGGGAGTACGCGGCAGCAGGACGTCCTCGGTCCGCTCCACGTGCGCGCGCAGGTGGGCGAGGACCAGCGGGCCGGCGGTGGTGGCACCGCCGGTGACGTACACCAGGCCGCTGGCCCGGGCGAGGCGCTCGGCGGCCTTGCGCCAGCGGAAGAACCGCGGCGCCTCCTGGACGAGGACGAGATCGGGGGCGCAGGCCCGGATGACCCGGGCCAGCGCCGCCTGATCGTCGCGCATCGAGCGGATGTTGTAGCTGAGCACCCTGACGACCGCGGAGCCGTCCGCCTCGGTGGCGGAGGCCGGGAGTTCGGCGGCCGCCGCGCCGGGGCCGGCCGGCACCTCGGTGTCGGACGCCGGTCGTCCCGCGCGCTCGGCCGCCATCGGCGTCAGCCCTGGCGCGCCAGGTCGGCCGCGCCGACCAGTCCGGCCTCGCCGCCGAGTTGGGCGGCGAGGACCTGGGCGTGCGGGCGCCACTGGCTGCCGACCAGCCAGCGGCGGAACGACTTGCGGATCGGGTCGAGGACCAGCTCGCCCTCGTCCGAGACGCCCCCGCCGACGATGAAGGCGGACGGGTCGAAGAGCGAGGCCAGGTCGGCGAGGCCGGCGCCGGCCCAGCGGGCCAGTTCGCGGAACGAGTCGACGGCGACCGGGTCGCCCTGGCGGGCCGCCGCGCTGATGTGCCGGCCCTGGATCCCCTCGGGGGTGCCGTCGCCGAGCGAGAGCAGCACCGCGGCGTTCTCGGGGGTGGCGAAGGCGCGCTGCTGGGCGTAGCGCAGCAGGGCGCGGCCGGAGGCGTACTGCTCCCAACAGCCCTGGCTGCCGCAGCCGCACAGCAGGCCGTCCGGGACGACCCGGATGTGGCCGAACTCGGCGGCGACGCCGAACCGGCCGCGGCGCAGCTTGTTGCCGATGATGATGCCGCCGCCCAGGCCGGTGCCGAGGGTGATGCAGATGACGTCGCTGTGGCCCTGGCCGGCGCCGAAGCGGTACTCGCCCCAGGCGGCGGCGTTGGCGTCGTTCTCGACGACGACGGGGAGGCCGACGCGCTGTTCGACCTTGTCCTTGAGCGGCTCGTGGCGCCAGTCGATGTTCGGGGCGAAGAGGACCGTGGCCCGCTTCTCGTCCACGTAACCGGCGGCGCCGATGCCGACGGCCTCGACGTGGTGACCGGCGCCGACCGTGCGGACGGCGTCCGCGATCGCCTCGGTCAGTGCATCGGTGGCCCGCGGGGTCGCCACCTTGCACGTCTCGAGGATCGCCCCCTCTTCGTCGACCACGCCGGCCGCGATCTTCGTGCCGCCGATGTCGACGCCGATGGTGAGTCCCATGTGTCCCTCAGTTTTCGCTCGAACCCCGCCGGGATCCACCGTACCGGAGGCAGGGACGGCTCCCCCGCCGCTCACGGCGGCGGAGGTGGGGTCGTTCGCGCCCGCCGAGCGGCGCGGAAAGCGGATCAGTCGAGGTCGATCCGCTCGGGGCCGGCGGGGCCGTCGTCGCGCGGGTCGTCGGACGGGCCCTGGGCGTGGTCGTCGGCGGTGGCGTCGCGGGTCCAGCGGGTCTCGCTGCCCTCCACCACCGAGCGGTAGGCGGCGAGGAGTTCGGAGCCGGCCGCCGCGAGGTGGTCGAAGACGTCGGGGTTGCGCTCGATGACCGGCTCGACGGCGGCCTTGGCCTGCTTCAGCAGCTGGTTCACCGCGCTGCTGGCGGCGATTCCGCCCAGGGCACCGGGCAGCTGGATGGCGGAGAGCCGGTCGGTCACCGCCTCGGCGAGCCGGCGCAGTTCCTCGGCGGCGCTGCCCGGCTGGGGGCCGTACTCGGTCCGGCGGCGGGCCTGCTCCGCGGCGAGGTCCTCGGCGCAGGCCGTCTTCCAGGCGTCGGCGTCGGGCTCGACGCGGTGGTCGGCGGGGCGTTCGGTGGCATCACTCATGGCGGACTCCGTGGACTCCTGCGGGCGGTACGGACCGGACGGTGCCGCCGCGCGGTGCCGCCCTCGGCGGCCGGACACCTGCACGGCGGTGGCGTCCTACGTCTTACGACGTTACCCGAACGGGGGTGTCCGGATCAGTCGCTCGGCGCGGTCCTCGGCCACAGCCCCGGATCCGGGGTGAACCGGATCTCCAGGGCGCCGTCGCGCAGTGCGGCGCCGGAGACGGTGCAGCGGCGCAGCGCCGAGGGCAGGGTGCGGATCCGCCGGTAGCGGCCGACGGTCACCACGATCTCGTCGCCGCGGCGCACCAGCCCGAGGCCGTCCCGTTCGGCGCCGGGCAGCGGCACCCGCCAGAGCAGGATGCCGTCGGACGCCAGGTGGTCCTCGACGGTCCAGGGGTCGGTGGCGGGCGGTCGCGGTGCGGCGAGGACGGCGGCGGGGCCGTCGAGCAGCGCGTCGAGTTCGTCGATGCCCTGGGGATCGCGGCCCAGGTGCGCGACCTCGTGCACGGGGAGGTCGGGGCAGTTCGCGCGCAGCGCCTTCAGGGCGGCCTGTTGGCTGCCGGAGAGACCGGCCAGGAAGGGGTCGGCGGAGCCGGTCGGCAGCAGTCGGTTGACCAGCAGGGCGTCGGTGCGGCGGCCGTGCAGGGCGAGGCCGGCGCGGAGGGGGCGCAGGGCGGCGCCCGCGACCGGTCCGGCGTCGGTGACCAGCAGCACGGAGGTGTCGGGGGCGTCCACCACCCGCTGGACGGCGGCGAGTTCGCGTTCCCAGCCCTCGGCGGCCTCGTACAGCTTCTGGGCCGGCATGGGGACGCCGGCGAGCTGCGCGAGCACCGGGCGCAGCGCGCGGGCCGCCTGGCGCTCGGGCGGCAGCAGGCGGCGCAGGTAGCGGCGGACCTGGGCGGGCAGGGCCAGCAACCGGATCGTTTCGGCGGCCGGTGGCATGTCGACGACCAGCAGGTCCCAGGTGCCCGCGGCGTGTGCGGCGCGCAGCGCGTGCAGCAGCGCGAAGGACTCGGAGCCGGGGAGTTCGGTGAGTTCGTCCTCGTCGAGGGGGGCCGCACCGAGCAGGTCGAGGGCGGCGCCGGCGCGCTCCTGGAAGCCGAGGAACTCCTGGCGGAACCGGTCGGCGGGGTCGATCCGGCGGACGTGCAGGCCGGGGGCCGCGGCTATCGCGGAGGGCGCGGCGACGCCGGGGCGGACGCCGAGGACCGCCTCCGGGGCGCTGTCCTGGGGGGTGAGCAGCAGGGTCCGGGCGCCCTGCCGGGCACCTGCCAGGGCGGTCGCGGCGGCGAGCGTGGTGCGGCCCGCGCCGCCGGGGCCGGTGACGAGGACGGTGCGCACGCTCAGTGCTTCTCGGCCTCGTCGGAGGGGGTGGCCTCGGCACCGGAGGCCGTGGGGCCCTCGACCCGCTTCTTCAGCCCGGCCAGCGCCCGGTCGATGATGACCTTCTCGGCCTTGCGCTTGATCATCCCGAGCATGGGGATCTTCACGTCGACGGTGAGCTGGTAGGTGACCTCGGTGCGGACGCCGCCGTCGAGCGCGGCGAGCCGGTAGGAGCCGTCCAGGACGCGCAGCATCTGCGACTTGACCAGCGACCAGCTGACCTCGTCCTCACCGGTCCAGGTGTAGGCGAGGGTGTGGTCGTCCTTGATGGCGCCGGCGTCCAGCACCAGGCGCACCTTCTCCGCGCGGCCGCGGTCGTCGGTGGCGAGGATCTCGGCTTCCTTGACCTCTCCGGTCCACTCCGGATAGCGGGCGAAGTCGGCGATCACTCCCATCACCTCGGCCGGTGCCGCCTCGATCGTGATGTTCGAGCTGGTGTGTTCGGCCATCGCCGTGACTCCTCCATGCCGATTCGTGCCGGTCCGCCGACCCTTCCCCCGCTCGCCACCTTGGTGGAGCGGGGGAGACCCCATGACGCGGTGTCTGTGCTGCTGAAGGCTACCGCGCGGGGGAACCCGGACCGACACCAGCGGGCCCGCCACGACGGCCCGGCCGTCCGGCGGTCGCCGGCCTCACCACTCCAGCACGTAGGGCCGGCCGGTCGCGTTGAAGTGCCCGACATTGACGCATTCCGTACCGCCGATCCGGACCCGGCGGACCAGCGGCTGGTGGACGTGCCCGAAGAGGGCGTAGCGCGGCTTGGTGGTGCGGATGGCGTGCAGCAGGGCGGCGCTGCCCCGTTCGAAGCGGCGGGCGACGGTGTCGTAGCAGAGGTCGGGGACGTCCGGCGGGATGTGGCTGCACAGCACGTCCACGTCGCCGAGCGCCTCGACCTTGGCGGCGTACTCGTCGTCGCTGATCTCGTACGGCGTCTTCATCGGGGTGGTCAGGCCGCCGCCGACGAAGCCGAAGACCCGGCCGCCGATCTCGATCCGCTGTCCGTCGAGGACGGTGGTGCCGGCACCGGCGTATTCGGGCCACAGCCGCGGCATGTCGACGTTGCCGTAGGTGGCGTAGGTGGGGGTGGGGAACGCGGCGAAGAGGTCGGCGTACTGGCGGCGGACCGCGGCCTCGATGACCGCCTCCCGGCCGGCGCCGCTGCGGTCCAGTTCGGCCCAGAGCCGGCGGCCCAGCGCGCGGGCCTCGTCGAAGCGGCGGGCGGTGCGCAGTTCGACCAGGGCGTCGGCGTTGGCGACGCCGAAGAGGTCGGGGAAGATGCCGCGCGAATGGTCCGCGTAGTCGAGGAAGAGGACGAGGTCGCCGAGGCAGACCAGGGCGTCGGCCCCGTCCCCGGCCGCCGCCAGGTCCCGGCTGTTGCCATGGACGTCACTGACCACATGCACGCGCATGGCGTCACCCTAGATCGCTCCGGGCGGCAACGGGAGGCGGGGGGCGGCCCCGTTGGTTACTTTCGGGTCACCTCGGCGCTGGTCTAGTCTGCGCGTGCAGTCCCCATGACGTGTCCGCAGCATGTGACGCATCGAACATCTGGCCGCGACCCCCTATCCCAATAGCAATACCGATGGGTAACGTCCGGCCCGTCCAATCCCCCCGCATGATCATGGACCGCAGCCGGTGCGCACACAGCGTCGTGGTGCCGGCGCTTTCGAGGAGCAGCAGTCTTGCGCGAGTTCAGCCTTCCGGCCCTGTACGAGGTCCCCGCGGACGGCAATCTGACGGACCTGATCCGCCGCAACGCCGCACAGTACCCGGACGTCGCGGTCCTGGGACGGAAGGTGAACGGCACCTGGCAGGACGTCACCGCCGCGACCTTCCTCGCCGAGGTCAGGGCCGCCGCCAAGGGGCTGATGGCCGCCGGGATCCAGCCGGGCGACCGGGTCGGCCTGATGTCGCGCACCCGTTACGAGTGGACGCTGCTGGACTTCGCCATCTGGAGCGCGGGCGCGATCACCGTCCCCGTCTACGAGACCAGCTCCGCCGAGCAGATCCAGTGGATCCTCGGCGACTCCGGGGCGGTGGCCGTCCTGGTGGAGAGCCCCGCCCACGAGGCGACGGTGGAGTCGGTCCGCGACCGGCTGCCGGACCTGGCGAACATCTGGCAGATCGAGCGGGACGCGATCGCCCGGCTGCGCGCGGCCGGTGACGACCTCACCGACCGGGAGGTCGACGAGCGCAGCGCGCTGGCCGACGCGGACTCCCCCGCCACCATCGTCTACACCTCCGGGACCACCGGTCGCCCCAAGGGCTGCGTGCTCAGCCACCGCAGCTTCTTCGCCGAGTGCGGCAACGTCGTCGAGCGGCTGCGCCCGCTGTTCCGCACCGGCGACTCCTCCGTGCTGCTCTTCCTGCCGGTCGCGCACGTCTTCGGCCGGCTGGTGGAGGTCGCCTCGGTGATGGCGCCCATCAAGCTGGGCCACGCGCCGGACATCAAGAACCTCACCGACGACCTGGCCTCCTTCCGGCCGACGATGATCCTGGGCGTCCCCCGGGTCTTCGAGAAGGTCTACAACTCCGCGCGGGCCAAGGCGCAGGCCGACGGCAAGGGCAAGATCTTCGACAAGGCGGCGGAGACCGCTATCGCGTACAGCCGGGCGCTGGACGCCCCCGGCGGGCCGTCGTTCGGGCTGAAGCTCAAGTACAAGGTCTTCGACCGCCTGGTCTACGGCAAGCTGCGGGCGGTGCTCGGCGGCCGGGCCACCCACGCCATCTCCGGCGGCGCCCCGCTCGGCGAGCGGCTGGGCCACTTCTACCGCGGCATCGGCTTCACCGTCCTGGAGGGCTACGGCCTGACCGAGTCCTGTGCGGCCACCGCGTTCAACCCCTGGGACCGGCAGAAGATCGGCACGGTCGGGCAGCCGCTGCCCGGCTCGGTGGTCCGGATCGCCGACGACAGCGAGGTGCTGCTGCACGGCGAGCACCTGTTCACGGAGTACTGGAACAACCCGACGGCCACCGCGGAGGCGCTCTCCGACGGTTGGTTCCACACCGGTGACCTCGGCACCCTCGACGAGGACGGCTACCTGGCCATCACCGGCCGCAAGAAGGAGATACTCGTGACCGCGGGCGGCAAGAACGTCGCCCCCGCCGTCATCGAGGACCGGATCCGCGCGCACGCGCTGATCGCGGAGTGCATGGTGGTCGGCGACGGGCGCCCGTTCATCGGCGCGCTGATCACCCTCGACGAGGAGTTCCTGCCCCGCTGGGCCGAGGAGCACGGCCACCCGGCCGACGTGACGCCCGCCCGGATCGCCGCCGACCCCGAGCTGCTGGCCGCCGTCCAGCGCGCGGTCGACGACGGCAACGCGGCGGTCTCCAAGGCCGAGTCGGTCCGCAAGTTCCGCATCCTGCCGACCCAGTTCACCGAGGAGTCGGGGCACGTGACGCCGTCGCTGAAGCTGAAGCGGAACGTCGTCGCCAAGGACTTCGCCGAGGAGATCGAGGCGATCTACCGCGGCTGACGGCGCACCCGCCGACCGGCCGCGAGCACGGTGCCCCGCACCCTCAAGGGCGGTGCGGGGCACCGTGCTCGCGGCCGGCGGGACGGAACGCGTCGCCCGGCGCCTACAGCAGCTCCCGCAGCCGCTCCGCCAACAGGTCCCAGCGCCACTTCTCCTCCACCCAGGCGCGCCCCCGCGCGCCCATGGTGCGGCGCAGCTCGGGATCCTTGAGCAGGGCGACGATGCGCTCCGCGGCGGCCGTCGGGGAGCCCCCGGGGACCACCCAGCCGGTTTCGCCGTCCAGGACCGCGTCGGGCGCACCGCCCGAATCCCCGGCCACCACCGGCAGTCCGGTGGCCGACGCCTCCAGGTAGACGATGCCCAGGCCCTCGACGTCCAGCCCGCCGCGGCGGGTGCGGCAGGGCATCGCGAAGACGTCGCCGGCGCCGTAGTGGGCGGGCAGCTCCTCCCACGGGACGGCACCGGTGAAGCGGACCGCGTCGGCGACGCCCTTCTCCGTGGCCAGCGCGTGCAGGTGCTCCTCGTAGGGGCCGCCGCCGACCACCAGCAGCACCGCGTCCGGCACCGCCGCCCGGATCGCCGGCATCGCCTCGATGAGGGTGTCCTGCCCCTTGCGCGGGACGAGCCGCGAGACGCAGACCACGACCGGGCGGTCGGCGAGGCCGAGCCGGGCCCGTACCGCCTCGCCGCCCGAACCCGGGTGGAAGGTCTTCTCGTCGACGCCGGGCGGCAGTTGCACCATCCGGCCGGCGGCGTCCTCGGTGAGCGCGGCGGCGATCCGCGAGCGGGTGTACTCGCCGAGGTAGGTGAGGGTGTCGGTGCCCTCGCCGATCCGGCGCAGCAACTGCCGGGCCGCGGGCAACTGCGCCCAGCCGGCCTCGTGGCCGTGGGTGGTCGCCACGATCCGACGGGCGCCCGCCGCGCGGAGCGCCGGCGCCATCAGCCCCAGCGGCGCGGCGGCCCCGAACCACACCGCGGAGCAGCCGTGTTCGCGCAGCAGGGAGACCGCCCGCCGGGTCACCCGCGGCGTCGGCAGCAGCATCGTGGTGGCGTCCCGGACCACCGGGAACGGCTGCTCGGCGTCGAACGCGGCGGTGGCCGCGCGGCCCTCCGCGCTCCGCTTCCAGGTGGAGGCGTAGACGACGACCCGGTCCGGGTCCAGCCGCAGCGCCATGCTGTGCAGGAACGCCTGGATTCCCCCCGGCCGGGGCGGGAAGTCGTTGGTGACGATGAGGGTCTTGTGCACGGTGGTCTCTCGGCGCTCGATGGTCTCTCGATGGGGGCGCTCGCGCGACGCACGCGGCGCGGGGCGGCCCGGGCGGTCCCGGGCCGACAGTACCGGGTGGCCGGTCCGGACCGGGCGGGGCGCCCCGCCACGCCGCACCGGCCCTGCCCGAGGGCGTTCCGCGCCGCCCGGCATCATGCAGGCAGGACGATCGACGGGATGACGATGACCAGCACCGACAGCAGGACGGGCGGGGCACAGGACGCCGCGCGGCACACCGCGGCGGGCCGCCTGGCCCAGTCGTCGGCGGCGGCCTGGGCCGTCTGGGCCGCCACCCGGGCGCTGCTCCTGCTGTGCGTCTTCCGGGTGCTGGTGCTGCCCGGCCCGGACGTCACCACCGACGTCGCCGGGATCTACCGGGGCTGGGCCGAGGTCCTGCGATCCGGCACCTTCCCTCTGGACGACGTCACCTGGCAGTACCCACCGGCCGCCGCCCTGCCCGTCCTCGCCCCCGACCTGCTGCCGTTCCTCCCGTACGCCACCGCGTTCTTCGTCCTGGTGCTGGTCGTGGACGCGGCGGCGCTGGGCCTCTTCCTCCGGGCCGGTCGCGCACCGGGGCACCGCCGCACCGGGGCCTGGGCGTGGATCGCCGGCGTCGCCCTGCTCGGCCCGACCTCCTACGCCCGCTACGACCTGATGGTGGCGGCGGTGGCCGCGGCGGCGCTGTTCGCGGCCGCCCGCCGGCCGCGCACCGCGGGCGCGCTGATCGCCTGCGGCGCGCTGTTGAAGGTCTGGCCGGTCCTGCTGCTGACCGGGGCACCACTGCGCGGCCGCCGGGCCCGCGCCCTGTGGTCGAACGCGGCGGCCTGGGCCGCGGGGCTGACGCTGGCCGCGGTCCTGGCGGCGCCCGGCGCGCTCTCCTTCGTCACCTTCCAACGCGACCGCGGCACGGAGGTCGAATCGCTCGGGGCCCTGGTCCTCCACGTCGCCCGGCACGCCGGCTGGCCGGGCGAGGTGCAACTGCACTACGGCTCGCTGGAGTTCCTCGGCCCCGGCGTCCCCCTGGTCAGCGCCCTGGCGCTGGCCCTGACCGGCGCCGCGCTGGCCTGGCTGGTCCACTGGCGGCTGCGCGCCGGCCCGCTCGCCCACGCCGGGCCCGCGGTGCTCTGCGACGCCGCCTTCACCGCCGTGCTGCTCTTCACCACCACCAGCCGGGTCATCAGCCCGCAGTACCTGCTGTGGCTGGTGGGACTGGCCGCGGTCTGCCTGACCCTACGGGCGAGCCGGCAGGGCCTGCCGGCCGTACTGGTGCTGCTGGCCACCGGCGTGACCCTGCTGGAGTTCCCGGTCTGCTTCGCCGACGTGGTGACGAGCAGTGCCCGGGGCATCGCCCTGCTGGCGCTGCGCAACGGCCTGCTGGTGGCCGCCTGCCTGCTCGCCTGCCGCCGGCTGCGCGCCGCCACCGGCCGCGGCCGGGCCGCGGGGCCGACCGGGCTGCCCGGCGCCCGCCCCTCGCTCAGCGCAGCTCGCGCCGCAGGTACGCGCGCCACATCGCGGTGAACTCGGTCAGTCCGACGCCGAGTTGGTCACGCATCGCGCGCTCGACCAGTCCGCTGCGCCCGCTCGACCGGGCGCTGCCGCCGCCCGCCGGCGCCGTGGCCGGGGCGGTGGGAACCGCGGGAGCGGCGGTCCGGGCCTCCATCGGTGCCGCCACCGGGCCGGCCGCGGCGGGCCGCAGCCCGCGCCGCCCGGTGTCCCGGTAGAACGCGATCAGTCGGTCCTCGCCCCACTTCTCGGCGATCAACCGGCAGGCCAACCAGCCGCCCTCGTACGCCTTGGCCAGCCGCTCCGCACCGGCCCGGAAGCCGAACTCGGCGTCGCCCGGCAGCCGCGCGGGCAGTTGGCCGGCGGCGACCGCGCGGGAGAGTTCCGGCGCGGTGGTGGTCGGCCGGCGGTGCACCTCCCGGTAGGCGACCCAGTCCGCGAACCCCTCGGAGAGCCACAGCGGGGTGGCGGGCGTGGTGAGCGCACGGGTGGCGACGTGGGTGGTCTCGTGGGTGAGGACGACCGCGCGGCCCAGGTCGTTGAGTTCCTCGTACGCGTCCGGATTGACGATCACCCGGTCCGCGGGGGCCGCGGTCGACGCGCCCGCCTCCCCGGTGGTGACCGCCGCGATCCCGGCGTACCCGGACGGATCGTCACCGCCCATCAACTGCGCCATCCCCGCGACGGTGTCGGGCGCCTCCACCACCACCTTCCCCGCCCACTTGCCCTTCCAGACCGCGGAGACCGCCGGCACCGCCGCGTCCACCCGCTTCGCCAGGTCGCGCAGCCGCGCCTGGTCCCCGGCCCCACCCAGGACCAGGCTGTGCCGGCCGCGGACCAGCCGGACCGGCCCCTGGTCCCACAGCTGACGGGTGCCGCCCTTGCCGTCGGCCGCCCCGTCGGAGTCGGAGCTGACCAGCCAGCGCCCGTCGCGCTCGGTGAGGGTGAGGTACTGGAAGCTGGTGACCGGCGCGGTGTCGAAGCCCTTCAGGCGGTAGCGCAGCCGGACCTGCGCGGCCAGCCGCCGGCCGCCGCCGATCGGGAGCGGGAAGGCTCCGGTGGACACCAGGTCGTAGCGCCAGTCGGCGAGCGGCACGGCGGCCAGGTGGTCGAGGACCGCGCGCTGGCGGCTCCGGAAGCCGGTCGCGCGGGGGTCGACGGAGGCCAGGAAGGCCGCGGTGTCGTGCCGGCGGACGGCGTCGGCCCGCGCGTCGAGCATCTGCTGGGCCCCCGGGTACTGGTCGGTGGGCCCGTCCGCCGGGGCACAGCCGGTGAGCTGGACCAGCAGCGCCAGCAGCGGCACCGCGCAGCCCGCCGCCCGTGCGGCCCGCCACGGCCGCCTGCCTCGCGCCCTGTGCTCCGCCATGCGGCCGATCGTAAGGGCGCCCCGGCCGGGGCAACACCGCAGGGGGCGCGGCTCAGGGGCGGGTGATCGCCGAGATCGGCATCATGCCGACCGGGTCGTAGCGCACCCGGGCGCCCGGATAGGGCGCGTGCACGACCTGCCCGTTGCCGACGTACATCCCGACGTGACTGGCGTCCGAGCGGTAGATGACCAGGTCGCCGGGGCGGGCCTGGGACAGCGGGATGCGGGAGCCGGCGCCGCGCTGCGCCTGGGAGGTGCGCGGCAGCGAGACCCCGGCCTGGTTGTAGGCCCATTGGGTGAGCCCGGAGCAGTCGAAGGCCGAGGGCCCGGTGCTGCCCCAGGCGTAGGGGGCACCGACCGCGGCGCGCGCCGCGGCGACCGCCGCCGCGGCCCGGCCCGAGCCCGCCACGACCCCGGACAGGTCGGGGATGATCTCGTCCCGCCCGTCGCTGCGGGAGGCCCGCTCGTAGGCGGACCGGGCGCCCGAGGGCAGGGCGTTGAGCAGCCGCCGCGCGCTCGCCAGCTTCCGCTGGACGTCCTTCTTGTGGTGGGCCACCTCGGCCCGGCCGATCTCCAACTGGGCGAGCTTCCGGGCGGCCTCCCGGCGCTGCTGCTCCAGCTCCCGGGTCGCGGCCTGGAGCCGGTGCAGTTCGTGCGCCTGGGTGCCACTCAGCCGGTCCAGCGCGGACGCCTTCTCCAGGTAGCTCTCGGGCCGTTCGGAGAGCAGCAGGCGGACGGTGGGGTCGAGCCCGCCGGACCGGTACTGGGCGGCGGCCACCGCACCGAGCCGGGCCCGCAGCTGGTTGACCCACTCCTGGGTGCGGGCCGCGCGGTCCTGGAGGGCCGACACCTGCTCGCGCAGCTCCTTGGTGCGGGCGTCGGCCCCGTTGAACTTCTCGGTGGCCCGCTCGGCCTCCTCGTAGAGCTTGCCGACCTGGGCGGTCGCGCCCTCCCGGTCGGTCGCATCGGCGGGGTGCCCGGCGACGGCCGCTTTGGCGGAGCCGGTACGGGCTCCGGACGGGTCGGCGGTGGCCGGCTGGGCCGACAGCGCGGCGGCCGCGGTCGCCAGGGCGGCGGACAGCACGGTGACCGAGGTGAGGGTGGTCTGGCCGCGCTGCGAGGTACGGCGATGGGACACCACGAGGGCCGCAACTCCTTCCGTGTGCAGCCCCTGTCCGTCCGGGCGGGACGGTCGGTGATCCGGCAGCTGCGAGGGCAGACAGTAACCGCGCCGCGGCACCCCGGCCAAAGCCCGCTTCGGGCCCGCAAAAAGCCGCTCCGCCGGTGACTTCGCAGGTCACCGGCGGAGCGGCCGGTCAGCGGCGCAGGCCGCAATTCGCCCGATCGGGCGGCAGGTTGCAGGTGTTGTGAGGCTTGTCAGACCCGCACGCCGAACTGGAACGGCATGTTGTTGATCGACTCGTAGCGCACCGCGGCACCCGGCTTCGGGGCGTGCAGCACGGTGCCGTTGCCGGCGTAGAGGCCGATGTGGTGCAGGTCGCCGTAGAAGAGCACCAGGTCGCCGGGCTTGAGGCCGCTCTCCGAGTAGATGCGGCTACCGGCGTTGGCCTGCTCCTGCGAGGTGCGCGGCAGCGACTGGCCGGCCTGCGAGTACGCCCAGGACGTCAGGCCCGAGCAGTCGAAGGAGGACGGGCCGGTCGCGCCCCAGACGTACGGGGACCCTATCTTCGACTGGGCGGCGGACAGGGCGGCCGCACCGCGCTGCGAGGCGGGCACGTCGTCGCCGAGGTTGACCCGGTCGTTGCTGCGGTTGGCCCGGTCGTCCGCGGCCTGCATGGCCGCCCGCTCCTTGGCGGTGAGCGAGTTGAGCAGCTCCTGCGCCTTGGCGAGCTTGCCCTTGATCTCGTCCTTCTTGTCCCCGAGCGACTTGCGGGTCTCGGAGAGGTCCTGGATCTTGCTCGCGGCCTCGGCGCGCTCCTGAGCGAGCTGGCGCTGCTTGTCCGCGATGGTCTTGAGCTGCTCGGCCTGCTTGCCGCTCAACTGGTCGAGGGTGGCGGCCTTCTCGAGGTACGTGTCCGGGTTGCCGGAGAGGAACAGCTGGACCGACGGGTCGATGCTGCCGCTGCGGTACTGGCCGGAGGCGATCGCGCCCAGACCCTTGCGGAGCTGGTTCAGATCGCCCTGACCGCGGGCGACCTTGTCCTGGAGGTCGTCGACCTCTTTTTGGAGCTTGTTCTGCTGCTCCTTGACGCCGTTGTACTTCTCGGTGGCCTGCTCTGCCTCGTTGTAGAGCTTGTCGACCTCGGACTTGACGTCCTTCTTCGACGGGTTGGGGTCGGCGTGCGCCGCCTGGGACGAGAGGGCGACGGCCGCGGCTGCGGTCGCGGTGAGCACGGTCACGCGAGTACGGCTCGGCTGCTTGGGTCGACGGTGGGACGCCACGGGGGCGAGCTCCTTCTTCCTCCAGCCGCCTACCGGGAGTGGGGGGAGCTAAGGCCCCGGCTCCGCGCGAACACCACGGACTCGGCGGTACCTCCACTGACCATCCCGGTTGGATAATCACCTGTATGAAGGTTCGAGGCCCGACCTTAGTAACCGACTTGTGATCGCTTCAAATCCTCCCGGGGAAAAACTGCACCCGGAGCCCCATCTTTTACCAACATCACACGGCCCGTAAGCGGCATTTGACGCTCCGATACGAAGCGCAAGCGGTTTTCCCCGACGCCATTCCGGTCAACGACGGAAATGTCAGGTTCGTGCAAGTCGCTTGAGGAGCAGGGCCGATGCGACCGGCCGGGCACCGGCCTTGGCGACCCCGTCGGCCACCTCCCGGTCCGAGGAGACCACCACCACCGGGCGGCCCGCCGGCTCCGCGCGGACCAGCTGGCGGATCAACTCGTCGGCCGTCACGCCCGGCTTGCTGAACAGCACCCGCACCCCGCGCGGCGGCGCCAACAGCACCGGCGCGGCCAGCTCCGCCCCGTCGAAGACGCAGGTCATCTCCGCACCGGTCTGGGCCGCCAGCACCGCCAACCCGCCCAGCAGCCGCAGCCGCTGCTTCTCCAGGGGCATCGTCGGGTAGCCGGTCTTGGTGACGTTGTAGCCGTCCACCACCATGTGCGCCTGCGGCAGCGCCAGCAGCTGGTCCAGCAGCGCCGGATCGGTCTCCGACAGCGCACGGGTCGCGATGTCCTTGGGCGTCATCCGGCCCGGCGCGACCGCGTCCACGGTGTCCGCCGGCCGGCCCGCGGCGGGCGGCAGCGCCAACTCCCGGCGCAGCCCCTGGGCCGCGTCCAACACGGTGTCCAACAACAACCGCAGCCGCATGTCCTCGACGCTGCGGCCCTCGCGGGTGGACCGGCGACTGGCCTCCAGCGCCGCCTCCACCTCCGCGACCCGCGCCTTGAGCCGGCGCAGTTCGCTGTCGGCCGCGGTCTTCTCCAGCACCGCCCGCTCCCGGGCCTCGCCCAGCGCCGCCTCGGCCTTGCGGACCGCCGCCTCCCCGCGCCGCACGTCACTGAGGGCACTGCGCAGCTTCCGCTGGAGCGACTCGTTCTCCTTGCGGGACGCCTCCAGGTCCGTCCGGACCCGGTCCGCCTCCGTACGGGCCTCGCCTCGCGCCTGCGCCAGCTCCTCGCGCAGCCGCGCCAACTCCCGCTCGGCCTCCTGGCCGGCCCGCTCGGCGCGCGCCCGCTGCGCCTCCTCGCCGGCCGCCGCGACCAACTTGACCCAGCCCTCGGGGCGCAGCACGTACGCCGCGGCCGCCACGTCCAGCGGATCGGCCGCGGCCGGCGGGGTCCCCTGCTCCAGCGCCTCGGCCAGCTCCGGCTGGGCCTCCCGGAACTTGCCCGCGATCCGCTGCCGGAAGAGCGCGTCGCCCTCCAGCGCCGCGGCCATCGCGTTCCCCGCGAACTTGGCCCGGCGGGTCGGGGTGAAACGGGCGTACTGCCGCAACGGGGGCGGCAGTTCGGCGACCGTCAGCGCCCCGAACCACTCCGCGGTGAGCGCCACGACACGGCGCCGCACGCCCTCGGGCAGTGGCTGGTCGAGCACCTCGTCGGCCACCCCTCCGGGCGCGTCCGCACGCTCCGCCCCCGGCTCCCCTTCTGGACGTTCCACCACGGTTGCATCGCTCCGATCTCAGGCGCTCGCGCCCGGACGGTCCACCAGCTCGATCTGGTCGACCGCGTTGCACCAGCGGCAGCGCACCGACTCGACGGTCTCGCTGACCACCTCGCGCTCCTCCACCGACGGCTCACCGGCCAGATCCAGGTGCACGTACTCCACCACCTTGGACCGGCGGGTCACGTCGAACCGGGTGAGGTTGCCACAGAGCGTGCAGCGCCACCGGGTCGTCGCCGTCGGCAGGGGAACAGCCATCGTGTCGTCCTCTTTCGTGCTCGTCGTGCTCGGGCAGCGGTGCGGTTCACGCGGTACGGCGTCGGACTGCGGAAATACGCAACGTACTGCCTGTAACCCTACGGCCTGACGGCGGGCCGGCGCGGGCCCGCCCGACTGCCGGGACGCGGCGAGGCACTCTGTCCCGTGTGCCCGCATTGCGCCATGATCACTTCATGACGGCGCCGGCCCACCCCGCCCGCCCGCTGCGCGCGGTGTTCTCACGGATGACGAACGTGCTGATCGGACTGTGCTGCGCACTCTTCGTGCTCGGCCCGGTCTCCGGCCTGAACCACACGTACGGCACCGGAGAGGCACTGCTCCACGCCCAGGACAGGTACTTCGCGCACTGGGGCGTGATTCCGCTCGATCTGTGGAGCGGCGCACCGCGGGCCCTGCTCACCCCACTCACCGCACTGTTCGTGCACGGCAGCTGGCTGCACCTGCTCGGCAACGTCCTGTTCCTGTACGTCTTCGGCGGCATGACCGAGGCCCGGATGGGACGCCTGCCCTTCACCGCCTTCTACCTGGCCGTCGGCTACCTCGCGCTGCTGGGCTACGCGGCCGCGCACGCCGGCTCGGACCAAACCCTGGTCGGCGCCTCCGGATCGATCTCCGGCGTGCTCGGCGCCTTCCTCTTCCTCTTCCCCCGGGCCCGGGTCACCAGCCTCTTCCCGTTCCTGTTCTTCCTGCCGCTGCGCTTCCCGGCCTGGATCGTCCTGCTGTTCTGGTTCTCCCTCCAGTGGCACGCGGCCCGCCACGACCCGGCCGGACCGGGCGTCGCCTACCTCGCCCACGTGGTCGGCTTCGCCCTCGGCTTCCTCTACGCATGGGCCCGCTACGGGCGGGATACTGTGGGTGCCACCAGGGACAACGGAGTGTCGGCCGAGGGAGAGAGCCAGCCGTGATCACGTCGATCGTGCTCATCAAGACCAGCGTGGACCAGATCCCGGAGATCGCCGAGCAGATCGCCGCGCTGGAGGGCGTCAGCGAGGTCTACTCCGTCACCGGCCAGCACGACCTGATCGCGATGGTGCGGGTCGCCAACCACGACGACCTCGCCGACGTCATCCCCGGCCGGATCAGCAAGGTCCCCGGCGTCGCCTCCACCGAAACGCACATCGCGTTCCGCACCTACTCCCAGCACGACCTCGAGGCGGCGTTCTCGATCGGGCTCGATGCGTAGGCGCTGCGCTTTGCTGGGCTTCCCACGTTGTCGGCCGTCCCGCCGTGGGGGTTTCGCCTTTGCGCCTGCGGCGCGTTGCCGCTGCGCGGGGCTTGTTCGTACGTAGCTGGCTTTCCCGCCGTGGGGGTTGCTGTTTTGCGCCTGCGGCGCGGGGCCGCTGCGCGGGGCTTGTAGGGCGCGGTGTCGGGTTGGCGGGTGGTGGGGTGCCCGGACTGCTGCGCTTTACGTCCGGGCACCCCACCACCCGCCAACCCGACCCCTCCCGTAGATGGGTGGGAAAGAGGCGAGTGGGAGCCTGCGTTGATGGGTCCCTGCGGCTCCATGGATGGATTCACAGTCGCCAGTGAACGCCGTGGTGACCAGCACCAACCCACCCGCCCTCAGCACCACCCACCCGTCTTTCAACCCACCCTCAACGGGAGGGGGCGGGCCGGAGGGGGTGGTGTGCAGGACGTAAAGCGCAGCAGTCCTGCACACCACCCCCGCAGGCCCGACACCGCCACCCGAACGCCCCGCGCAGCGGACAACAAGCCCGCGCCGCAGGCGCAACAGCGAGACGCACCACGGCGGGAAAGCCAAAAACGTGGGAATCAAACAGCGCGTCGCGCTGGAACGCAACGGCCGTCCTCCACCTGGTAGTTCCAGCGGGCGCCGTCCGCGACGAGTTCCTTGACGGCGCGGACGAACCGCTCGACGTGTTCGTCGGGAGTGCCGGCGCCGAAGCTGACGCGGATGGCGTTGAGGGAGCGTTCGCCCGGTGCCGCCTCGGGGGCGCCGCACTCGCCGGGCTCCTGCGGCTCGCTGCCCAGCAGGGTGCGGACCAGCGGGTGGGCGCAGAAGAGGCCGTCGCGGACGCCGATGCCGTACTCGGCGGAGAGGGCGGCGGCGAAGTGCGAGCTGTTCCAGCCCTCGACGACGAAGGAGAGGACGCCGACGCGGGGGGCGTCGTCGCCGAAGAGGGAGAGGACGCGAACCTCGGGGACCTCCGCGAGGCCCGCCCGCACGCTGTCGATGAGTTCCTGCTCGCGGGTGACCAGGGTGTCCCAACCCGCCTCGGTGAGCGCCTTGCAGGCCGACGCGATGGAGTAGGCGCCGATCACGTTGGGCGAACCCGCTTCGTGCCGTGCGGCGCTGTCGTGCCATTCGACGTCCACCCCGCCGTCGGTCCGGCGGGCGACCTTCCGGCTGGCGCCGCCGCCGGCGAGGTACGGCTCGGCGGCCAGGAGCCAGTCGGCGCGCCCGGCCAGTACGCCGGCGCCGAACGGCGCGTACAGCTTGTGGCCGGAGAACGCGACCCAGTCGACGTCGAGTTCCGCGAGGTCCACCGGGTGGTGCGGGGCCAGTTGGGCCGCGTCGAGCACGATCCGGGCGCCGTGGGCGTGCGCGGCGGCCGCCAGTTCCCGCACCGGCCACAGCTCGCCGGTGACGTTCGAGGCGCCGGTGACGCAGACCAGCGCCGGGCCGTACGGCTCGCGGGCGGCCAGCGCCTGCTCCAGGGTGTCCACCGCCTGCTGCGGGGTGCGCGGCGCGTTGAGGTACGTCACGGAGACGTCCGCGCGGCGCTCCCAGGGCAGCAGCGAGGCATGGTGCTCGGTCTCGAAGACGAACACCCGGGTGCCCTGCGGCAGGGCCGCGGCCAGCAGGTTCAGCGAGTCGGTGGTGGAGCGGGTGAAGACCACCTGGTCGTCGGTGCGGCAGCCGAGGAAGTCGGAGACGGTGCTGCGGGCGTTCTCGAAGAGGTCGGTGGAGAGCTGCGAGAGGTAGCCGGCGCCGCGGTGGACGCTGCCGTAGTACGGGGCGTAGGCGGCGACGTCGTCCCAGACCCGCTGGAGCGCCGGCGCGCTGGCGGCGTAGTCGAGCGCGGCGTAGACGGCCTCGCCGCCGGTGACCAGCGGGACCAGGACGTCCCGGCCCAGCACGGGCAGCGGGGCACAGACGGAACGGTCGGCGGCAGCGGAAACGGACATGGCGAACTCCCGGAAGGCATGAGCGAATTCGCTGCGGCGGGGGGCGTCGCACGGTACGCGAAAGGTACGCGGGACCCGCCCGGCACGACGCCGCAGCGTGGAGAGAAAAGGGTGGCGCAAAGAGGGGCCGTGGGCCCTAGCGCATTCGCTTCATCACGGAAGGACTCCCTCGGGGACCAGGATCCCTGGCGAGGGATCCGCGCTTGCCGCAGACCTCGCTGCCTGCGGCCTGGTCATCACCCGGGGCACCCCGCCACGGAAGGAGGGTTGCCGGACAGCGGGCCGGGGCCTACATCGCTGTCACTCGTGACCTGCGCAGAATCATGCCACACGATCATCCGGGCGCAAGTCCCGGTCCGCATTCCGGACCGGGAGCTGCGTCACATCGTCGTCAGGCGTTGCTGGCCGCCACCCAGCGCTCCAGCGAGCGCTTGGCGGCCCCCGAGTCGAGCGCCGCGGCGGCCTTGTCGAGGCCGGCGCGGATCCGCTCGGTCAGCGGGGCGTCGCAGGGCTCCAGCGCGGCCAGCGCGGCGGCGGAGTTCAGCAGCACCGCGTCCCGCACCGGGCCCCGCTCGCCGTCGAGGAGCCGTCGGGCCACCTCGGCGTTGTACGACGCGTCGGCGCCGCGCAGCGCCTCCACCGGGACCAGGTCGATCCCGACGTCGCGCGGGTCGAACGGTTCCTCGCGGACCCGGCCGTCCTGCACGATCCACACCCGGGACGTGGCGGTGGTGGTCAGTTCGTCCAGCCCGTCGTCGCCGCGGAAGACCAGTGCGGACGAGCCGCGCTCGGCCAGCACGCCGGCCAGGATCGGCGCCATCCGGGCGTCCGCGACCCCGGTGGCCTGGGACTTGACCCGGGCCGGGTTGGTCAGCGGACCCAGCACGTTGAAGGTCGTGCGGATGCCCAGCTGGCCGCGGGCGGCCGCCACGTGGCGCAGCGCGGGGTGGAACTTGGCCGCGAAGCAGAAGGTGATCCCGGCCTCGGCCGCGACCTCGACGACCCGCCGCGGCGTGAGGTCGAGGTTGACGCCCAGCTTCTCCAGGACATCGGTGGCGCCGCTGGCCGAGGAAGCGGCGCGGCTGCCGTGCTTGACGACCTTGGCGCCGGTGCCGGCGACCACGATCGCCGACATGGTGGAGATGTTGACGGTGTTCGCCCCGTCGCCGCCGGTGCCGACGATGTCGACGGTGGGGCCGGGCACCTCGATCAGGCTGGCGTGCGCGTACATCGTCCGGACCAGACCGGAGATCTCCGCGACGGTCTCGCCCTTGGCGCGCAGCGCCACCGCGAAGCCGGCGATCTGCGCGTCGGTGGCCTCGCCCCGCATGATCCGGTCCATGACCCAGGCGGTGTCGTCGGCGGTGAGGTCGCGGCCGTCGAGGAGGGCGTTCAGTACGGCCGGCCAGGAGCGGTCCGCCACGCTGCCGCCGCCCACCGGGGTCACAACGTTCATGGTCCACGCTCCTGGTTCGTCTCCTGCTTGTGCCGCTCACCCTATCGAGCCGCGGGCATGCCGGAGGGCCCCGTCCTATCCGTGGACGGGGCCCTCTGGGTGGCGTACTACCAGCGGTGCGCGGCGGTGCCGCGCCCGCGGGGATCAGTGGTGGCCGTGGCCGCTGGTGATCTCCTTGTACTCCTCGACGGTCGGCTTGGGGATGACGTTGTCCTCGCCGTAGTAGCCCTTGGAGAGCTTGGCGCGCAGCTTCTGCGTGCGCTTGAGCTTGCGCCGGACGCCGTTCTCGTCGACCTCGGGACCGAGTTCGAGCGGCTCGGGCTGCTCGTGCTGGGTCAGGACGTGCAGCTGCTCCTGGTTGAGCGGCTCGTGGACCTCGATGAACTCACCGTGCGGCAGGCGCTTGATGATGCCGGACTCGCGTCCGTGCAGCACCTTGTCCTTGTCGCGGCGCTGGAGGCCCAGGCAGATCCGCTTGGTGGCGATGAAGGCCAGCACCGGCCCGACGAAGAACGCGATCCGGACGAACCAGGTGATCGAGTTGATCGACAGGTGGAAGTGCGTCGCCCACAGGTCGTTGCCGCCACCGATCAGCATCACGAAGTACGCGACGAGCCAGGCCACACCGAAGCCGGTACGGGTGGGCACGTTGCGCGGGCGGTCCAGGATGTGGTGCTCGCGCTTGTCGCCACGGACCCAGGACTCGATGAACGGGTAGACCGCGATGGCGACCAGGACCAGCGGGAAGACCAGGATCGGGATCAGCACACCGAAGTTGATGGTGTGGCCCCAGAAGTCCCACTCCCAACCCGGCATGACGCGCACCAGGCCCTCGGCGAAGCCCATGTACCAGTCCGGCTGCGCACCGGTGGACACCTGGTCCGGCCGGTACGGGCCGATGGCCCACACGGGGTTGATGCTGGCGACCGCGGCGATCACCGAGATCACACCGAAGACCAGGAAGAAGAAGCCTCCGGCCTTGGCCATGTAGACCGGCAGCAGCGGCATGCCGACCACGTTGTTGTTGGTCTTGCCGGCACCCGGGAACTGCGTGTGCTTGTGGTAGAAGACCAGGATCAGGTGCGCCACCAGCAGGCCGAGCATGATGCCCGGCAGCAGCAGCACGTGGACCGTGAAGAACCGCGGGATGATGTCGTGCCCGGGGAACTCGCCACCGAAGATGAACATCTGCAGGTACGAGCCGACCAGCGGCATCGCCAGGATGACGCCCTCGATGAAGCGGACACCGGTGCCGGACAGCAGGTCGTCGGGGAGCGAGTAACCGGTGAAGCCGGTGAACATGCCCAGGACGAACAGCAGGAAGCCGAAGAGCCAGTTGACCTCACGCGGCTTGCGGAACGCACCGGTGAAGAACACCCGCATCATGTGGACCATCATCGCGGCCAGGAAGACCAGCGCCGCCCAGTGGTGGATCTGCCGGATCAGCAGACCGCCGCGCACGTCGAAGCTGATGTTCAGCGTCGACTCGAACGCCTGGGTCATCCTGATCCCGTGCATCGGCACGTAGGACCCGTGGTAGGTGACCTCGGCCATGCTCGGGTGGAAGAACAGCGTCAGGTAGACACCGGTCAGGATGATGATGATGAAGCTGTAGAGCGCGACCTCACCCAGCATGAAGGACCAGTGGTCCGGGAAGATCTTGCGCATGTTGGACTTGGCCAGGCTGTAGATGCCCAGCCGGCCGTCCGCCCAGTCGGCGATCCGCTCGCCCCGTGGCGCTTGGCCGCGGCGCGTAGTGGTCGCGGTCGTCTCGTTACTCATCCGCGCTCCCAGAAGCTCGGGCCGACGGGCTCCGCGAACTCGCTTGCGGCCTCGAGGAAGCCGTCCTTCACCGTGATGTGCAGCTGCGGCAGGGCGTGACCGGCCGGGCCGAAGATCACCCGACCGCCGTCGGAAAGGTCGAAGGTCGACTGGTGGCAGGGGCAGAGCACGTGGTGCGTCTGCTGCTCGTACAGGCTGATCGGGCAACCCACGTGGGTGCAGATCTTCGAGTACGCCACGATGCCCTCGTGCGACCAGGCGAGTTCCTGCTTGTCCTTGATGTTCTGCGGCTGGATCCGCACGAGCATCAGGGCGTCCTTGGCGATCTTGTTGGCGAAGTCCTCGTCGTTCTCCTCCAGGCCCTCGGGCTTGGCGAACGTGAGGGAGCCGACCGCGATGTCCTCGGGACGCAGCGGGAGGTTCGTCGACTGGTTGACCAGGCGGATGCCCTTCTTCCAGCCGGTGGTCCGCAGCTTCTTCTCGGGCAGCGGGCCGAGGTCGCGCAGCAGCACGACGCCGGAGAGCGGCACCAGGGCCAGCGCACCGAACATCGTGTTGCGGATCAGCTTGCGCCGACCGAACTGCGACTCCTTGGCGCCCTGGGCGAAGTCCGCGAGGACCTTGGCCTTGACGTCGGGGGTGGCCTCGATCGGGTGCCGCTCGTCGGCGACCTCCTCGTCCGACATCAGCGTGCGGGCCCAGTGGACCGCGCCGGCGCCGATGCAGAAGAGCGCCACGCCCAGGGTCAGACCGAGGGCGAAGTTCAGCCCGCTGACGTGACCGATCGGGAAGATGTAGACGATCTTGTCGATCGGGATGGCCACGTACGACGCGATGAACGCGACGGTGGCGAGCATGGACACCAGGAAGAGCATGGCGACGGTGCGCTCGGAGCGCTTGGCGGCCTGCTCGTCGATGTCCTGGATGCGGTGCTCGTGGGGCGGCAGCCCGGGGTCGGCGAAGGGGTTGCCCGCCTTCCCCACCGCGCCCTCGTGAGGCGTCTCCCGCTCACTGGGAAGGTTTTCTTCTGTCTCACTCATGACTTCTTGGCCTTCGTAGTCCGGGCTGCGACCCAGATGGCGACCGCGACACACGCACCCAGGCCGAAGATGTAGCCGAAGAGACCTTCGGTCACCGGGCCCAGACCACCGAGTTCCATACCGCCGGGGCTCGCGGTCTTGTCGCCGTTGACGGCGCCGAGGTACGCGACGATGTCCTTCTTGTTCTGCGGGCTCAGGCTGCCGTCACCGAAGGAGGGCATGTTCTGCGGGCCGGTCTGCATGGCCTCGTAGATGTGCTTCGGGTCCACGCCTTCGAGCGTCGGTGCGAACTTGCCGTTGGTGAGGGCGCCGCCCTTACCGGTGAAGTTGTGGCACTGGGCACAGTTGGTGCGGAACAGCTCGCCGCCCTTGCCGATGTCGGCACCGTCGGCGCTGTACTGCGCCTTGTCCGGCACGGACGGGCCCGGGCCCAGCGACGCGACGTAGGCCGCGAGCTGGTCGATCTGGGCGTTGTTGTAGATGTTCCGCTTACTCGGCACCTGGGCGCCGGGCTGCTGGGCGGGCATGCGGCCGGTGCCGACCTGGAAGTCGACGGCGGCGGCGCCCACGCCGACCAGGCTCGGGCCGTCGGAGCTGCCCTGACCGCCGGTGCCGTGGCAGCTTGCGCAGCCCACGGCGAAGAGCTTCTTGCCCTCCTTGATGGCAAGAGACTGGGCGGCGTCATCGGCTTGAGCCTTGTTCGCCGGCGCGAACGCGGCGTACAGCCCCCCAGTGACCGCCAGCGCGAAGAGTAGGACGACGAGCGCCGCCAGCGGATGGCGCCGTCGTGCGGAGAGCTTTTTCACGGATTACCCCGGTGTCAGGATCTTCTGCGTCGATGCTTTGGCTGTGTCTGTCCGATATGCGAGTCCGGTCGGACCTCTTACCGGATCAGGTAGATCGTGGCGAAGAGGCCGATCCAGACGACATCGACGAAGTGCCAGTAGTAGGACACGACGATGGCCGCGGTGGCCTGTGTGTGGGTGAACCTCTTGGCCGCGTACGTCCTGCCCAGGACCAGCAGGAAGGCGATCAGACCGCCCGTCACGTGCAGTCCGTGGAAACCGGTGGTCAGGTAGAACACCGAGCCGTACGGGCCGGACGAGAGCGAGAGGCCCTCGTGCTTGACCAGCTCCGTGTACTCGAAGACCTGACCGCCGATGAAGATGGCACCCATGATGAAGGTGATCGTGAACCAGGTTCGCAACTTCTTGACGTCGCCACGCTCGGCCGCGAAAACGCCGAGCTGACACGTCAGCGAGCTGAGCACCAGGATCGTGGTGTTGGTCGCGGAGAACGGAAGATTCAGCGCATCAGCGGAGTGCTTCCAATACGCCTCGCCCGTCACCGATCGAAGGGTGAAGTACATCGCGAAGAGGGCCGCGAAGAACATCAGCTCGGAACTCAACCAGATGATGGTTCCGACGCTGGTGAGGTTCGGCCGATTGACCGACGGGTGCGCGTGCCCGGTTTCTACTGTCGTTGCTGTCGCCACGACCGACATTATGTCGGTCGCTTATCCCGCCCTCACTCCGGGGGGTGCCGTTCGGTGTGTCAAGGGCGTATGCGCTGCTCGTTCGGGCCGGCTCGACGGTCGCCCGAAGGGGGGAAGTGCGCAGCGCCGGATGGCGCACGGCCCCTGGGAAAGCCGCTCCTGACGGGCCGTCGACCGCATTTCGGGGCCGTACGCCCTCTCCTGCCCGGGGCCCGTCCGGGAGTAGCATCGCGCAACGGTTTGATCAGGAGCCGTATCCGCGCTACGCAGGTCCGCGACAAAGGTGGAGGAACGATGCAGGCGACTGCCACGGTGCTGGTCTACAGCGACAACGCCAACACCCGCGAGCAGGTCCGGCTGGCGGCCGGACGGCGCCCGGCCCCCGACGCCCCACAGATCGAGATCCTGGAGTGCGCCACCGCCCCGGCCGTCCTGGAGGCCCTGGAGCAGGGCGGCATCGACGTCTGCGTCCTGGACGGCGAGACGGCGCCGGCGGGCGGCATGGGCGTCTGCCGGCAGGTCAAGGACGAGATCTTCCAGTGCCCGCCGGTGCTGCTGCTGATCGGCCGTCCACAGGACGCCTGGCTGGCCACCTGGAGCCGCGCGGACGCCGCGGTGACCCATCCCCTCGACCCGGTGGCGTTCGCCGACGCACTGGCCGGACTGCTGCGCCGGCGGCGGCTCGTCCAGGACGTGGTGCCGGCCTGACCGAGGTGCTCGAAGGGGCCGTGAACGGCCCCTGAGCGGCCCTCAGACCTGCGGGCGGAGCCGGGCGTCGGCGGCGGGGTTCTGCTGCCGCTCGGCCGCGCCTGTGGTCGTGGCGGCCTGGTTCTTGAGCGCGCTGCCGGCGCGCCAGTCCTTCCAGGGCATGTTCCAGTCGCCGAAGCCGTTGTCGAACGGCGTCATGGTGGCCCCTCCGCTGTTGACGACCTTGACGACGTCGCCGACCCGGACGGTGTTGAAGAACCACTGGGCGTTGCCGGTGGACATGCCGGTGCAGCCGTGGCTGACGTTGGCGGCGCCCTGGGAGCCGACCGACCAGGGCGCGGCGTGCACGTATTCGCCGCTCCAGGTCACCCGGGTGGCCCAGTAGACCGGCAGGTCGTAGGCGTCGGAGCTGCCGGCGGCGATGCCGACGGTGGCGCTGCGCATCCGGACGAAACTCTCCTTGCCGAGCACGACCTTGACGCCGTTGCGGGTGGAGAAGCCGGGCTTGCCGGTGGTGACCGGGATGGTGTTGATGGCCTTGCCGTTGCGCAGCACGGTCATCTGGTGCGCGGCGGCGTCGGTGACGGCCTCGATCCGGTCGCCGGTGGTCAGCCGGACCGGCTTGGCGGGTCCGCCGTAGAGCCCCCCGGCGATCTTCAGGCCGTCGAGGTTGCTGTGGACCGCGATGGTGGCGTGGGTGGGCCAGTAGGCCTTGGGGCGGAAGTGCAGCTTCTTGCCGTCCACCCAGTGCCAGGAACCCTCCACGCGGGGCGTGGAGTCGACCTTCAGGGCGCTTTCGACGACGGCCCGGGCCTTGGGGTCGGTGACCGGCTTGCTGAGCTCTGCGGTGACCGGCTGGCCGACGCCGTACTCGCCGCTCTCCGGGCCGAACTTGACGGTCAGCCGGTCGTCCGCGTCCTTGGTGTTGACCACCAGGGTCTTGCGGCCCGGGGTGCCGTCCTCCTCCTCGGTGCTCACCTGCACCGTGTAGCGCGTGCCGGCGGCCAGGGGCACGGTGGTGCGCCAGTGCCGGCCGTCGGCGCTCAGTTCGCCGCGGACGTAGCGGCCGGTGGAGTCGGTGGCGGTGACGTCCGTGATCCGCGACTCGTCGCCCTTGAGGGAGACCTCGAGCGGCTTGTCGGGGTCCGCCTTGTGCCTGCCGTCCGCCGGGATGTTCGCGGATATCTGGTCGGACGCGTCGTAGGGGTTGGCCGAGAGCGATTCCGACGACGAGCCCCCGCACGCGGTGGTGCTCACCGCGAGGGGCACGAGCAGGAGGCCGCAGCTCAGCACCGTCCGGGTTCGGGGTCTGTGGCTCATGCCCCAAACGTACGAAGAATCCCTTTCGGCGGCGCGTTGGAGGACTGCAAACGGGTCGGGCCCGGACACCTGTTGGGGTGTCCGGGCCCGACCTTGCGGCGTGTCTGCCGCGGTTCTCGTCTGGTGCGTACTACTGGGTGCGGTTCTCGCCGCGGTAGTACTCGAAGACCCAGCCGAAGAGGGCCGCGAGGATCACCGGGAGGGAGAAGTACAGCAGCCAGAACCCGAAGACGACGCCCAGGAAGGCGAGCGCGCCACCGATGCCGAGGAAGAGCGGCTGCCAGCTGTGCGGGCTGAAGAAGCCCAGCTCACCGGCGTCGTCCGCGACCTCGGCGTCCTCGTTGTCCTGGGCACCCGCGTCGATCCGCCGGGCCGTGAAGGCCAGGTAGTAACCGACCATGATGCACAGGCCGAAGGCCAGGAAGAGCGCCGTGGTACCGGCCGGCTCCTTCGACCACACGCCGTAGACGACCGCCATGGCGAGGATGAAGACGCTCAGCCAGATGAACATCTTGCCCTGGATCTTCACTTGCCCGCCTCCTTGCCGCCGGCCAGCGCCTTGTCACCCTCGCGACCGTTGTGCAGCGCGTCCAGCGCCGCGATCTCCGGGTGATGCAGATCGAACGCCGGGGATTCGGAGCGAATGCGCGGCAGGGTGAGGAAGTTGTGCCGCGGCGGCGGGCAGGACGTCGCCCACTCCAGCGAGCGGCCGTAGCCCCACGGGTCGTCCACCTCGATCTTCTCGCCGTACTTGGCGGTCTTCCAGACGTTGTAGAGGAACGGCAGGATCGACATGCCCAGCAGGAACGAGCTGATCGTGGAGATGGTGTTCAGCGTGGTGAAGCCGTCCGCGGCGAGGTAGTCCGCGTAGCGGCGGGGCATGCCCTCGGCGCCCAGCCAGTGCTGGACCAGGAACGTGCCGTGGAAGCCGATGAACAGCGTCCAGAAGGTGATCTTCCCGAGCCGTTCGTCGAGCATCTTGCCGGTGAACTTCGGCCACCAGAAGTGGAAGCCGGCGAACATCGCGAAGACGACCGTGCCGAAGACCACGTAGTGGAAGTGGGCCACGACGAAGTACGAGTCGGAGATGTGGAAGTCCATCGGGGGCGACGCCAGGATGACGCCGGTCAGACCACCGAAGGTGAAGGTGATCAGGAAGCCGATCGCCCAGAGCATCGGCGTCTCGAAGGACAGCGAGCCCTTCCACATCGTGCCGATCCAGTTGAAGAACTTCACACCGGTCGGGACGGCGATCAGGAATGTCATGAAGGAGAAGAACGGCAGCAGCACACCGCCGGTCACGTACATGTGGTGCGCCCACACCGTCACCGAAAGACCGGCGATGGAAATCGTCGCGGCAATCAGGCCGACGTAACCGAACATCGGCTTCCGGGAGAAGACCGGAATGACCTCGGAAATGATGCCGAAGAACGGTAGGGCAATGATGTACACCTCTGGATGGCCGAAGAACCAGAAGAGGTGTTGCCATAGCAGGGCGCCGCCATTGGCCGCGTCGAAGACATGGGCACCGAATTTGCGGTCCGCCTCCAGGGCGAACAGCGCGGCGGCCAGCACCGGGAAGGCGAGCAGGACCAGCACACCGGTCAGCAGCACGTTCCACGTGAAGATCGGCATCCGGAACATCGTCATGCCCGGGGCTCGCATGCAGATGATGGTGGTGATGAAGTTGACCGAACCGAGGATCGTGCCGAAGCCGGAGAAGGCCAGACCCATGATCCACATGTCGGCGCCGACGCCCGGCGAACGCACCGCGTCCGAGAGCGGCGAGTAGGCGAACCAGCCGAAGTCCGCGGCACCCTGCGGGGTGAGGAACCCGGCGACCGCGATCAGCGAGCCGAAGAGGTACAGCCAGTAGGCGAACATGTTCAGCCGCGGGAACGCCACGTCCGGCGCACCGATCTGCAGCGGCATGATCCAGTTCGCGAACCCGGCGAACAACGGCGTCGCGAACATCAGCAGCATGATCGTGCCGTGCATCGTGAACGCCTGGTTGAACTGCTCGTTCGACATGATCTGCGTACCCGGGCGGGCCAGCTCGGCGCGCATGAGGAGCGCCATGACGCCGCCGATGCAGAAGAACGCAAACGACGTGGCCAGGTACATCGTGCCGATGGTCTTGTGGTCAGTGGTCGTGAGCCACTTGACGGCAGCGATACCGGGTTGCTTCTTGCGTACGGGTGGTGCTGCCGGAGCCGATTCGGCGGCGGCACCCTGAGGTTCGTTGAGGATGCTCACTGGTTCTTGGTCTCCGCATTCCTGGCGTGGTCAGTCTGCTCGATACCCGCCGGCAGGTACCCGGTCTGTCCCTTCGCCGCCAGGTCCTTCAGGTGCTGCCGGTACTTGGCAGGCGAGACGACCTTGACGTTGAAGAGCATCCGGGAGTGGTCGACGCCGCAGAGCTCCGCGCACTTACCCATGAAGGTGCCCTCCTTGTTGGGGGTC
Source organism: Streptomyces lunalinharesii (assembly GCF_039532155.1). NCBI lineage: Bacteria > Bacillati > Actinomycetota > Actinomycetes > Kitasatosporales > Streptomycetaceae > Streptomyces > Streptomyces lunalinharesii. The sequence goes on from NZ_BAAARK010000002.1 coordinate 376,356, forward strand.
ACCTCGAATACGTTGGTGTGGCCCGGGATGACGTCCTGCTTCATCAGGAACGGCACCACCCAGAAGGAGTGGATGACGTCCCGCGAGGTCAGCACGAACTGGACCGTCTCGCCCTTCGGCAGCCAGAGCGTCGGGCCGGGGTTGCCGGTCTGCGGGTTGCGCGTGGCCGGCGTGCCGAAGTCGTAGACGCCGTCCGCACCCTGCGGCGCGGACTTCTTCCACTTGTCCGGGACCGCCTTGAGCTCCGGAGAATTGATGTTCGTCGTCTTCGGGTTGCCGTCGACGTTCTCCAGGTAGTTGAACGCCCAGCTCCACTGGAAGCCCACGACGTTGATGACGTGGTCCGGCTTCTTGGACGTCTTGAGGAGCGCGCTCTCGTCACGCGCGGTGAAGTAGAACAGCACCGCGATGATGATGAACGGGACGATGGTGTACAACGCCTCGATCGGCATGTTGTACCGCGTCTGGGCGGGGACCTCCACCTTGGTCCTGCTGCGACGGTGGAAGATCACGCTCCAGATGATCAGGCCCCAGACCAGCACGCCCGTTGCGAGGGCGGCGGCCCAGGAGCCCTGCCAAAGAGAGAGGATCCGCGGCGCCTCGTCGGTGACGGGCGTTGGCATGCCGAGGCGGGGGAAGTCCTTGTATGTGCAACCAGTCGCGGTCGCCAGGACCAGGCCCGCAGCAAGCACCTGCGGCAGCTTCCGCCGCATCGGGCGCCGCGACGAGCGGTCGGAGCCGTTGGGACTCACGTAGCGCCTTCCCGAGAGTCTCGCCCGAGCGGTCGGCTGCGGCCTTACTCGCTGGTCGGTCGCCGCCCTGCTTCGGGCAGGGGTTTGGATGTTTATGCGGACCAAACCCTACTGGACGCTATTTGGGGTCGCGCGGGGAGGGTGCCCAACGCGCCGCATCGCACCCCTAAGGGGTGGCCGAGCCCTTCCCCCACCGGCGTCGTGGGCCCCGATCGCCCCCCGCCGCGGGGCATCTGACGGCCCGCCCGGCGACCCCACCGAGGGTGCTCTACCGTCTCGTACGTGCCCTACTTCGACGCGGCGTCGGCCGCTCCGCTGCACCCGGTCGCCCGGGAGGCCCTGCTCGCCGCGCTCGACGAGGGGTGGGCCGATCCGGCCCGCCTGTACCGCGAGGGGCGACGGGCCCGGCTGTTGCTGGACGCCGCGCGGGAGGCCGCCGCGGACGCCGTGGGGTGTCGCCCCGACGAGCTGACGTTCACCCCTTCGGGGACGCATGCGGTGCATGCCGGCATGTTCGGCGTCCTGGCGGCCCGTCGGCGTGTCGGACGGCGGCTGGTGCACTCCGCGGTGGAGCACTCCGCGGTGCTGCACGTCGCCGAGGTGCACGCCGCGGCCGGTGGGACCGTGACGGAGGTCGGGGTGGACCGGACGGGCCGGGTGGCGGCGGCCGCGGTGGCCGACGCGCTCGGCGGGGACGCGGCACTGGTGTGCCTGCAGTCCGCCAACCACGAGGTGGGCACCGCACAGCCGGTGGAGGAGGTGGCCGCGCGCTGCCGGGAGGCCGGTGTGCCGCTGCTGGTGGACGCGGCGCAGTCGGTGCCGTGGGGACCGGTGCCCGGTGCCTGGTCGGTGCTGACGGCGAGCGCGCACAAGTGGGGCGGGCCGCCCGGGGTCGGGCTGCTGGTCGTCCGCAAGGGGACCCGGTTCGCGCCCCAGGGGCCGCTGGACGAACGGGAGTCGGGGCGCAGCCCGGGTTTCGGGAACCTGCCGGCGGTGGTGGCCGCGGCGGCCGCGCTGCGCGCGCTGCGGGCCGCGGCGGAGGGCGGGTCCGACGAGGCGGTGCGGCTCGGCGGGCTGGTGGACCGGATCCGGGCGCGGGTGCCGGAGCTGGTGCCGGACGTGGAGGTGGTCGGCGATCCGGTGCGGCGGCTGCCGCACCTCGTCACCTTCTCTTGTCTCTATGTCGACGGCGAGGCGCTGTTGCACGAGTTGGACCGGGCCGGGTTCTCCGTTTCCTCCGGTTCGTCGTGTACGTCCAGCACCCTGACGCCGAGCCACGTGTTGCGGGCGATGGGGGTGCTGTCGGAGGGGAACGTCCGGGTGTCGCTGCCGTACGGCACCGAGGCGGCGGACGTGGAGCGGTTCCTGACGGTGCTGCCGCAGGCGGTGCGGTCGGTGCGGGAGCGGTTCGGGGTGCCCGTGGAGGAGCCGGCGCGCCGGGCGGCGGAACCGGCGGCGGTCGCCGAGCCGGCGGCGGCGCCGGGGGTGGTGGTGGACGCGCTCGGCCGGCGCTGCCCGGTGCCGGTCATCGAGCTGGCGAAGGTGATCGACCAGGTGCCGGTCGGCGGGACGGTGACGGTGCTCGCCGACGACGTGGCGGCCCGGCAGGACATCCCCGCGTGGTGCGCGATGCGGGAGCAGGAGTACGTCGGCGAGGAGCCGGCGGAACGCGGCGCCGCCTACGTGGTGCGGCGCCGCGTCTGAGGCCGGGCGGCCCGGTGGGTCAGACCAGGAACTGACGGACCTCGCCGGCGGCGTCGTGGCCGTACGCCTTGGTGAAGCGGTCCATGAAGGAGCTGCGGTGCAGCTCGTACTCCTGGGTGCCGACGGTCTCGATGACCAGGGTGGCCAGCATGCAGCCGATCTGGGCGGCGCGCTCCAGGCCGACGCCCCAGGCCAGGCCGGACAGGAAGCCGGCGCGGAAGGCGTCGCCGACGCCGGTCGGGTCGGCCTTGACCTTCTCCTCGGCGACGCCGACCTCGATGTCCGGCTCGCCGACCCGCTGGATGCGGACGCCGTTGGAGCCGAGGGTGGTGACGCGGGTGCCGACCTTGGCGAGGATCTCCTCGGCGGTCCACCCGGTCTTGGACTCGATGAGCCCGGCCTCGTACTCGTTGTTGAAGAGGTAGGTCGCGCCCTCCATGAGGAGGCGGATGTTCTCGCCGTCCATCCGGGCGATCTGCTGGGAGAAGTCGGCGGCGAAGGGGATGCCGCGGGTCCGGCACTCCTCGGTGTGCCGGATCATCGCCTCGGGGTCGTCCGCGCCGATCAGGACCAGGTCCAGGCCGCCGACCCGGTCGGCCACCGTCTGGAGCTCGATCAGCCGGGCCTCGCTCATGGCACCGGTGTAGAAGGAGCCGAGCTGGTTGTGGTCGGCGTCGGTGGTGCAGACGAAGCGGGCGGTGTGCAGGACCTCGGAGATGTGCACCGAGTGGGTGTCGACACCGTGCCGGTCGAGCCAGGCGCGGTACTCCTCGAAGTCGCTGCCCGCGGCACCGACCAGGATCGGCCGGATGCCGAGCTGGCCCATGCCGAAGCAGATATTGGGCGCGACCCCGCCGCGGCGGACGTCGAGCTGGTCGACCAGGAAGGAGAGGGAGATCGTATGCAGCTGGTCGGCGACCAACTGGTCGGCGAAGCGGCCGGGGAAGGTCATCAGGTGGTCGGTGGCAATGGAGCCGGAGACTGCGATACGCACGGCGGGTCTGCTCCTGCGGAGGGCGTGGGGTCGGGCGGACGGAGGGCAACGCTACCCGGCGAGGGGCCCGGCATCTGCCCATTCCTGGACACTTCGAAAAGCGCGAAAACACCTCATGATAGGGCGTTTCAAGCGGGGCTGACGGGCGTCTCTTGTGGTGCGCACCGTCTGTTGTGAGGGCCGTCACAGGGGGTGCGGGGCGGCGGGGCGGACGGCGTGCGGGGAACCGTCCGCGCCCCTGTTCCGTCCCATCGGCGTCCACCCTGCCGGGTGGCACGTCAGATGACCGGCGGAGCTGAAGGAGCGAGCGGTGAGCACCGAGGAGACCCCGCAGAGCCAGGACACCCCCCAGGCCACCCGACCCGAACGGCGCGGCCGGCGCACTCCCCTGGTGGTCGCGTCGGTGGCCGGCGCGGTGCTGGCCGTCGGAGGCGGCGCGGCGTACTGGGCCTCGTCCGCGTCCGACGGCGCCGGGCAGGCCGGCGCGGCCGACGGCGGGCCGCCGCCGCTGGCGCTGGATTCGGCGTCGATCGCGGTCGGCGAGCCGGCCCCGCACCACGACCAGTACCGCGTGGTGGGCAAGCTCCCCGACGGCCCGCGGTCCGCACCCGTCTACCGGCCCACGGGCGGAATCGACCAGTCCGCCGTGGCGCGACTGGCGAAGGCGTTGGACGTGGCCGGATCGGTGCGGTCGGACGGCACCTGGTGGGCGGTCGGCACGCCGGGGCCGGACGGTCGGGGCACCACGCTGCGGGTCGCCAAGACCGGCGCGGGGAACTGGGTGTTCAGCCGGTTCGGCGGCGGCGACGGGACCAAGTGCCCGCTGACCGACGGCCGGTCGGGCTGTCCGTCGTACCGGGGCGGGACGGACGGTGCGGACGCCGGGAGCGGGGCCGGTGGGGACGCCGGCAGCGGTCCGGCGTCCGAGGCGACGGCCCGGCAGGCGGTGCGGCCGGTGCTGGCCGCGCTCGGCCAGCCGGATGCCCGGCTCGACGCGCACCAGACGTTCGCCGCGGTGCGGGTGGTGACCGCCGACCCGGTGATCGGCGGGCTGCCGACGTTCGGCTGGCAGAGCCGGCTCCAGGTCGGTTCGGACGGACAACTGGTCGGCGGCAGCGGCGAGTTGGCGAATCCGACGAAGGGGGCGGAGTACCCCGTCCGGGACGCCAGGACGACGCTGAGCGAGCTGAACGGCGACGGTCGGACGATGCACCCGCTGGCCCACTGCCCGTCGGCGCCCACCTTCCAGCAGAAGGGCGACAAGGCCCCGCAGGGCGGCGGGATAGCGCCCTGCGAGCCGTCGCCGAACGGCAAGCCGGCGGTGTCCGAGGTGACCGGTGCGGCCTTCGGGCTCGCGGTGCGGTACTCGCACGGCGGGCAGGTGCTGGTGCCGTCCTGGCTGTACACGGTGCGCACGCCGGGCGCCGCGGGTACGCCGGGCACCACCTCGACGATCGCCGGGACCGCGGTGGAACCGAAGTTCCTGCGGGGCAGTGAACCGGCGGGCCCGAAGCCGTCCCGGCCGGGGACCACCGCGATGACGCTGTCCGGCTACCAGGTGGCGGACGACGGCCGGACGCTGACCGTCCACTTCTGGGGCGGGGTGTGCAGCACCTACACGGCCGGCGTGCAGGAGTCGGGCGGCACGGTGCGGGTCACGGTCACCGGGAAGGACAAGCACCCCGGCCAGATCTGCGTGAAGATCGCCAAGGACTTCAGCAAGACCGTGACGCTGGAGAAGCCGCTGGACGGCCGGACGGTGGTGGACGCCACGTCCGGCAAGTCGGTGGCGCCGCGGTAACCGGCGGCGGGACGCACGAAAAGGCGGCACCCCCGGCCGAGGGTGCCGCCTTTCACGTGCCGTGGCCCGTGGGCCCGGGCAGGGTCAGCTGAAGGAGTCGCCGCAGGCGCAGGAGCCCGTGGCGTTCGGGTTGTCGATCGTGAAGCCCTGCTTCTCAATCGTGTCGACGAAGTCGATGGAGGCGCCGCCCAGGTAGGGAGCGCTCATCCGGTCGGTGACGACCTTGACGCCGTCGAACTCCTTGACGACGTCGCCGTCGAGCGAGCGCTCGTCGAAGAAGAGCTGGTAGCGCAGGCCCGAGCAGCCGCCGGGCTGGACCGCGACGCGCAGCGCGAGGTCGTCCCGGCCTTCCTGCTCCAGCAGGGTCCTGACCTTCGACGCGGCCGCGTCGGACAGGATGATGCCGTCGGTGACGGTGGTCTCGTCCTGAACGCTCATCTACATCTCTCCCGGGTTGTACGGACCGCTTGCCATCGGTTGCGAACAGTTCCAACCGGCGGCGTCCCGGATTAATTCCGGCTGCGCGTGATCTGTCCTTCTCTTTCTTCATGCTCGCACACCGACGGGCGGACGCCCCAGGCCCGACCGGCGGGCGGGGTGGCCCGCGGGCCACGCGGCTGGTGCGTCACATCGACACTATGGCCATCGTCAAAGTGACGTGAACCGGCTATGATAGATAGCGTCAAATAGACGAAAAGGCGGAGCCGCAGCGCATCCCGCCGTCCCCGCAGAGACCGTCCGCAAGGACTTTCCGCAGAGAAGAGAGGGTGCGTGTCGTGACCACCGCCCAGCCCCTGGACGTCCAGCCCACCCCGCTGGCGCTGCTCCTCCTCGGCCGCGAGGCCGACCCGAAGAGCGAGCGCGGCGTGGAGTGCCCCGGTGACCTGCCGGCGCCCTCCGACCCGGACCTGGTCGCGCGCGCCCGCGCCGCCAAGGCCAAGCTGGGCGAGAAGGTCTTCGTCCTCGGGCACCACTACCAGCGCGACGAGGTCATCGAGTTCGCGGACGTCACCGGCGACTCCTTCAAGCTCGCGCGGGACGCCGCGGCCCGGCCCGACGCGGAGTACATCGTCTTCTGCGGCGTGCACTTCATGGCCGAGTCGGCGGACATCCTCACCGGCGACGACCAGCAGGTGATCCTCCCCGACCTGGCCGCTGGCTGCTCGATGGCCGACATGGCCACCGCCGAGCAGGTCGCCGAGTGCTGGGACGTGCTCACCGAGGCGGGCGTCGCCGAGCAGGTGGTGCCGGTCTCGTACATGAACTCCTCGGCCGACATCAAGGCGTTCACCGGCAAGCACGGCGGCACGATCTGCACCTCGTCGAACGCCAAGCGGGCGCTGGAGTGGGCCTTCGACCAGGGGGAGGACCGGGCGACCACCAAGGTCCTCTTCCTGCCGGACCAGCACCTGGGCCGCAACACGGCCGTGCGGGACATGGGCATGTCCCTGGACGACTGCGTGGTCTACAACCCGCACAAGCCGAACGGCGGGCTGACCGCCGAGGAGCTGCGGGCCGCGAAGATGATCCTGTGGCGCGGTCACTGCTCGGTGCACGGCCGCTTCTCGCTGGACTCGGTGAACGACGTGCGGGCCCGCATCCCGGGCGTGAACGTCCTGGTCCACCCCGAGTGCAAGCACGAGGTCGTGGCGGCGGCGGACCAGGTCGGGTCGACCGAGTACATCATCAAGGCCCTGGAGGCGGCGCCGGCCGGCTCCAAGTGGGCGATCGGCACCGAGCTGAACCTCGTCCGCCGCCTGGCCAACCGCTTCGCGCCCGAGGGCAAGGAGATCGTCTTCCTCGACAAGACGGTCTGCTTCTGCTCGACCATGAACCGCATCGACCTGCCGCACCTGGTCTGGACGCTGGAGTCGCTGGCGGACGGCAAGGTCGTCAACCGCATCCAGGTCGACGAGGAGACCGAGCACTTCGCCAAGCTGGCGCTGGAGCGGATGCTGGCGCTGCCGTAGGCGGCGGGATGCCGCAACGCGGCGGGCGGGGCGGTCCATGGGTGGACCGCCCCGCCCGCCGCGTTGCGGCCCGTCGCCCGCTGGTCGGTGTACTCGACCGTCACCGGCGCGGTGTCGTTCTCCCGGCGGGGGTCGGCCGCGGGGGCGGACGGCGCGGAGTCGGGCGCGGCGTGGCCTCGGTCGCGACGACCTTCACGACGATGTCGTCGGCGACGTCGGTGTCCCCCGGTCGCCTGGAGGAAGACCTGGCACTCGGTCGGGGCGTCCTCCTGCCCCGCTCCGGTGGGCCGTGGGAGGTAGTGCGTGCGCATCGCGTGGGTGAGCGCCGGCCCGGGGCCCGAGGACCGCTGCGCCACCTCCGACGCCTGCCGCGCCGACCCGGGGCCCGACTTCCCCCCGTCCGCGGCGGACGGCGGCCTTCGGGCCAGGCCGGGGCCGGGGCGCACTCGCTCGTGGTCCCTTCGTGAAGGGCCAGACCACGCCGCGAACCGAACGGTTGCACGATGCGCGCAGGGGGCGCCGCCCCGTTACCCCGCCTCATCCCGGTCACCGGGCTCCGGCAGCCGCTCGCCCCGGCTGACGGCGATCCGCCGGACGTCGCGCAGCGCCGCGCGCAACCCGACCACCAACCCGCTCAACTCCCTCCGCCCGGCCTCCGGTCCGGGCGGCGGGTCGGTGTCCGCGAGCAGCTTCCCGGCGGCGGCGAGCATCTCCTCCTCCACGTCGTCGGCCAGCAGCGACATCCGGCTGCACGGATCGTCCGTGATGAGGAAGCACGGCGCGCCGTCGTCCCGGGTCCAGGGCAACAGCCGTGGCGTGGTGGTGCGTTGGGCCATGGGGGGCGTCCTTTCGGCGGGCTCCGGCCCCGGATGGCGAAGCACGCTTGCGGGGGCTGGAGTTCGGATCTCGACTGTGCTTACCGTCTGTATCGACATCGTCGCTGTGTGAGACATGGCCTCAACAGCCATGCGTCGTCCCCGCGTTGAGAGCGGGAGCATTCGAATTCCGGAAAACACGAAGGGCGGAACAGTGAAGTTCGCACCCAAGATCCTGACCCCGTACGTATCGGCCCGGCACCACTTCGGCTCGGAGCTGCGCCGCTACCGGGAAGAGGTCAGGATGTCGCTGGTCCAGCTGGCCGACATCGTGAACTCCAGCAAGAGCAATCTGGCCCGCGTCGAGACGGCCGAGATGATGCCGCCGCCGGAACTCCCCTCCGCCCTGGACGCGGCCTTCGGCACGGGCAAGCACTTCCACGGCCTGTACCAGTTGGCGAAACGGGAGGTGCATCCGGATCAGTACCGGCGGTTCATGGACTGCGAAGCCCAGGCGACGGTCATCGAGAACTACGAACCGCAGGTAGTGCCTGGGCCGTTGCAGACACCTGATTACGCCCGAGCACTGCTGCGCTGCCAGGAGGAGCTGGCCGAGGGCCAGGTCGAGGAACGGGTCAACGCTCGCATCTCCCGCCAGGAGCGGCAGCGCTCCGACGACCCACCGCTCCGCTGGGCCATCATCGATGAGTCCATCCTCAGGCGTCGCATCGGGGACGCGGAGTGCATGCACAAACAGCTGGCTTCACTGCTGAGGCAGGCAGATACTCGGGACAGCAAAATTCAGGTGATGCCGTTCAGCGGGGGTGGCCACTCACTCATGAGCGGCGCACTGACTCTGCTGACGCTGCCGAACAGCTCCACGATTGCCTACGAGGAAGGCATCAAGTTCGGTCATCTCTACGAGGACTCGGCGCGGGTGATGAAATGGCGACGCCAGTACGAGGTGCTTCGCGCCAACGCCCTCACAGTGGCCGACTCCGTGAAGCTGATCCGAACCACAATGGAGGACTACACGTCATGCGACACAGCCCCGAACTGAGCACCGCCCGCTGGCGCAAGAGCAGCTACAGCAATACCAACGGGGGCAACTGCGTCGAGATCAGTGAGGACTTCCCGGGCATCGTCCCCGTCCGCGACAGCAAGACCCCCGACGGACCCGCGCTCGTCATCCCCACCACCGCCTGGACGGCGTTCGTCCGGACGCTCAAGGACTGAGGCGGCAAACCGAGACCGAGCAACGGAGGACTACTCGCCATGCAACACACCCCCGAACTGAGCACCGCCCGCTGGCGCAAGAGCAGCTACAGCAACACCAACGGTGGGGAATGCATCGAGATCGCCGACCACTTCCCCGGCATCGTCCCCGTCCGCGACAGCAAGACCCCCAACGGACCCGCGCTCGTCATCCCCACCACCGCCTGGACGGCGTTCGTCCAGACGCTCAAGGGCTGAGGCGGGGCCCCGGGCAACACGAGAAAACCAGGTCAGCCCGTCCCGATCGACTGTCGGGACGGGCTGATGGCTGATGCGGTGCGCGCGGAGTGCGGCGGGCTGCCGGCCGCGGGGCGTTCATGGACGACCTCAGCTGAGGGGCGAAGCAGCTCCGCAGACATGTTGCGTACATGACACCACGTCGTCGTTGCCCCCGCGAGAGACCCCGTGACCAGCAGAAACAAGGCTCTGCCCCCCTTCCTCTTTTCCGGTGCGGCGCGGGAACCTCAGGACCGCGAGAGGCAGGGAAACCATCGGGCCCAGCCAGGCACAGGGGTCAAGGAGGCAGAAGGACCGTGAACACCACAGCGGACGGCCGGTCGGCGCCCTCAGCGCAGGACGACGGCGGCGGCGACTGGTACGTGGATGACCGGTGCACCAACTGCGACGTGGCGCGGCAGCTCGCGCCGGAGCTGATCGAGGAGGTCGACGGCCGGTCCGAAGTGGTCCGGCAGCCGCGCGGGGCGGCGGAGGAACGGCAGCTGCACGCGGTGGCGTTCGCCTGTCCGACGCGGTCGGTCCGACGGCGTGACGGCCGGGTGGCGGCGGAGCTGGACCCGTTCCCGTTGCGGCTCGACGACGCGGTCAGCTTCTGCGGGCACAACTCGCGGCACACCGCGGGGGCCAACGCGTACCTGCTGCGGCGGCCGGGCGGCACCCAGATGATGATCGACACCCCGCGGTTCAGCGAGCCGCTGGCCGAGCGGTTCGAGGCGGCCGGGGCGGTGACGGACGTGCTGCTCACCCACCGGGACCACGCCGCGCACGGGCGCCGCTACGCCGACCGCTTCGGGGCCCGGCTGTGGATCCACGAGGGCGACCTGGACGCGGCGCCGGACGCGGACCGGGTGGTGCGGGGCACCGATCCGGTGGAGGTCGCCGCGGGGGTGGTGGTCCACCCGCTGCCCGGCCACACCCTGGGCAGCGTGCTCTACGTCGCGGACGAGCGGTACTGCTTCAGCGGCGACAGCTTCTACTGGTCGCGGGCGACCGGGGACGTCGAGGTGGCGGACAGCGTCACCTGGTACTCGATCACGGAGCTGGCGGCGTCGCTGGCCCGGACCGTCGGGCGGCTGCGCTTCGCGTGGCTGCTGGCCGGGCACGGGGACCGCAAGCACCTGCCGGAGGGGGAAATGGCCCGGCGGATGCGGGAGTTGACCGCCCGGACGCAGGCGCTGCGGCCGCGGCCGGTGGACTTCGCGGCGGTGCGGTGGTGAGCGGGGCCCGGGCGCCCCGGGCCTGACACGGGAGCCCCCGCGGCCGTCGGATGCGGTCGCGGGGGCTCCGTGGGGTGGTGCGGTGCGGCGGGCCGTCAGACGCCGGCCGGCTCCGGAGTGCGGTCGGCGTCCGCGGGGGCCGCGGGGCCGCCGCCCTGCCCGGTCCGCTTCGCCGCCTTCTTCTTCGCCCGGCGCTCCTTGCGGAGTTCGATGATCGCGTAGAGCGTCGGGACGAGGAGGAGGGTGAGCAGCGTGGAGGTGATCAGACCGCCGATCACGACCACCGCCAGCGGCTGGGAGATGAAGCCGCCGCTGTCGCCGGTGATCGACAGTGCCATCGGCAGCAGCGCCATGATCGTGGCCAGGGCGGTCATCAGGATCGGGCGGAGGCGGTGCCGGCCGCCCTCGATGACCGCCTCGACGACGCCGTAGCCCTGCGCCCGGTACTGGTTGATCAGGTCGATCAGCACGATGGCGTTGGTGACCACGATGCCGACCAGCATCAGCATGCCGATCATCGCCGGGACGCCCAGCGGGGTGCCGGTGGCGACCAGCAGGCCGATCGCGCCGGTCGCCGCGAACGGGATCGAGATCAGCAGGATCAGCGGCTGGACGATCGACCGGAAGGTGCCCACCAGCAGCAGGAAGACGATCGCGATGGCCGCCAGCATGGCCAGGCCCAGCTTGCCGAACGCGTCGGACTGGTCCTGGGAGACGCCGCCGACGGTCGCGGTGGCGCCGGCCGGCAGCTTCAGCGCGTCGATCTTGCTCTGGAGCTTGGTGGAGACCGCGCCGGTGTTGTCGCCGGTCGGCTTCGCGGTGACGGTCGCCGAACGGGCGCCGTCGATCCGGGTCATCTGGACCGGACCCGCCACGGTCTTGACGGTGGCGAGGTCGCCGAGCCGGGCCATCCCGGACGGGGTCGGCAGCGGCAGGTCCTTCAGCTGGGCCTCGGTGGTGGCCGGGTGCGCCGACTTGATCACCACGTCGCGCTCGGTGTCGTCGAGCACGGCCTGACCGCTGGGGGTGCCGCTGACGGCCTGCGCGACGGCCTGGCCGAGCGCGGCCTGCGAGTAACCGGCCGCGGCGGCCTTCTCGTTGGGTGTCACGGAGATCCGCGGCACCGACTGCGACAGGTCGCTCTGGACGTCGGTGACGTGGTCCAGGCCCGCGACGGCCTTGCGGACCTGCTCGCTGGCCTGCGCCAGGACGTCGGCGTCGCCGGCCTTGACGACCACGCTGAGGTCCTGGTTGCCGAAGCCGCCGCCGCCCGCGCTGACGGAGGTGTCGCCGGCGGCCGGGCCGAGCTTGGCCAGGTCGGCGCGGAGGTCCTCGGTGACCTTGTCGGAGTCGGCCGCGCTCTTGAGCTTGACCTGGTAGCTGGCCTGGTTGGCGCCGGAGCCGCCGCCGAAGGCCGCCATCATCCCGGAGGAGCCGACGGTGACCTGGTAGTCCTGCACGTCCTTGTTGGCCGCGAGGACCTTCTCGACCCGCTTGGCCTGCGCGTCGGCCGCGGTCAGGCTGGTGCCGGGCGTCAGCTCCTGCTTGATGCTCAGGGTGTCCTGCTTGCCCTGGTCGAAGAAGGTGGTCTTGAGAAGCGGGGCCATGCCGAAGGTGCCGAGGAGGATCACCACGGCGATCAGCAGGCTGATCGCGCGGCGGCGGGTGGCGAAGCGCAGCACCGGGACGTAGAGCCGCTGCAGCGCGCTGCGGGACTCCTTCTCCTCGGCCTTGCGGCGCAGTTCCTCGGGGTCGGCGCCCTCGGGCAGCTGCGGGGCGCGCAGGAACCAGTAGGACAGCACCGGCACCACGGTCAGCGACACCAGCAGCGAGGAGAGCAGCGCGACGGTGACGGTGATGGAGAAGGAGCCGAAGAGGGCGCCGACCATGCCGCCGACCACGCCGATCGGGAGGAAGACCGCGACCGTGGTGAGGGTCGAGGAGGTGATCGCGCCGGAGACCTCCTTGACGGCCTTGAGGATCGCCTCGCGGCGCTCCTCGCCGTAGCCCAGGTGCCGCTTGATGTTCTCCAGGACGACGATCGAGTCGTCGACGACCCGGCCGATCGCGATGGTCAGACCGCCCAGGGTCAGCACGTTCAGGGAGAGGTCACCGGTCCACAGCACGATCAGGGTGATGACCACGGACAGCGGGATGGAGACCGCGGTGACCAGCGTCGAGCGCAGGCTCAGCAGGAAGACCAGGATCACGATCACGGCCATCACCAGGCCGAGCAGGCCCTCGGTGGTCAGCGACTCGATGGACTTGGAGACCTGCGGGCCCTGGTCGGAGGCGATGGTGACGCTCGCGCCGGCGCCCAGGTCCTTGCGGATCGAGTCCAGCTTGCCCTTGACCGCGTCGGAGATGGCGACGGCGCTGCCGTCCTGGTTCATCGTCACGGTGACCGAGAGGCTGGGCTTGCCGTCGGTGCGGGTGATCGAGGTCGGGGTGGCCGACGCCTCCTTGACGGTGGCGACGTCGCCGAGCCGGACCGGCTTGCCGCCCTGGCCGCCGCCCATCGGGCCGGCCGCCGGGGTGACCATCAGGTCCCTGATCTGCGCGACGGAGGTGAAGCCGGCGCCGACCTGCACGGTCCTGCTGCGGCCGTCCTCGGAGAAGGCACCGGCCGGCACCGACGTGCCGTTGGCCTGGAGCGCCTGGCCGAGCGCGGCGGAGTTCAGGCCCGCGGCGGCCATCTTCTTGTCGTCCGGGGTGACCGCGACGATCCGGTCCTGCACGCCGCCGACGTTGACCTGGCCGACGCCGTCGATGTTCTTCAGGTCCGGGACGACCGTGCGGTTCAGCTGGTCGGCGAGGGTCTGCTGGTCCTTGGAGGTGGAGGAGACGGCGAGCACGACCGTGGGCAGGTCGTCGGTGCCGCCGGAGACCACCTGCGGGTCCACGTCCTTGGGCAGCTTCGCCCGGGCCCGGTTGACGGCCTGCTGGACGTCGGCGACCAGGGTCTTGGAGTCGTTGCCGTAGTCGAACTGCGCCATGATGACGCCGGAGCCCTCGCTCGACGTCGAGGTGACGCTCTTGATGCCGTTGACCGCCTGGATGCCGTTCTCCAGCGGCTCGACCACCTGCTTTTCGACGACATCGGGGGAGGCGCCCTGGTACGGGGCGATCACGGAGACCATCGGCAGGTCGATGGACGGCAGGAGCTGCTGCTTGAGCTGCGGGATCGCGATGGCGCCGAAGGCGATCGCGACGATCGACATCAGCGCTATCAGGCCCCGTTGTACGAGGCTGATTCGGGACAGCCAGGACATGGGTGGGGGTCTCTCTCTTCGGTTCAGAAAAGCGGGTACCGAGGGCGGGGAACGCCGGCGGGAGCCGTGTTCGGGCCCGGCGGGAGGGCCGACACCGGCCCACCTACACCTTCGGCCATGGCCAGGCCGGTTTTCCTCGCTCGCAGGTCGGTTTCCGGCCGCCGCCCGTACCGCGTTCGGAGTACGGGGGACTCCACCCGTTCTGCACCCCTGGGCGTACGGGCCGGGACCGCGCTCAGTGCGTCCGCGGGCGGACCAGTCCCGACTCGTAGGCGATGACGACGAGTTGGGCCCGGTCGCGGGCGCCGAGCTTGGCCATCGCACGGTTGACGTGCGTCTTGACGGTGAGCGGGCTGACGTCCAGCTGCACGGCGATCTCGTCGTTGGACAGCCCGCCGGCCACCAGCACCAGCACCTCGCGCTCCCGGCCGGTCAGCGTGGCCAGCCGCTCGGCGCCCGCACCGCCGGGCCGCTCCCCCTCCGCGCCGTCGCCCTGGGCGAGGAACTTGGCGATCAGGCCCTTGGTGGCGACGGGCGAGAGCAGCGCCTCCCCGCCGGCCGCGATCCGGATCGCGTGCAGCAGCTCGTCCGGCTCGGCGCCCTTGCCGAGGAAGCCGCTGGCGCCGGCCCGCAGCGACTGCACGACGTAGTCGTCGACCTCGAAGGTGGTGAGGATGACCACCTTGACGTCGGTCAGGTCCGGGTCCTGGCTGATCAGGCGGGTGGCGGCCAGGCCGTCGGTGCCGGGCATCCGGATGTCCATCAGGACGACGTCCGGGCGCTGCGCGCGGGCCAGTTCGTACGCCTGCGCCCCGTCGGACGCCTCGCCCACCACCCGCATGTCCGGTTCGGAGTCGACCAGGATGCGAAACGCGCTGCGCAGCAGCGTCTGGTCGTCGGCCAGCAACACCTTGATGGTCATCCCCGTCGCCCTCACGCTCATGTCGTCCCGCCGGTGCGCGCGCCGCCCAGGGGCAGGGTGACCCGCACCTGGAAGCCACCGGCCGCGCGGGGGCCGGTGACGACCGTGCCGCGCAGCGCCTGGACCCGTTCGCGCATGCCGATCAGACCATGCCCGCCGCCGCCCTCCGGCACGGCCCCCTCCCCCACGGCGCCCGAGGCGTGCGCCCCGGCGCCGCGCCCGTCGTCCTGCACGGTGACGGTCAGCGCGCCCTCGGTCCGCACGATCCGCACCGCGGCACGGGCCCCGTCGCCGGCGTGCTTGTGGACGTTGGTCAGCGCCTCCTGGACGACGCGGTACGCGGTCAGGTCCACCGAGGCGGGCAGGGCGGGCTGCGGACCGGGCGGCAGCTCCAGGGCGACCGGCAACCCGGACCGGACGAACCCGTCGACCAGCTGGTCCAGGACGCCGAGGCCGGGCGCCGGCTCGGTGGGCGCCTTCGGGTCGTCGGACTGGCGCAGCAGGCCGACCGTGGCGCGCAGCTCCTCCAGGGCCGAACGGGATGCCTCCCGGACGTGCGCCAGGGCCTGTTTTGCCTGGTCGGGGCGGTTGTCCATGACGTGGGACGCGACCCCGGCCTGGACGTTGACCAGGGCGATGTGGTGGGCGACCACGTCGTGCAGTTCGCGGGCGATGCGCAGCCGTTCCTCGGCGACCTGGCGGCGGGCCTCCTCCTCACGGGTGCGTTCGGCGCGCTCGGCCCGCTCGCGGATGGCGTCCACGTAGGCCCGGCGGCTGCGGACCGCGTCGCCGGCGGCGGCCGCCATCCCGGTCCAGGCGAAGATCGCCAGGTTCTCCTGGGCGTACCAGGTGCGGTGCCCGAAGAACATCGCGGCGGCGGTCAGCACCACGCAGGTGAGCGCGCCGATCCGCCAGGTGGTGGGGCGGTCGGTGTGCGAGGCCACGGTGAACAGGGCGATCACCGCCGCGCCGGCGACCGGGGCGCGCGGGTCGTTGGACTGCGCGACCAGCTCCACGATGGTCAGCGCGCCGGTCGCGGCCAGCACCGTGCGGGGCAGCCGGCGGCGCAGCACCAGCGCACCGCAGGCGAGCGCGGCCAGCACCACCGTGGTGGCGGTGAGTTCGCGGGCGGCGAAGCGGGGCAGGTGCGCACCGTGCGCGCCGTGCGGGCCGGCCACCGCGCCGCACAGGATCGCCACGAACGCCACCACCGCCACGGCGGCGTCGAACGCGAGCCGGTGGTGGCGGTGCCACTGGCGGAGCCGGGCGACGCGGGTCGCATCCCCGTCGGCCTTGTCGCCGAAGCGCGACGCGCCGGGGCCCGGGGCGGCCGGCTGGGGGCACCTCCCGGCGGTCGCCGGGGACGGATCGGGGGTCACAGCAGGCAACGGTAACGCCCCGGTCCCTCGAAGGGGCCGGGGCGCTGTCGGTAGTGCGCTGGGTGTGCGGTGCGGTCTGCGGCTCAGCCCGGGATCAGGCCGTCGTCGCTGAGCATCTCCCGGACCTCGGCCAGGCTGGCGTCCGGGCCGGGCAGGATGAGTTCGGAGGGTTCCAGGGCGTCGTCCGGCAGCGGGGTGCCGAGGCGGCGGACGGAATCCAGCAGGGCCCCGAGGGTGCGCCGGAATCCGGCTTCGTCACCGCTCTCCATTTCGGCGAGCAGTTCGTCGTCCAGCTTGTTGAGCTCGATGAAGTGGGCGTCGTCCAGCTTCACCTGGCCCTCCCCCATGATCCGTACGATCACGACGGTCTCCCTTGTTCCGTTCGGGCGGGGTCGCCGCGGCGTCGCCGGACCTGCCGCGGGGGCGGTCCGGCGACGTCCGTCACTGCTTGTCGAGACGCGGGTGCTGCTGCTGCGGAGCCTGCTGGGCGGCACCGCCCTGGCCGCCCTCGAGGGCCTGCTGCTGGGCGGACGAGCCACCCGCCAGCTCGGCCTTCATCCGCTGGAGCTCCAGCTCGACGTCGCTGCCGCCGGAGAGCCGGTCCAGCTCGGCGGCGATGTCGTCCTTGGCCATGCCGGACGGATCGTCCAGCGCGCCGGAGGCCATCAGCTCGTCGATGGCACCGGCCCGGGCCTGGAGCTGCGCGGTGCGGTCCTCGGCACGCTGGATCGCCAGGCCGACATCGCCCATCTCCTCGGAGATGCCGGAGAACGCCTCGCCGATCCGGGTCTGCGCCTGGGCGGCCGTGTACGTGGCCTTGATCGTCTCCTTCTTCGTGCGGAAGGCGTCGACCTTGGCCTGGAGCCGCTGCGCGGCGAGCGTCAGCTTCTCCTCCTCGCCCTGGAGCGTCTGGTGCTGCGTCTCCAGGTCGGTGACCTGCTGCTGCAGCGCACTGCGCCGGGACAGCGCCTCGCGGGCCAGGTCCTCGCGGCCGAGCGCCAGCGCCTTGCGGCCCTGGTCCTCCAGCTTGGCGGACTGGCCCTGGAGCTGGTTGAGCTGCAGCTCCAGGCGCTTGCGGGAGGTCGCCACGTCGGCGACTCCCCGGCGTACCTTCTGCAGCAGTTCGAGCTGCTTCTGGTACGAGTAGTCGAGGGTTTCGCGCGGGTCTTCAGCCCGGTCAAGGGCCTTGTTGGCCTTCGCGCGGAAGATCATCCCCATCCGCTTCATGACACCATCGCTCATGGGCCTCGCGCGCCCCCTTCTGACCGACTTGCATCGGGCTTCGGCTCCAGCACATCTACAGACCCCACAGTACGGGCCCTGGTTCCATTACCGCACTGTTCGGGCCCGGATGCGCTCCTCCTCCAGGACGATCGGGCCGTCCGACTTCTCCAGCCCAGGGAGTAGAACGGCCCCGAGTCACCACCGCACCGACCGGTCCGTCCCGTTATGCCCCCGCGGGAGGGTCCATGCCGTTGCCGGATCGTTCCCCGTCGCCCCGTGGCCCATTCCCGGCGAGCACGTACTCTTGGTTGTTGTGTTCCGAAGCCGTTCGAAGGATGAGCAGGCCGCGGCCGCCAAGGTGACCGCGTCCCAGCCCCAGCAGCCCCGCGACCCGCAGGCCCCCAAGGGCCGCCCCACGCCCAAGCGCAGCGACTCCCAGTCGCAGCGCCGCACGCGTGCGCAGACGCCGACCAACCGCAAGGACGCCGCGAAGGCGCAGCGGGAGGCCCGCCGCGTCGACATGGCCCGCCAGCGCGAGGCGCTGGCCAACGGCGACGAGCGCTACCTACCGGTGCGCGACAAGGGACCGGTGCGTCGTTTCGCCCGGGACTACGTCGACTCCCGGTGGTGCGCGGCGGAGTTCTTCCTGCCGATCGCCGTGGTGATCCTGGTGCTGACCATGATCCGGGTGCCGCAGATCCAGAACCTCGCACTGCTGCTCTGGATGATCATCATCGTGCTGATCGTCCTGGACTCGGTGCTGATCTGGATCCGCCTGGGCAAGCGGCTGCAGGAGCGCTTCCCGAAGGAGAACCTCAAGGGCGCCCGCGCCTACGCGGTGATGCGCACGCTCCAGATGCGGCGCCTGCGCCTGCCCAAGCCGCAGGTCAAGCGGGGCCAGCGGCCCTGACGCCGCACTGAGTTCGGACGACTTCCCACGGGGGCCGGCGGTGCGCCGGCCCCCGCCCGCTCATTCCGCGTCGGCGTGCAGGCTCATCGCCTGCGGGTAGATCTCCGTGTCGTCCTCGAACAGCCGGACCTGGTCGACGCCGCCGTCGCGCAGGTCGCGCCACTGCTCGCCGATCCAGGACTCGGCGTCCCCCTGGGTCGTGAACTCCTCCGGTTCCACGGTGGGCACCGCCTCCGAACCGTCCGTCTTCTCGAACCGCCACGTCCACGCCATGTGCGCCTCCTGGAGTCCCTCCGGGTCCGCCGGGTCCGCCGATCCCCTCGCGCACGCCGGGAATCCCTGCCGTGCGCCGTGCCCGAGATCGCGCCTTCCCGCTTGATCGGAAGCCTAACGGCCCTGTCGAGGGGCGTTGGGGCGCTTCCGACGGATCGTCGCAGCGCACGGAACGGCGCGACGCCGCGGAGCTCCGCCAAAAGCGCCCCAGGCGCGTGGGGCAAGCCCAACGGCCGTGCGTGGGGGCGCCCCGCGCGCTGGTGCCGGTGGGACGCGAGAGACTTACCCGGGTGGACCTGACTCTCCTCGGCACCGGAGCCCCGCAGGGGCTGCCGCGCCCCGACTGCCCGTGCGCGGCCTGCGCGACCGCCGTCGGCGACGCGGCGCGCGCGGCGACCGCCCTGCTCCTCGACGGGGTGCTGCTCATCGACCTGACCCCCGGCCCGGCGTTCGCCGCCGCCCGGGCGGGCCGGTCCCTGGCCGGGATCCGCCAGGTCCTGCTCTCGCACCCGCACGACGGGCCGGCGCTGGAGGTGCCCGCGGGGCTGCCGCAGCCGGGCCGGGTCGCCGACGGGCGCGAGCTCGCGCTGCTGGACGGGCACCGGGTGCGGGCGGTCGCCGTCGACGTTCCCGGCACCGGCTACGAGGTCACCGGCGGCGACGGCGAGCGGCTGCTGTACCTGCCGCCGGGCGCGGCACCGGCCGGACTGGGCGAGCCGGGCGGCGCGGGCAACGGGGGCGCGGCACCGGGCGGTCCGGCACCGTACGACCTGGTGCTGTTGGACGTGCTGGCGCGGCCGGACGCGCTGGCCCGGCTGCGCGCCGGCGGCGCGGTGGACGCGGCCACCGACGTGGTCGCGGTGCACCTGGACCACTGGGTGCCGTCCGGGCCCGAGCTGCACCGCCGGCTGGCGTCGCTGGGCGCCAGGGCGGTGCCGGACGGCACTTCCCTGGTGGTCGGCGAGTACCACGCGGTGCCCGATCTGCCGCGCCGGACGCTGGTGCTGGGCGGGGCGCGCAGCGGGAAGTCGGTGGAGGCCGAACGGCGGCTGCTGGCGTTCCCCGAGGTGCTG
Source organism: Streptomyces lunalinharesii (assembly GCF_039532155.1). Lineage (NCBI taxonomy): Bacteria > Bacillati > Actinomycetota > Actinomycetes > Kitasatosporales > Streptomycetaceae > Streptomyces > Streptomyces lunalinharesii. The sequence goes on from NZ_BAAARK010000002.1 coordinate 396,174, forward strand.
TACGTGGCCACCGGGGGCACGCGGGACGGCGACGAGGACTGGGCGCAGCGGGTGGCGCTGCACCGCGAGCGGCGGCCGGCGGGGTGGCGGACCGCCGAGACCTGCGACCTGGTGCCGCTGCTGGCGGAGCCGGCGACCGCGCCGCCACTGCTCGTCGACTGCCTGGCGCTGTGGCTGACGCACGCCATGGACGAGGTCGGGGCGTGGGACGACGCGGCCTGGGAGGCGGGCGGCCGGCGGGCGCTGCGGGAGCGGTGCGACGCGCTGGTGGCGGCCGTACGGGAGACCCGGCGGCGGCTGGTGGCGGTGAGCAACGAGGTCGGTTCGGGGGTGGTGCCGGCGACCCCGGCGGGCCGTCGCTTCCGGGACGAACTCGGCCGGCTGAACGCCGCGTTCGGCGCCGAGTGCGAGCAGTTGTTGCTGGTGGTCGCGGGTCAGGCGCTTGCGCTGCGCGGCTGACAACGGCCCGGTGCGGCCCGTGTCCGCTTGCCCGGGGGCGCGGTGGCGGGTCCGCTGGAGACGTGACCGAACTTTCCCGTCATCGCGGACATCACCTACCTTTTCGCCACTTCCTCGTGCTCACGCCCCCGTTCCGCCGGCCCCTGCGGTGGCTGTCCCGCACCCTGGGGCGACCCCACACCGGACGTTCCGGGGCGGGCGGGCCGGGTGAGTTGAGCGCCCCGGCCGAGGCGGCCGTCCGCGGCTACCTGGCACACCGGCCGGACGCCACCGTGGTGGTGCTCGGCGAGGGCCTGGGAACCGGCTTCGGCCGGCTGGACAACGGGCGGCTGACCTGGCTGTCGGTGCTGCCGCCCGGCGACGCGGCGGCCCGCCGGCTGCTGCTGCCGGACGGCCCCCGGCGCCGCACCCTCGACCGCCCGGGAGCCGGCGCCGACTGGCCGACCCTGGTGGCCGCGCCGGAGCACGGGGTGGTGGTGGCGGTGCCGGACCCGCCCGCGGGCCTGTCCGCCGTTGCGGTGCGGGAGTTGCTGGCGGTGTGCGCGGCGCGCTTCCCCGGTGGGGCGCTCGTCCTGGACGCGCTGCCCCGGTGGCGGGCGGCGGCGGTGCTCGCGGCCCGCCGCCACCCGGCCGTCGCGGCGGTGCGCACCCGGCCCGTACCGGCGGGCGGTCCGTCGTCCGGCCGACCCCGCCCAGGATGGCGGTGGCCGTCGCGGACGGTGGTCTGCGAGGTGCGCTTCGCGGTCCGGGCGACCGTCTGACGGCCCGTCGACGGCACCGGCACCGGCCGCTGCCCCAGGTGCGCCGCGTCACCACGCGGTTGCGGGTAATCTGCGCCGAATGAGCGCCCTGAACCTCGATGACTTCGCCCAACTGATCGAGCGCCCCGACGCCGACCTGCGTCGGGCCGCCGAGGACCGACGGGCCCGCACCCCCGTGCCGCCCGGTGCCCTGGGGCGGCTGGACGAGCTGGGCGGGTGGCTGGCCGCCGTGCAGCAGCGGGTGCCGGTGCAGCCCGTGAAGCGACCGCAGGTGGTGCTGTTCGCCGGCGACCACGGCGTGGCCGAGCTGGGCGTCTCGGCCCGGCCGGCCGGCGGGACCAAGGACCTGGTGCGGGCCGTACTGGACGGCGTGAGCCCGGTGGCGGTACTGGCCCGCGACGCCGCGGTGCCGGTGCGGGTGGTCGACATGGCCCTCGACTGCGACCCGGCGGAGCTGCCCCAGGAGGTCACCCGGCACCGCGTCCGCCGGGGCTCGGGACGGATCGACGTCGAGGACGCACTGACCGCCGAGGAGGCCGAGGCGGCGTTCCGGGCCGGCATGGCGATCGCCGACGAGGAGGCGGACGCCGGCACCGACCTGGTCGTGCTGGGCGATCTGAGCGTGGGCGGCACCACCGCGGCGGGCACCCTGATCGCGGCGCTGTGCGGAACGGACGCCTCGGTCGTCACCGGGCGGGGCGGCCGGCCGATCGACGACCTGGCGTGGATGCGCAAGTGCGCGGCGATCCGGGACGCGCTGCGCCGGGCCCGGCCGGTCCTGGGCGACCAGTTGGAACTGCTGGCCACCGTCGGCGGCGCCGACCTGACCGCGGCCACCGGCTTCCTGCTCCAGAGCGCGGTGCGCCGCACCCCGGTGATCCTGGACGGCGTGGTGTCGGCGGCAGTTGCGCTGGTGGCGCAGCGGGTGGCGTTCCGGGCGCCGGACTGGTGGGTGGCCGGCCAGGCCAGCGGCGAGCCGGCACAGGCCAAGGCGCTGGACCGGATCGCGCTCAACCCTCTGCTCGATCACGGCGTCACAACGGGTGAGGGGGCCGGGGCGCTCCTGGCCCTGCCGCTGGTACGGGCCGCCGCCGCCCTGGCGGCGGAGCTTCCGGTACGCGACTGAATCCACCGGACGCGCCCGCGCAGCGCCCATCGGCCACCGCACCGCGTCGGCCCGGCATCGGCTCCCCGTAAGATCGCTTTTTGCACGTTTTTATCGGGAGACATCGCTGTGAATCCGGAGGAAGGGCGCCCCCCGCGACCGGCGGGCGCGGCGTGGCGCCGCGGGCACGCGGAGCGCACGCGATGAGCGCGTCCGGGGCGGGCCGCCGGCGCGGCACCGCCCTGCGGCGGGCCGCACGCGCCGAATGGGGCCCGCTCCTGCGGACCGTGTGGCCGGCCCTGGTGGCCCGCCGGCTCCGGGCGATCCCGCTGACCCTGACCGCGGTGGGCCTGACGCTGGCCTTCCACTTCGTCCAGCAACAGTCCTGGGGCTACCGAACCGTCCAGAACATCGGCTCGATACAGGCGTACGAGCACCTGTGGTTGGCGCTGCTGCGGACCCCGCTGTCGCTGTTCGTCCCGGCGCTGGACCTGCCGGTGTGGGGCGCGCTGGCGCAGGTCCTGGTCGTCTTCGGGATCGCCGAGATCTGCCTCGGCCGGTGGCAGACGCTGCTGGTCGCCTACGCGGCCACGCTCGCCGGGACGACGTACGCCCGGTTCGGCCTGTGGCTCGGCCCGGACAGCCCGATCGGGCTGACGGACGTCGACAAGTTCGTGGTCGACACCGGCCCGTCGGCGGCGGTGGTCGGCCTGGCGGTGGTCGTCTGCTGGCGCTACCGGGCCCGCTTCACCTGCGCAGCGGTGGTCGTCGCGATGGTCGTCGAGGTGGTGTTCATCAAGAACAACCTCGCCGGCAAGGAGCACGTCGCGGCGGTGCTGGTGGTGCTGGCGCTGTGCGTGGTGTGGGACTGGTGGCGGCCGCGGAAGCCGTGGGACGTCCACTACGCCCGCGGGCGGGCCGGCCCCTGAGCGGCGGGGCGGGGCGCCGCCCCGGCCGGACCCGACCGGGCCCCGGGTACCCTGCCGCGGTGAACGACACCGCCCCCGCTGCCCCCACCTCCCCTGCCTCCCCCGCCGATGCGCTCCGCTTCGCGTTCGGCACGCTGACCGTGCTGCCGGTGCGGGTGACCCGCTGGGACCGGGCCGCGGCCCGCGGCGGGATGCTGTGCGCACCGGTAGCCGGGCTGGTCGTCGGCCTGTGCGCGGCGGCGCTCGGCGGGCTGCTCCTGCTGCTCGGCGGCGGGCCGCTGCTGGCCGCGGTCGGCAGCGCCGTGGTGCCCGCGGTGCTCACCCGCGGACTGCACCTGGACGGGCTCGCGGACACCGCCGACGGCCTGGGCAGCGGCAAGCCCGCCGAGGAGGCGCTGCGCATCATGAAGCGCTCCGACATCGGACCGTTCGGCGTCGTCACGCTGCTGTTCGCGCTGCTCGCCCAAGTGGCCGCGCTCAGCAGGCTGTACACCGCGGGCTGGGCGGCCGGCGCGGTCGGCGCGGTGGTGCTGGCGGTCACGGCGCGCGCCGCGCTGACCCTGGCCTCCCGGGCGGGGGTGCCGGCGGCCCGTCCGGAGGGGCTGGGCGCGGCGGTCGCCGGGAGCGTTCCGGTGCCGGCCGCGGCGGGGTGCACGGCGTTGGTGGCGGTCGGTTGCGCGGCGGCCGGTGCCGGGGTGGGCGGCCCGTACGGGGCGCTGCACGCCGGGTTGGCCGCGCTGTTGGGCCTGGCCGGCGGAGAGTTGCTGCTGCGGCACTGCCGGCGGCGGTTCGGCGGGGTGACCGGGGACGTCTTCGGAGCGCTCGCGGAGGGCGCCGGGCTCACCGCGCTGGTACTGCTCGCGCTCGGCTGAACATCCGACGGAACCGACAACTGCGCCATTTGACGGGATAGTTGGCGCATCCGCCCGCCGTCGACCGTCGCCGCGTCAGATCCCGGCGTCGCAACCGGCCGGGCCAGGCGGCGCTCCCAAGCGTAGGCTCGGCCGCAGCAGCGCGTACGCGCGCAACGGATTCCCCGGACGGAACAGGACCTTCATCACCGTGACTGCACTGAGCCTCAGTACTTCTTCCGCCGCAACGGTGCGTGCGGATGCCGTCGTCGTCGGCGTGGCCAAGGGCGCCAAGGGCGTCGTGGTGGCCCCCGGCGCCGAGGCCGTGGACGACGCGTTCGGCGGCAAGCTCGCCGCCGTGCTGGAGACCCTCGGCGCGAGTGGTGCCGAGGGCGAGGTGACCAAGCTGCCCGCCGCCGACGGCATCAAGGCGCCGGTCGTGCTGGCGGTCGGCCTGGGCGGCGCCCCGGCCAAGGACGACTCCTACGACCACGAAGCGCTGCGCCGCGCTGCGGGCAGCGCCGCCCGCACCCTGGCCGGCGCCAAGAAGGCGGCCTTCGCGCTGCCGGTCGAGCACGCCGGAGCGGCCGCCGCGGTGAGCGAGGGCGCCCTGCTCGGCGCGTACGCCTTCACCGCGTTCCGCAGCAACGGCGCGAACGGCAAGGGCGCCAAGGCCCGGAAGGACGACGCCAAGTCGGCGCCGCTGGGCGAGGTCGTGGTCCTCGGCGGCAAGCCGCGGGACAAGGAGTTCAAGGCGGCCGCGGAGCGCGCCCAGGTGCTGGCCGCGGAGATCAACCGCGCCCGCGACCTGATCAACACGCCCTCCAACGCCCTGGACCCCAAGCAGTTCGCGGCGCACGCACAGGCGGCGGCCAAGGAGTTCGGCCTCACCGTCGAGGTGCTGGACGAGAAGGCGCTCAAGAAGGGCGGCTACGGCGGCCTGATGGGCGTCGGCCAGGGCTCGGAGGCGCCGCCGCGGCTGGTGCGGATCGCGCACACGCACGCGACCGCGGAGCGCACGCTGGCGCTGGTCGGCAAGGGCATCACCTACGACTCGGGCGGCATCTCGCTCAAGCCGGCCGGCCACAACGAGACCATGAAGTGCGACATGAGCGGTGCCGCCGCGGTGTTCGCCGCGGTGGTGGCCGCCGCCCGCCTGGACCTCCCGGTGAACGTCACCGGCTGGCTGGCGCTCGCCGAGAACATGCCGTCCGGCTCCGCCACCCGCCCCGGCGACGTCCTGACCATGTACAGCGGCAAGACCGTCGAGGTGCTGAACACCGACGCCGAGGGCCGGCTCGTGCTGGCCGACGCGCTGACCCGGGCCTCGGAGGAGACGCCGGACGCCATCGTGGACGTGGCGACGCTGACCGGCGCGATGGTGCTGGCGCTGGGCCACCGCCACTTCGGGATCATGGCCAACGACGACGCCTTCCGCACCTCGATCCACGAGATCGCCGAGGAGGTCGGCGAGGAGGCCTGGCCGATGCCGATGCCCGGCCACCTCCGCAAGGGCATGGACTCCCCGGTCGCCGACCTCGCCAACATGGGCGAGCGGATGGGCGGCGGCCTGGTCGCCGGCCTCTTCCTCAAGGAGTTCGTCGGCGAGGGCATCCCCTGGGCGCACCTGGACATCGCCGGCCCGGCCTTCCACGAGGGCGCGCCCTGGGGCTACACCCCCAAGGGCGGCACCGGCTCCGCGGTCCGCACCCTGCTGCGGCTGGCCGAGCGCACCGCCGAGGGCGACCTGGGCTGATCCGGCAGCGCGTCCGCCGGACTCGCGACGGCCCCGGGGTGCCCCCCGGGGCCGTCGGTACGCTTACCACGTCGTGTTCGCCCTCAACGAAATCCGTACGTGAGTACGCAGCAGTAACCCCCGATGGAGCGGCTGATCGGCCGTCCAGAGACCGGCCCCGCGTCCCGCCTTCGTTGAACAAGTGCGAAGATGGGTTCTCGGCAGGACAGGGCCCCCCTTACCCAGGGCCGAGTTAAAGCGGCCGAACAACAGCCGCGGTCCGGTCATCGCAGACCGGCTCCGGCGCACCCATGCATGGAGGACGTGACGTGGCGAACGACGCCAGCACCGTTTTCGACCTAGTGATCCTCGGTGGCGGTAGCGGCGGTTACGCCGCCGCCCTGCGGGGGGCGCAGCTGGGTCTCGACGTCGCCCTGATCGAGAAGGGCAAGGTCGGCGGCACCTGCCTGCACAACGGCTGCATCCCCACGAAGGCCCTGCTGCACGCCGGCGAAATTGCGGACCAGGCTCGCGAAAGCGAGCAGTTCGGTGTCAAGGCCACCTTCGAGGGCATTGACATCGAAGCGGTCCACAAGTACAAGGACGAGGTCATCTCGGGCCTGTACAAGGGCCTCCAGGGCCTGATCGCCTCCCGCAAGGTGACCTACATCGAGGGTGAGGGCCGGCTGTCCTCGCCGACCTCCGTCGCGGTCAACGGCCAGCAGGTCCAGGGCCGTCACGTCCTGCTCGCGACCGGCTCCGTTCCGAAGTCGCTGCCGGGCCTGGAGATCGACGGCAACCGCATCATCTCCTCCGACCACGCGCTCACGCTCGACCGCGTCCCGACGTCGGCGATCATCCTGGGCGGCGGCGTGATCGGCGTCGAGTTCGCCTCGGCGTGGAAGTCGTTCGGCACCGACGTCACCGTCATCGAGGGCCTCAAGCACCTCGTCCCGGTCGAGGACGAGAACAGCTCCAAGCTGCTGGAGCGGGCCTTCCGCAAGCGGGGCATCAAGTTCAACCTCGGCACCTTCTTCGACAAGGCCGAGTACACCGCCGACGGCGTCAAGGTCACCCTCGCCGACGGCAAGACCTTCGAGGCGGAGGTGCTGCTCGTCGCCATCGGCCGCGGCCCGGTCTCGGCCGGTCTCGGCTACGAAGAGCAGGGCGTCGCGATGGACCGCGGCTACGTCCTGGTCGACGAGTACATGCAGACCAACGTCCCGACCATCTCGGCCGTCGGCGACCTCGTCCCGACCCTCCAGCTCGCGCACGTCGGCTTCGCCGAGGGCATGCTGGTGGCGGAGCGGCTGGCCGGCCAGAAGGTCGTCCCGATCGACTACGACGGCGTCCCGCGCGTCACGTACTGCCACCCCGAGGTCGCTTCGGTGGGCATCACCGAGGCCAAGGCCAAGGAGCTGTACGGCGCCGACAAGGTCGTGGCTCTGAAGTACAACCTTGCGGGCAACGGCAAGAGCAAGATCCTGAAGACCTCGGGCGAGATCAAGCTCGTCCAGGTCAAGGACGGTGCCGTGGTCGGCGTCCACATGGTCGGTGACCGTATGGGCGAGCAGGTCGGCGAGGCCCAGCTGGTCTACAACTGGGAAGCCCTGCCGGCCGAGGTTGCGCAGCTCGTCCACGCGCACCCGACGCAGAACGAGGCGCTCGGCGAGGCCCACCTGGCCCTCGCCGGCAAGCCCCTCCACTCCCACGACTGACCCCAGTCCCGGGCGCGACCACATCCGTACTTGCGATAGGAGCAACTGAAACCATGGCGGTTTCCGTAACCCTGCCGGCGCTCGGCGAGAGCGTCACCGAGGGCACCGTCACCCGCTGGCTGAAGGCCGAGGGCGAGCGCATCGAGGCCGATGAGCCGCTGCTCGAGGTCTCCACCGACAAGGTTGACACCGAGATCCCCGCGCCGGCCTCCGGCGTGCTGGCCTCCATCAAGGTGGCCGAGGACGAGACCGTTGAGGTCGGCGCCGAGCTGGCCATCATCGACGACGGCACCGGTGCGCCGGCCGCCGCGCCGGCGCCGGCCGCGACCGAGGCTCCGGCCCCGGCCGCGCAGCCCGAGCCGGCTCCGGCCCCCGCGGCCGAGGCCCCCGCCGCCGCCCCCGCGGGTGGCGCCGAGGGCACCGACGTGCTCCTCCCGGCGCTCGGCGAGAGCGTCACCGAGGGCACCGTCACCCGTTGGCTGAAGGAGGTCGGCGAGGAGGTCTCCGAGGACGAGCCCCTGCTCGAGGTCTCCACCGACAAGGTTGACACCGAGATCCCCGCCCCGACCTCCGGCACCCTGCTGGAGATCCTCGTGGCCGAGGACGAGACCGCCGAGGTCGGCGCCAAGCTCGCGGTGATCGGTGCCAAGGGTGCGGCTCCGGCCGCCGCCCCGGCCCCGGCCGCCCCGGCTCCGGCCGCGGCCCCCGCCCCGGCGCCCGGGCCCACCCCGGCGCCCGCCCCGGCTCCGGCTCCGGCCGCTGCCCCGGCTCCGGCCCCCGCGCCGGCTCCGGCCCCGGTCGCCGCCCCCGTCACCCCCGCCCCGGCGGCCGGTGAGGCGGACGGCGCCTACGTCACCCCGCTGGTCCGCAAGCTCGCGGCCGAGAACGGCGTCAACCTCGCCACGGTCAAGGGCACCGGTGTCGGTGGCCGGATCCGCAAGCAGGACGTCATCGCCGCCGCCGAGGCCCTCAAGGCCGCCGTCCCGGCTCCGGCCGCGCCGGCCGCCGCCCCGGCCAAGGCCGGCGCTCCGGTCATCGAGGCGTCGCCGCTGCGCGGTCAGACCGTCAAGATGCCGCGGATGCGCAAGGTCATCGGCGACAACATGATGAAGGCCCTGCACGGCCAGGCGCAGCTGACCTCCGTGGTCGAGGTGGACATCACCGCGATCATGCGGATGCGCAACAAGGCCAAGGACGCGTTCGCGCAGCGCGAGGGCGTCAAGCTCTCCCCGATGCCGTTCTTCGTCAAGGCCGCCGTCCAGGCGCTGAAGGCCCACCCGGTCGTCAACGCCCGGATCAACGAGGACGACGGCACCATCACCTACTTCGACACCGAGAACGTCGGTATCGCGGTGGACGCCGAGAAGGGCCTGATGACCCCGGTCATCAAGGGTGCCGGTGACCTGAACATCGCCGGCATCGCCCGCAAGACGGCGGAGCTGGCGGGCAAGGTCCGGGGCAACAAGATCACCCCGGACGAGCTGTCCGGCGCGACCTTCACCATCAGCAACACCGGTTCGCGCGGCGCCCTGTTCGACACGGTCATCGTGCCGCCGAACCAGGTCGGCATCCTGGGCATCGGTGCCACCGTCAAGCGTCCGGTGGTCATCAACCACCCGGACCTCGGCGAGACCATCGCGGTGCGCGACATGACCTACCTGGCGCTCTCCTACGACCACCGTCTGGTGGACGGCGCGGACGCCGCCCGCTACCTGACCACGGTCAAGCAGATCCTGGAGGCCGCGGAGTTCGAGACCGAGATCGGTCTCTGATTCCGACTCCCGTCAGGGAAACGGTAGTTGTGCAAGGGGTCGGCCCCGGTTCGTTCCGACGAACCGGGGCCGACCCTTTTGCGTGCCCGCGTCCGGCGATAATGGCCCCCGCACCACCCGCGGCCCCACCCGCTCTGAAGGAGCACCTCATGACCCCGCCCGTCGTCCACTCGCTGCGCGAACAGATCCGCGAGCACATCCTGGAGGGGATCGTCAGCGGCCGTTGGCAGCCGGGTGAGCGGATCGTGGAGCGGCGGATCGCGGTGGAGCTGGAGGTCAGCCAGACGCCGGTGCGGGAGGCGCTGCGGGAGCTGGAGTCGCTCCAGCTGATCGAGTCGGCGCCGAACAAGGGCGTGCGGGTCCGCAACCTCACCGCGGACGACCTCAAGGAGAGCTACCCGGTCCGGGCCGGCCTGGAGCAGGTGGCCGCGGAGCTGGCGGCGGGGCGGCTGGCGGAGGACACCGCGGCACTGGAGCGCGAGGTGGCGGCCCTGCGGGAGGCGGACGCGGCGGGCGACGGCGAGGCCCAGGTGCGGCACACGGTGGCCTTCCACCGGGAGATCGTCCGGGCGGCCGGGAACGCCGTGCTGCTGCACACCTGGGAGTCGCTGGGCGTGGAGGTCTGGACGACGCTGTCGATCCGCTGGTTCAGCCCGGAGCCGCGCTCGCACGCCCAGGACCACCAGGAGCTGGTGGACGCGTTCCGACGGCGCGACCCGCGGATCGGGGCGCTGTTGAAGGCGCACGTGCTGAGCTGCGCGCCGCGCGTCTAGCCGGCCTCGGGAAATCCCGGTCGAGCGGCCCCGCCGAGCGTCGTGCGGGGCCGCTCCGCCCTGTCGGGCGGGAGCGTTTCGGGGGGCGTTGGTTCCGGGGTGTGCCGGAGGCGCTCCGGGGCGTAACGGAGGGGGGCTCCGGAGCTGGCACGCGGTGCCCTACATTGCGGCACCCCGTGCCGACCTGCGGTTTTTCCCCCGATCGACGTTGATCGATCATCGATCAGAGGGTTATCGTCGACAACTGGGGCGCGACACCCCTGCCTGCCGAATGCCTGCCGAACTCGCATTCCCACCCGTCCGGAAAGGGGCCACCCATGCCCGACCCCGTGCGCCTGCCGTACAGCCAGCTCGACCAACTCCCGGACCGCGACCCCGAGGAGACGGCCGAGTGGCGCGAGTCGCTGGACGCCGTCACCAAGGCAGCGGGCCCGCATCGCGCCGCATACCTGATGCGACGCGCCCTGGAGCACACCGCCCGCACCGAAGGCACCGACCTGCCGTCGCTGCTGGAGACGGACTACGTCAACACCATCCCGACCTCCGCCGAGCCCGCCTTCCCGGGTGACGAGGCACTGGAGGCCCGGATCACCGCCTGGAACCGCTGGAACGCGGCGGCCATGGTCACCCGCGGCTCCAAGCTGGGCCTCGGCGGCCACATCGCCACCTTCGCCTCGGCGGCCTGGCTCTACGAGACCGGCTTCCAGCACTTCTTCCGCGGCAAGGAGGGCGACGGCTCCGGCGACCAGCTCTACATCCAGGGCCACGCCTCCCCCGGCATCTACGCCCGCGCCTTCCTGGAAGGCCGGCTGACCGAGGAGCAGCTCGACCACTTCCGCCAGGAGGCCGGCGGCGAGGGCCTGCCCTCGTACCCGCACCCGCGGCGGCTGCCCTGGCTGTGGGAGTTCCCCACCGTCTCCATGGGCCTCGGCCCGCTGTCCGCGATCTACCAGGCGCGCTTCAACCGCTACCTGGAGCACCGCGACATCAAGGACACCAGCAACTCGCACGTCTGGGCCTTCCTGGGCGACGGCGAGATGGACGAGCCGGAGTCGACCGCGGCACTGGCGCTCGCCGGCCGCGAGGGCCTGGACAACCTGACCTTCGTCATCAACTGCAACCTGCAGCGCCTCGACGGTCCGGTCCGCCCGAACTTCAAGATCGTGCAGGAGCTGGAGGCCCAGTTCCGCGCCGCCGGTTGGAACGTCGTCAAGGCCCTGTGGGGCCAGGCGTGGGACGAGGTCTTCGCCCTCGACACCGACGGCGCGGTCGTCCAGCGCCTGCGCGAGACCCCGGACGCGCAGTTCCAGACGTACGCCACCCGCGACGCCGCCTACCTGCGCGAGCACTTCTTCGGCGCCGGCGACGCCCTCAAGGCGATCGCCGCGCAGCTCTCGGACGCCAAGCTGCTGGAGCTGTTCCAGACCTCCCGCGCCGGCCACGAGCCGCGCAAGGTGTACGCCGCGTACCAGGCCGCCGTCGAGCACAAGGGCGCGCCGACGGTGATCCTGGCGCAGACCGTCAAGGGCTACACCCTCGGCGCGGGCTTCGAGTCCCGCAACGCCAACCACCAGATGAAGAAGCTGACGACGGCGGAGTTCCGCACCATGCGGGACCTGCTCGAACTCCCCATCCCGGACAGCGCCCTCGAAGGCGACCTGGTGCCGTACTGGCGCCCGGCCGAGGACTCGCCGGAGATGCAGTACCTGCGCACCCGGCGCGCCGCCCTCGACGGCCCGGCCCCGGCCCGCCAGGTCGCGGCCAAGCCGCTGCCGATGCCCGCGGACAAGGTGTTCGACGCCCTGAAGAAGGGCTCGGGCAGCCAGGAGATCGCCACCACCATGGCGTTCGTCCGGCTGGTCAAGGACCTGATGCGGGACAAGGAGACCGGCAAGCGCTGGGTCCCGATCGTCCCGGACGAGGCCCGCACCTTCGGCATGGAGTCGCTCTTCCCGACGGCCGGCCTGTACTCCCCCAAGGGCGCGACCTACGACCCGGTCGACCGGGACCAGCTGCTCTGGTACAAGGAAGCCAAGAACGGCCAGATCCTCAACGAGGGCATCACCGAGGCCGGTTCGCTGGCCGACTTCACCGCCGCCGCGACGTCGTACGCGACGCACGGCGAGCCGATGATCCCGTTCTACATCTTCTATTCGATGTTCGGCTGGCAGCGGACCGCCGACCAGTTCTGGGCGCTCGCCGACCAGCTGGGCCGCGGCTTCGTGATCGGCGCCACCGCCGGCCGCACGACGATGACCGGTGAGGGCCTCCAGCACGCCGACGGCCACTCGCACCTGATCGCCTCGACCAACCCGGCGGCGCTGTCGTACGACCCGGCGTTCGCCTACGAGGTGGCGGTGATCGTCAAGGAGGGTCTGCGCCGGATGTACGGTCCGGACGCCGAGGACGTCTTCTACTACCTGACGGTCTACAACGAGACCAAGGTGCAGCCGGCGATGCCCGAGGGCGTCGAGCAGGACATCCTGAAGGGCCTCTACCGCTTCAAGGAGGCCACCGCCATCGAGGGCGCCGAGGTCCCGCGGCTCCAGCTGCTGGCCTCCGGCACCGCCATCCACTGGATCCTGGAGGCGCAGCAACTGCTGGCCGCCGACTGGGGCGTGGCGGCGGACGTGTGGTCCGCGCCGTCCTGGACGGAGCTCCGCCGGGACGCCCTGGAGTGCGACGCGGCCCGCCTGGAGGGCGAGGACCGGGTCCCCCACGTCACCCGTGCGCTGGCCGGTGCCCCCGGCCCGGTCGTCGCGGTGAGCGACTGGATGCGGGCGGTACCGGACCAGATCGCCCCGTGGGTCGAGCAGGACTGGACCTCCATCGGGACCGACGGCTTCGGCCTGTCCGACACCCGTGACGCGGCCCGCCGCCACTTCGGCGTCGACCCGCAGTCGGTGGTCGTCCAGGCGCTGGCGGCCCTCGCCCGCCGCGGGGACGTCAAGCCGGAGACGGTCAAGGAGGCCCGGGAGCGCTACGGGCTGTGACACCACCGGGCCCTCGGCGCCGCACGCGCCGTCGAGGGCCCCCGGGACGCGGGCGGCCCCGGCCGACACCGGGCGCCGCCCGCCCACGAACTCCCGTGCGGAGACCACCCACCGCGCCCGGGGTCTTCGCACGGGATCCTTCCCGTCCCGCGTCCGCGGGGCGTTGTCAGTGCCGGCACGCATGATGGATGCATGCGTGCCGCACGGCTGATCAAGATGGTGTTGCTGCTCCAGTCCCGGCCGTCGATGACGGCCGGCGAGCTGGCGCGGGAGCTGGAGGTCTCCCAGCGAACGGTCGCCCGGGACGTGCTGTCGCTGTCGGAGGCCGGCGTGCCGGTCTACGCGGACCGCGGCCGCGCCGGCGGCTACCGCCTGATCGGCGGGTACCGCACCCGGCTGACCGGGCTCGGCCGCAGCGAGGCGGAGGCGCTCTTCCTGTCCGGAGTGCCCTCCGCGCTGCGCGAGATGGGCCTGGCCGACGTCGCCTCCGCCGCCCGGCTGAAGGTCTCCGCTGCGCTGCTGCCGGAGCTGCGGGACGCCGCGTCGGGCGCCGCCCAACGCTTCCACCTGGACGCACCGCGCTGGTACCACGATCCCGAGACGCCCGCACTGCTGCCGGTGCTCGCCGACGCGGTCTGGGACGACCGGCGGCTGACGGTCCGCTACCTGCGGCGGGACCGCGAGGTGGTCCGGGAGCTGGAGCCGTACGGCCTCGTGCTGAAGGCCGGCGTCTGGTACGTGGCGGCCCGGGCGGCGCCGGAGGGGTCCGCGGCGCTACCGGCCGGTGCGCCGCCCGACGGTGCCGGGGCGCGGGCCGGATTCCGGGTCTACCGCGTCGACCGGTTCACCGCCGCGGCGCCGACCGTCCCGCCCGAGGGCCTGCCCGGCGGCCTGCCCGGCGCCGACGCGGTGCACGCCGGGCGGTTCGTCCGCGATCCGGCGTTCGACCTGCCCGCGTTCTGGGCCGAGCGGGCCGCGCAGTTCCGCCGCTCGCTGCTGCGCGAGGAGGTGGTGGTCCGGCTCTCCCCGCGCGGCGTCCGGCAGTTGCCGCACGTCACCGAGCCGACCGCGGCGCGGGAGGCCGTCGAGCGGGCGACCGCCGCGGGCGGGCCGGACGCCCAAGGGTGGTTGACGGTCACCCTGGCCGTGGAGTCCGAGGAGGTCGCCTACGCCCAGCTGCTGGGGCTCGGCCCGGAGGGCGAGGTGTGCGCACCCCCCGCCCTGCGGGAGCGGTTCGGGGCGGCCGCCCGCCGCGCCGCCGCGCTCTACGCGCCGTCGGAATCGGAAGGGGCCGCCGACTCGCGGTAGTCCTCGGGGCCCGCCTCCTTGCCGCCCATCACCACGTCCAGGAAGTAGCCGAAGCAGTCGGGCCGGGTGCCGTCCGTGTCGGTGAAGTCGTACTCCTTCGCCAGTTGGCCGCTGGAGAGCGACCGGCCGGTCCAGCGCGCCTTGTCCGGGTCGGTGGCCAGGGCCCGCACCGCGCGGCCGATCAGCGCCGGCGACTCGGCGATGGCGAAGTGCGGTTCCTGGGCGATCGCGTCGCGCCAGGTCTCCTCGGTGACGCCGAAGTGGTCCAGCATCTCCTCGGACCGCAGGAAGCCCGGGGTGAGCGAGACGGCCGTGCCGCCGTACTCCGTCAGCTCGCGGGCGAGTCCGAAGGCGATCCGGTGCGGGACGTTCTTGGTGAGGTCGAAGCAGAGGCTGTCGCGGTAGGTGCGGTTGAACTCCGCGGTGCCGTCGGTGACCTCGACGGCCAGTCCGCCGGGCCGTCGGATCAGCAGCGGCAGCGCGAAGTGGTGGGTGATGACGTGGGTGTCGATGCCGAGCCGGAACATCCGCAGTCCGCCGGCCAGGTCCAGGTCCCACACCTTGGTGTCGAACTGGATCAGCCGGTCGCCGCCCCAGATGCTGTTGACCAGGACGTCCAGCCGCCCCTGCTCCCGGTCGATGCGCTCGATCAGCGCCTTGACCTGGTCCGGTTCCAGGTGGTCGGTGGGCACCGCGATCCCGGTGCCGCCGGCGGCCGTCACCAGCTCCGCCGTCTGCTCGATGGTCTCCGAGGGCCGGCCGACCTCACTGGTGCGGTGCCGGGTCGTGCGGCCGGTGACGTAGACCACCGCGCCGGCCCGGCCCAGTTCCACCGCCATCGCCCGTCCCGCGCCCCGGGTGGCCCCGGCGACCAGCGCCACCCGGCCGGTCAGGTCGCCCGCGGGGTGCCGCCCCCCGGGTGCCGTCGCTGCCGTCCGCCGGTCCGCCGTCTTGTCCTGCGCCGTCACGTGTCACTCCTTGCTCTGCTGCCTGCTGTGCGGTCGTACAGGGCGACCCTGACAGCCAATCCCGACACCTTCTGTCGTGTTTCCATCGGCGGTTTCCGCACTTCACACGGACCCGCCGACAGTCGGCGCGCCCCCGTCCGCGGGGCCGCCCGCCGGAGCCTGCCGGCGCAGCGCCTACGGGCGCAGCGCCAGCAGGCTCCGGCCGTCCCCCAGCCGTCCGGCGACCCGTACCGGGGCCTGGGGCCCGGCCGGTACCGCCAGCGTCGCCGCCGCGGCCCCGGCCCGCACCCCGCCGGTCACGTCGATCCCGGCCACCTCGCTGCTGCCCGCCGCGAGCAGGTACCACTTCCCGGACTTCGCCTGCCAGTGGACGTCGCCGAGCACGTGCCGGCCGAACGGGCTGCACGCCGCGGTGCCGCGCGCCCGGCCGGCGGTCTTCCCGGGGTCGGCCGGCCCGGTGGCGGGCGGCAGGAACTGCACCACGGCCCGGCCCGGCCCGCGCCAGGTGTCCGCCCGGTTGCACACCCAGGTGGCGGTGCCGCCGCCCTCGGGGAGGTCCTGCTGCGCGTAGGCCCAGTTGTTGACCGCCCGCACGCCGGTGCCGCGCAGCGACCGCAGGGTGCACGCGGTGCGCGCCCAACTGTGCAGCGCGGGTGTACCGGTCGCCTCGCCCGGGCCGCCCGCGCCGGGCGACGGCAGGTACGTCAGGTGCACCGGCGCCAGGTCGCCGAGGTCGGTGACCAGGAACGAGCGCCGGTCGTCGATCCGCGGCGAGGAACGGAACTGGGTCGCCGGCCAGTGCCCGCAGGGGACACCGTCCGCGGGCGGGAGCGGGATGCGGTCGGTGACGCCGTCCGGGGCCAGGTGCAACCCGTGCGGCGGCGCCTCGGGGGCGAGCAGGTCCCGGACGGCGACGTCGGAGACCCAGGGCGCGATCAGGTACCGCAGCCAGCCGTTGCCGCGGCCGATCACCAGCCCGCCGGCGGAGGTGAGGTCGGCGGCGTCGACCCGGGCGAAGTGCAGGGTGGGCGTGGCCCCTTCGGGCTCCGCGTACCGCACCAGCCGCTCGCCGTCGTGGAGGACCACCACCATGACGTTGTCGATCAGGCCCGCGTACAGCAGCCGGGGCGGGGCGGCGGGCGGCCGGGTGGAGGTGTCCGCCGCCGCGACGATCCGGGTGCCCGGGGGCGGCGCGGCCCAGACCCGTAGCGCCCGCGCCAGCAGCTGCCGGTCGCCGGCCTGCCGGCCGCGCGGTGGCCAGGCGGTGAAGTCCACCCGGGAGGTCTCGGCCCACTGCTCGTGCGGCGTCCGCAGCAGCCGCGCGGGGTCGAGGGCCTGCTGGGCGGCGGTGGGGACGGGGCCGGTCGCCGGGGGGCCGCCGGGCAGCGCCGCCACCGCGACCGTCCCGGCCACCAGCACCGCCGCCAACACGGCCGTCGCCCGCACCCGCTGTCGACGGCGCAACAGGTCCGTCGGCCGCGCCTGGACCGTGCAGGGGTCGAACTCGCCCGAGTTCAGCAGCGCCGCGGTCCCGGCGGTCCGCCGGTCCACCTGGCCGGCCGCCCGCTGCGCCGCTTCGGGGTCCGCGACGCCGGCCCGCACCAGGACGGCGCGCGCCGCGTCCGCGTCCAGCCCCTCCAGCTGCCACAGCCCCAGGGCGGCCCGCACCGCGGCCGGGACCGCCGACAGGGCCTGGTCCAGGGCGAGTTCGTCGGCGCCCCCGGCGCGCGGGAAGAGCCGCAGCCCCCAGACGAACGGCACGGTCGGCAGCAGCACCGCGGGCCGCTGCCGCTCCTCGTAGGCCAGCGCCAGCTCCACCGTGCGCTGGCGGACCAGGTCGTAGCCGGCGCCGGGGTCCGCGCCGCGCTGGGCGGGCAGCGCGCCGGCCGGCCGGCGCGGCGCGCGCCACGGCAGCGCCCGCTGCACCAGGCCGTGCGCGGTGAGGACCTTGCGGTGCCGGCCCATCGACGGGGGCAGCACCAGATAGGCGAGGCGGACCAGCCGCGGGTAGTGCTCGACGAGGGCCGCCTCGGCGCGTTCGACCTCGGCCCGGGTTCGTTCGTCCATGGGCATGGCGGTGTGCGCCCTTCACGAAGTGGGAGTGCGGTGGGGGGACGGAGGGTGCGGATGCGGGGCGTTGCGGAGGGGCTGTGGTGGGGGTCTGCTCTGCCGTCGTTGCATGCCGCACAACGAGGGAATCCCGGCGCGGTCACCCGCCGGACCCTCGCTCCTGACGCCCCGGCGCACCGCACGGAAGGGCGCCCGGCCGGGTCCGGGGCACTCCGCGTGCGGGGCGCGGCGGCAGGACGGATGCTGGAGCGGTGATGGACGAGACGGAGTTCTGGGAGCTGGTCGACGGCTCCCGCGCGAGTGCCGCCGGCGACCCCGAGGAGCAGGCCGACGCGCTGGTCGAGCGGCTGCTCGGGCTCGATCCGGACCGCATCGTCGACTTCGCCCGCCACTTCGAGGCCCGCTACAACCGGGCGTACACCTGGGACCTGTGGGCCGCCGCCGCACTGATGCTGGACGGCGCCAGCGACGATGCCTTCGACTACTTCCGCTGCTGGCTGATCGGCCAGGGCCGGCACGTCTTCGAGGGCGCGCTGCACGACCCGGACCAGTTGGCCGGCCTCGTCGGGGACTTCGACGAGGAGACCGACGGCGACGCCGAGGAGCTGGGGTACGCCGCCGACGAGGCGTACGAGCAGCTGACCGGCGTCGTGATGCCCGACCTGGAGCTGTCCCCGGCCCCGCCGGAGCCGCTGGGCACCTATCTCGACCTCGACGACGACCCGACGCTCGCCGAGCGCCTGCCGCGCCTGTGGGACCGCTTCCGGCGCTGAGTTCCCGGGCCGCCGCGGACTCCCGCCCGGCGCACCCCGGACCCTCCCCGGCGGCGCCCCGGATTGCGGGCAGGATGGCCCCATGCGGATCGCGATCACCGGCTCGACCGGACTCATCGGCACGGCCCTCGTCCGGAACCTGCGCGCGGACGGCCACGACGTCGTCCGGCTGGTCCGCCGGCCGTCTACGGCGGCCGACGAGGTGACCTGGGACCCCAAGGGGCGACGACTGGATCCGGCCGCCCTGGCCGGCTGCACGGCGGTGGTCCACCTCGCCGGGGCCGGCATCGCCGACCGCCGCTGGACCGCCGCGTACAAGCAGGAGCTGCGCGACAGCCGGGTGCTGGGCACCCGGACGCTGGCCACCGCGCTGGCCGCGATGGACGACCCGCCGCGGGTCTTCGTCTCGGGCAGCGCGATCGGCTACTACGGCGACACCGGGGACCGGCGCACGGACGAGGACGCGCCGGCCGGTACGGGCTTCCTGCCGGAGCTGTGCGTGGCGTGGGAGGACGCCGCGGCCCCCGCCCAGGACGCCGGCGTGCGGACCGTCTTCGCCCGCACCGGTCTGGTCGTGGCAGGCTCCGGGGGCGCCTGGGGGCGGCTCTTCCCGCTGTTCCGGCTGGGGCTGGGCGGCCGGATCGGCGACGGCAGCCAGTACTGGAGCTTCATCTCGCTGCGGGACCACGTCGCGGCGCTCCGCCACGTGCTGGCCACCGAGGGGGTGTCCGGGCCGGTCAACCTCACCGCGCCGGAGCCGGTCACCAACCGCGAGGCGACGGCGGTGATGGGGCACGTGCTGCGCCGCCCCACGCTGTGCACCGTGCCGGCGCCGGCGCTGCGGATCGCCCTCGGGGAGTTCGCCGAGGACGTGCTGGGCAGTCAGCGGATCGTGCCGCGGCGGCTGCTGGACTCCGGTTTCGCGTTCACGGACCCGCGGATCGGCGACGCGGTGCGCGCCGCGCTGGCGTCGTAGGCCGCCGCGGGCCGGGGCGTGGCGCGGGGGCGCTCCGACGCGCCCCCGGGGCGCCCCTGTCGGCCGGGCCGCGGTGCTCCCTACGGTCCTCGGACACACCACTGGCATCCCGGCGGCCCGCACCGGGCAGGAGAACCGTGCGCTGCCGCTGGAACCGACCTCGGGAGGGGCATGTGCTGCGCTCCGCATCGGCCGTCGACGTCGTCATCGTGGGGGCCGGGCCGGCCGGCCTCGCCGCCGCCCGCCACCTGACCTCGGCAGGGCTCGCGGTCACCGTCCTGGAGGCCGCGTCACGGGTCGGCGGGAGGTCCGTCACCGACGAGGTGGACGGCTTCCGCCTGGACCGCTGCGGGCGCCCGCTGGCGGTCTCGCCGGCCGCGCTGCGCCGCACGCCCGGCCTGGGCGAGTTGACGCTGCGTCCGTTCGCGGCCGGGGTGAGCCTGCACAACGGCCAACGGGCGCAGCGCATCAGCCCGCTGCGGTGCACGAGGGGCGCACTCTCCGCGGCGCGCGCCCTCACGCGCGCCGACCGGCGTACGGAACGGTCCGCCGACCGTCCGGTCAGCGACGTGCTGGCCGGTCGCCCGGCGTTCCCGCCGCGCACCCACGACACCTTCCTGCGGCCGCTGTTGGGCGCGCTGCTCTGCGACCCTCGGCTGCACGGCTCCGGCCGGGGCGCCGCGCAGGTGCTGCGGGCCTTCGCGGAGGGGCGACTGGCCCTCCCGGCGGGCGGCGCCTCGGCCGTCCCTGAGCTGCTGGCGGCCGGTCTGCCGCCGGGCACGGTGCGGACGTCCGTGGAGGTCACGGCCGTCGACACCAACGGGGTCAGCACCCGCGAGCACGGGCGGATCCCGTGCCGGGCGGTGCTGGTGGCGACCGGCGCGCGGGACGCCGCCGCACTCCTGCCGGGGCTGCGCCGGCCGGCCTTCCACCCGGTGACCGTGCTGCACCACACCTCCGCCGCCCCCGCCGGCACCCGCGGCGGCCCGGTCCGGGACACCGCCCTGATCCTGCCGACCGAGGGCCCGATCGGCTTCAGCTACCTCGCCGGCGCGATCGACCCGTCCCGCACCCCGCCCGGCCGGTCGCTGGTCACCACCGTCGTCCTGGGCCCGGCCTGCGCGCTGCCGCTGGACGTCCTCGACAAGACCGTCCGGCCGCAGCTGGACCGGATCTACGGGGTGCGGTCCGACGACTGGCAGCTGTTGACCGGCCACCACGACCCGTACGCGGTGCCCGCGATGGCCACCCCGCACGACCCGCAGCGCGCCGTACGGGTGTTGGCCGGGCTCTACGTGTGCGGTGACCACCGCGACACCAGCACCGTGCAGGGCGCGCTGCGCTCCGGCCACCGGGCCGCCCGCGCCCTGCTCCAGGACTTCGGCATCCCGGCCCGCCCGGCGCCGGACGCCGTGCGGGCCGCGGCGTGACGGGCCGGGACGCGTCACCACCGGCCCGTCACCCCAGCGTCGCCACCCGCTCCCGGTAGCCGCGCACAGCCGCCGCGTCCCGGTACGGCTCCAGCCGCCGCTCGAAGTCCCGGACGTACTCGTGGGCGCGGACGGAGCGCATCTCGGACGCCTGGAGGGCCGCCTCGGCGCCGAGCGTGCACGCCTGCTCCAGTTCGCCCAGTCCCAGCCGGGCGGTGGCCAGCACCACCCGGCAGAACAGCCGGCTGCGGGCGAACCCGGCGGCACGCAGCTGCAAGGAGCGCTCGGCGTGCTGGGAGGCGGCGCGGAACTGCTGGAGGTCGCGGTGGCAGTGCGCGAGTTCGTCGGCGAGCTGGGACTCGTCGAAGAACCGTGCCCAGTAGGGGGTGTCGTCCCCGGGGCGGGCGCCCTCCAGGGCCCGTTCGGCGCGGGCCAGTGCGGCCGTGCAGGCCCGGACCTCGCTCAGGACACCGTGCCCGCGGGCCTCGGCGGCGTGCAGCAGCGCCTGCACCGCGGGCGGCACGCTGCTACCGACGCCCTGCTGGGCGACCCGGGCCAGTTGCACGGCCTCCCTGCCGTGCCCCAGATAGACCGCCTGCCGACTCATCGTCACCAGGACGTAGGCGCCGTACCCGCGGTCCCCCGCGGCCTGTGACAGCCGCAGCGCCTGCACGAAGTACCGCTGCGCCAGTCCGTGCGCGGCGATGTCGTACGAGGTCCAGCCGGCCAGTCTGGTCAGGTCGGCGGCGGCCGCGAACAACCGGCGGCCGATCGCCTCCCCGTAGGTGCCCCGGAGCATCGGCTCGGCCTCGTGCTCCAGATAGCGCACCAGGGCCTGGCGGGCGTGGCCGCCGCCGTAGGCGTGGTCCAGGGCGCGGAACAGCTCGCCGACCGAGCGCAGCGCCGCGATGTCGCCGGAGGTGACCCGGCCGCCCTGGGTGCGGTCGACGCGCTCCGTCTGGCGCTGGCGGGGCACCGCCGTCCGGCCACCCTGGACCGGCACCCGCTCGACGGTGTCGACCGGCTGCTCGCCGTGCGCGACGCGTTCGTCGGGGCGGCCGATCAGCCAGTCCCGGCTGGGCACCACCAGCCCGGCCGGGGTGAAGGCGATCTTGCGGAGCTCGGCATGACTGCCGGAGTCCTTGCGCCAGAGCCCGCTGACGATGTCCACCGCCTCGGCGGGGGTCGACGCGAATTCCAGCCCGGCGTACACCGGCGCGCAGGCGTCCAGGCCGAGGTCCTGGGCGGACAGCCGGCGGCCCAGCCGCCGGGTGAAGACCTCCGCGATCAGTGCGGGGGTGGTGCCTCTGGGCTGCTGGCCGCGCAACCAGCGCGTCACCGAGGTCTTGTCGTAACGCAGGTCCAGGCCGTGCTCGATGCCCAGTTGATCAACCCGTCTGGCCAGCCCTGCGTTGGAGAAGCCCGCCTCGGCGATGAGCGCGGCGAGCTGGCGATTGGGCGTGTGGTGCGGGGGTCGTTCCGTCATCAGCTTTACCGGTCTCCTGCCTTCCGGGCCGGGCCGCCGGCCTCGACTGACCCCGTCCGGCGTGCTCTTCGCCCTTGTGGAACGGCGTGAATGTAACGGCCTTCAGCGCCTTTCTCGCGGCTTGCGCCTCGCGTTCATCCGATCGTGTGAGCACGTCACAGGCGCGTCGGGGGCTGCGCGGCGCACCGGCCCCGTGCAGGGGGCGCGCGCGGCGCCCGTACAGTGGCATGGGCGCGATGTGGCATCGCACGTGCTTCGCGTGAGGCATCAAACGTCGCGAAGAGCTGCGACAACAGTTCGAAGAGGAGCTGCCGTGACTGCGATCTCTCGGGGGGAGACCCCCGCACCCGAGGGGCTGCACTTCGTTCATCTGGGCTTCGGGGCGGACGCCGTCGCGTACGAGCCCGCGTGGCAGGAACAGCGCCGCGTCCACGCCGCCCGGTTCGCCGACGAGGTCCCCGACACCTGCCTCCTCCTGGAGCACCAGGAGGTCTACACGGCGGGTCGGCGCACCTCCGACGACGAGCGCCCGTTGGACGGCACCCCGGTCGTCGACGTGGACCGCGGCGGGAAGATCACCTGGCACGGTCCCGGCCAGTTGGTCGGCTACCCCATCCAGAAGCTGCCGCGCCCGGTCGACGTGGTCGCGCACGTCCGCCGGCTGGAGGACGCGCTGATCCGGGTCTGCGCCGAGTTCGGCGTCGAGGGCACCCGGGTCGAGGGCCGCAGCGGCGTGTGGGTCCTGGGGGACCCGGTCGAGCAGCGCCCGGCCCTGGGCGGTCTCCAGCTCGACTTCGACCCGCGGACCACGGACGAGCTGTTCGACCCGCGGCTGAACGGCCCCGAGTACGCGCCGTCCAACGCCGGCCAGCGCCGCGAGGACCGCAAGCTGGCCGCGATCGGCATCCGGGTCGCCAAGGGCGTCACCATGCACGGCTTCGCGCTCAACGTGAACCCGGACACCACCTCGTTCGACAAGATCGTGCCCTGCGGCATCCGGGACGCGGGCGTCGCCTCGCTCTCCGGCGAGCTGGGCCGCGAGGTCACCATCGCCGAGGTCCTGCCGGTGGCCGAGAAGCACCTGCGGGACGTCCTGGAGAACGCCGTCCTCCTGCCCCGCGCGCTCTGAGCGCCGCACCCGCGGCATGACCGCGGGAATGCCGTCCTCCCGTCCGAGGTTGGCCCTGCACCACCCGCACGTGGATATGCGTGCGAATTGACGGGCGTACCCTGGTGTACGCCGAAGAATCGAAGTTGTTAGGGAGCCGACGTGTCCGCAGTCGCACCCGACGGACGCAAGATGCTGCGCCTGGAGGTCCGCAACAGCCAGACCCCCATCGAGCGCAAGCCCGAGTGGATCAAGACCCGGGCGAAAATGGGTCCCGAGTACAACCACCTCCAGGGCCTGGTCAAGAGCGAGGGCCTGCACACGGTCTGCCAGGAGGCGGGGTGTCCCAACATCTTTGAGTGCTGGGAGGACCGCGAGGCGACCTTCCTCATCGGTGGTGACCAGTGCACCCGCCGCTGCGACTTCTGCCAGATCGACACGGGCAAGCCGCAGGAGCTGGACCGCGACGAGCCGCGCCGGGTCGCGGAGTCGGTGCAGACCATGGGTCTGAAGTACGCCACCATCACCGGCGTCGCCCGCGACGACCTGGAGGACGGCGGCGCCTGGCTGTACGCCGAGACCGTGCGCCAGATCCACGCCGCGATGCCCGACACCGGCGTGGAACTGCTGATCCCCGACTTCAACGCGGTCCCGGAGCAGCTCGCCGAGGTCTTCTCCTCCCGCCCCCAGGTGCTGGCGCACAACGTCGAGACGGTGCCGCGGATCTTCAAGCGGATCCGCCCCGGCTTCCGTTACGAGCGGTCGCTGGAGGTCATCACCAAGTCCCGCGAGGCCGGTCTGGTCACCAAGTCCAACCTGATCCTGGGCATGGGCGAGACCCGCGAGGAGATCAGCCAGGCACTCCAGGACCTGCACGACGCGGGCTGCGAGCTGATCACGATCACCCAGTACCTGCGCCCGTCGGTGCGGCACCACCCCATCGAGCGTTGGGTGAAGCCGGCCGAGTTCGTGGAGCTCAAGGAGGAGGCCGACGAGATCGGCTACGCCGGCGTCATGTCCGGCCCGCTGGTCCGCTCCTCCTACCGCGCCGGCCGGCTGTACCAGCAGGCCATCGAGCGGCGCGAGGTCGAGGCGTCCAGTCAGGCGGTTTGACGCGTCCGACGCGCCATCTTGTGAAACGTGGCACATGCTGGAGAGACGCGGCCCGCACTCCCCCAGGTTGGGGGGCGTGGGGGCCGCGTCAACGTTTCATAGGTGTTTGACCGGCAGGTCATCCGTTGGTAACACCCTTCAGTGACGATGGCTGTACGCACCGCTCAACACCTCCCACCCCCGCATCCCCCTGCTCGTTCCGTTCGTCCGAGGGAGACCACCACCATGGAGGCCGCGCCGCTCCGCGCCACCCCCCGCCCCATCCCCTCCGTCACCGGTACCCTGCGCGCCATCGAGGCCGTGCTGCTGCGCAACGGCCAGCGCACCGCCCGCCGCAACGCCTGGACGTCGGTCCTGGAGGACCGCCGGCGCGCCAAGGACCGGTACGACGCCGAGTACGTCCTGGAGGCCGCGGCCACCCGACGCCCGCACGCCACGTAAACTTCGCTGTATGGCGAGGAAGGCAAACGCAACCGGCGCTGGCGGCGCTGAGAACACCGGGCGACTGAAGCAGATCGCCCAGACCTACAAGATGACCCGTCGGGTCGATTCCAAGGTCGGTCTTGTTGTCGCTGGCACAGGAATCGTCGTCTTCGGCGTACTCCTCGCCATCGGCTTCCTGATCGGCCACCCCGTCTACGCGGGCATCCTGGGCTTCGTCCTGGCGTTCCTCGCGATGGCGATCATCTTCGGCCGGCGTGCCGAGCGGGCGGCGTTCGGACAGATGGAGGGCCAGCCCGGCGCGGCGGCCGCCGTCCTGGAGAACGTGGGCCGCGGCTGGACGGTGACCCCCGCCGTCGCGATGAACCGCAGCCAGGACGTGGTGCACCGCGCCGTCGGCAAGGCCGGCATCGTCCTGGTCGGCGAGGGCAACCCGAACCGGCTGCGCGGTCTGCTGGGCGCCGAGAAGAAGCGCATGGCGCGCACCGTCGCCGACTCTCCGGTGCACGACGTGATCATCGGCGAGGGCGAGGGCCAGGTTCCGCTGAAGAAGCTGCGCACCCACCTGCTGAAGCTCCCGCGCGTGCTGCCCGGCCCCCAGGTGACGACGGTCAACGACCGACTGCGCGCGCTCGGCGACCTGATGAGCAACATGCCGGTCCCGAAGGGCCCGATGCCCAAGGGCATGCGCATGCCCAAGGGCGGCGGCAAGACGCGCTGACCCGAACGCCCCACTCGTCCCCGACCGCGCGGAAGTCACCGCCCGGCCGACACCCACAGGAACAGCGTCCGACGCCCCGAGGCTTGGCCTCGGGGCGTCGGACGTTGTTCGGCTGCGGGCGGCCCTGCCGCCAACCGTTTTGCGTTCGGTGCGGAATGTTGCAAGGTTGACGTCATGACAGCGCGTCAAGGCTTCGCAAAAGGGTCTCGGGCTCTTACTCCTTGCGAGTATGAGCAGGCGTACGAGCGGCTTACCGCCGTGGCTCTCCGCTCCGGCGCTCGGCTCGACGCGGACGCCGCCCACGATGCCTTGACCGAAGCCTTGGCCGTCCTCGGCGTGGCGGCCCCGCCCGTTGAGCCCAGGCCGGAAGGCGGGCCCGCCGGACGAACGGCCGGCACGGTGACGTGGCTCCTCGGTACTGATGAGGGTGCCCAGCACGGCGGGTTCGTCCTCGGGCGCCTCTCCGATGGCACCGTCCCCACCTTCACCTCCGGGCACACGCAACATGAGCGTCGGTTCGCCGATGACTCCGCTGCCTACGGTGGCACGTGGATCGGTCCCGAAGACGGTGTCCCGGCAGAGCAGCCCCTGGCCCTTGTCCCTGGATGCACCTGCGGATGGCGCGGCCCTGATCTCCCCTACGATCCCGCGGGCGGACGCTGCGGCAACGGCACGTGCTACGACGGGCAAGCCGTCGAAGCGCACCGGCGGTGGAAGACGCACGCGCAAGCCGCACTGATCGCCGGCGTCCCGCCGCAGCGCCACGGCCGCCCGGCCGCAGTCGCCGCGTCGGCGTGACGGATGCTGCCGGCCTTCCTCGGCCGTCATCCCCACGCTGATCGCACCGTTGTCCCTCACCGACCGGTTGGCCCAGCGCACTGGGCCGCGTCAGTCTTCGGAGGCCGGTGACAGGGCTCTTGGGGTTGGCTCTGGCCGCGATGCCGTGAATGATCTTGTTGCCGACGGCTGTTCCTCAGGCCGTTGGCGCTGCTCTCAGGTCGTTGGAGCTGCCCTCAGCTCTTCGTAGACCGCTTCTGGGTCTTGCTGAGCCAGGTAGTCGAAGTGCCAGTGGAGGACTGGGTCGTTGGTAGCGAGTGAAGCCAGCGCGGAGTCCGCGGGTGCGAGGAGCCTGGGCCCTTTCCACTGCTGTGCGACCACGGCGATCGGGGCATCGGCACTGGTCAGGATCCAGGTGGCCGTGCCCCCGCGATCGGAGCGAGGTAGCCCCTCTTGATGACGGAGGTGACTGCCTCACGAAGCGGCATTGCGTCGGGCAGATCCAGGGTCTCGGTGTGTGGAGCGTCAACGTCGTCGCCCATCGCGACGCTGCCCCTGGTCAGATGCACTCTCATGGCCGGATCCTGAGAAGTGGCGCCAGCGAGCACGCAGAGCGCTGTCGCATCGTCCGCTCTGCGCGCTGACTGGTGCCTGTGCCTGTGCCTGTGCCTGTGCCTGTGCCTGTGCCTGTGCCTGCCGAGTGTGCTGTTCAGCCGGTCTTGGCGACGGTGAGGAGCACCGCTGAGTCCTCGATCGCGTCGAGGCTGTGGCGAGCCGGGGGAATGACGAGCAGATCGCCGGCCCGGCCTTCACAGGAGGCGTCGCCTTCGACGAGCCGCACGTGTCCGCGCAGCACGAGAAGGGTCGCATCGCCGGGGCTTTCGTGCTCGGCGAGGCCGGAACCGGCGGTCAAGGCCAGGACGGTCTGACGCAGTCCGTGCTCCTGGCCGGCGTAGACGGTTGCCGCACTGCGTCCGGAAGTGGCAGCTGCTGCGCGTTCCACATGCTCACGGGCCTGCTCATCCAGGGAAATTGTCTGCATCGTGCCAGTATCCGACACGGCGGACGGCCGTCCGGGGCCGGAGGAGAATGCCGTTGATCACCCTGCCTGGCGGCCGTTCCCGGTGGACGCCCACCGCCCGCACGCCAGAGCCCGCACCGAGTGCTCGTCGGCGGACAACCGCCGTACTGGGATGGGGCGTTGCGTTGGGCGGGAGCTGCCACAGGGCGAGAGAACAGGGGCCTTTCGCCGGCCGCGAATCGGGCTGGGTCGGCCCCTTCCGCCGAGTAGGGAGTGGCGGCCCGCGCCTGGTGGTGGACGGCGGGGCGGGGGTGTGCTGTGGCGAGTGGCGGCGGCTCGACCTGCCGCAGGGCACGCGGCCAGGTGTCGCCGGTCGACCACAGTCGCCAGTGCCTCAGGTGCCGTCTTGCAGGCTGTGCCGCACGGGCGCCGGGCCGTCCCGCTTCGTTCGATTCCGGCAAACCGTCTTATTTTGTGCTCTCATTGGTGGAGGACGACTCAGCTGCCTTGTGCGCACGCCGCCCTCCTGGCGGGGTACCCGAGCACGACGGCCGGCTCACCGCACCTCGGTAGCGATCTCACGGACGAGGGAACCCCGATGCCACGCACTCCGGCCATCGACATCCCGGCCCCCGCCCCGCTGACTGCCCTGACCCTCCAGCAGCCGTGCCCCACCGACGCAACCGCCATGTGGCGCCTCGTACGGGACGCGCGGGACCTGGACACCAACTCCCCCCACTTCTATCGCCTGTGGTGCCGGGACTTCGCCGCCACCTCGGTCGTCGCCCGCGACAAAGCCACCCTTTGCGGCTTCGTCACCGGCTTCACCCGCCCCGCGCAGCCGGACACCCTCTTCATGTGGCAGGCCGCCGTCGCGCCCCGCTGGCAAAACATCGGCCTGGCCCGCCACCTGCTCGACGCCCTCGCCGCCGATCAATATCGCTTCGTCGAATGCACCGTCACCCCCGACAACACGGCGTCCGAGCGTTGCGTGCGTGCCTTCGCCCACAAGCGCGGCGCCCCAGTGCGCCGGCAGCCGCTGTTCAGCGCCGACCACTTCCCCGTACCGGGTCACGCACCCGAGGTGCTGTACCGCGTGGGTCCCCTCACGCGATGACGGCCGGTGCAACTCGTCTACGGCCCGTTTGCCTGGGACGGGATGCGCGTCACGCGCCACCGTGCGACCCCGACCGTGCGACGCGTCATGCCGGGCAGGTGGAGCTGATCAGGTGGTCGACGACGCCGTGGAGGCTGGAGCGTCGGGCGAAGGCCGCCCGCTGCCGGTCGGATCCGTTTCCCTCCGCGAGCAGGCGCGTCCACTGCGTCCGCACGAGGTCGAGGTCACGGTGGTGACGCAATGCCGGAGCGATCAGGGTCAGCAGTCGGTGGACCAGCTCCGTCTGAGGCACGAGCCTGCCGGTGGCCAGGTCGACGCCTTCCCCGGCCAGTCCGTCACGTGCCGCACGCCAGCCGGCCGCGCGCAGCATCTCCGCTGCCGGGCGGGGCGCCGGGACACCCGAACGGACAGCGTGCAGGGCGGTTGCCGCCAGGGCCCGGACAACGGCAGTGAGCAAGATGGTGTCCTCGGGCACCAGCAACGCGTCGCAGACGCGCACCTCCAGGGTGGGCACGTGGTGGGAGGGGCGTACGTCCCAGAACAAGCCGGCTCGATCCGTCACCGCTCCCACCGCGATGAGCCCTTGGACGAGTTCCTCGAAGTGCGCGGAGGACTCGAAGTACGGCGGTGGTCCGGCCACGGGCAAGCGGCCGCAGATCATGGCGCGCCAGCTGGCATATCCCGTGTCCTGGCCGGCCCAGTAGGGCGAGTTCGCCGCCAGCGCACTCAGCGTCGGAAGCCAGGGGCGCAGGTGGTTGCTCACGCCGACGGCTTCGTCCGGATCAGGGATTCCGATGTGGATGTGGCATGCGCAGATGGTCGCCTCGTTGCCCATGAAGCGGTAGGTGGCGATGGTGTGTGCGTAACGGTCGCCGGGGGTGACCTGGAGCGGCGAGGGTTGTGGGAGGACGGGACTGCCGGTGGAGATGAGCCGCAGGCCGTGATCGGCGGCGGCGCGGGCGACGGCGGAGCGCGTGGCGCGCAACTGCTCGGAAGCGTCGACCAGGCAGGTATGCGGGTCGGTACGGATTTCCACCTGGTAGCGCGTGGTCTCGGTACTCACCCGCCCCGCAAGCTCGCGAGCGGCGCGGCGCACGACCTCGGGGCCCAGCGGACACAGGTCCCGGGTTTCGGGATCGACCAGAAGAAGCTCTTCCTCGACGCCGACCGTGATCGGACCCGAAGCGCTGGGGCTGTCGCCCCTGGGGGCTCGGGCTACGTGGCCTTCGCCGCACGGGGCGTCCAGGGGGTGGCTGGTCACGGTCATCACGGTGGCAGAGGACATTCCGGCAGCCTCTGAAAGCCACGCTGTTGTCACGCGGAAGGCCGGGGGGGAATCAGGACGGGGGCCGGCGTACGTCGATCTCTCTGGCCATTCCTCCAGGTCGGTGGCTACACCCGCAGAGCGAACGCAAAAGCCACCTGGGAGAACGCTGCCGAAGGGCCCGATGTCCAAGGCAAGGGCATGCGGATACCCAGGGGCGTGCCGATGACCAACGGCGTGCCGATGACCAACGGCGTGCGGATGCCCAACGGCGTGCGGATGCCCAACGGCGGTGGCAAGGCGCGCTGACCTGGTCGGACAGCGCATCAGGATCGGGACGGCGAGCGGGTCAGATCCGTACCTGCACCGCGCGGCTGAGTCGGTCGTGCAGGCCCCGGCCGTCGCGGTCCCAGATCGCGGCGGGGATGACCAGCACCAGCAGCACCGTGCGCAGCACCACGCGCGGCAGGGTGATCCGGCCGCCGCCCTCGGAGACCACCCGCAGACCGAGCAGCCGCTTGCCGGGGGTGCAGCCGACGGTGCCGACGGTCAGCACGCTGAGCACCGCGAAGACCGCCAGCGCCCAGTTGCTCGCCGACTGCGCCTTGCCGCCGCTGAGCAGCCCGTAGGCGACGAGCAGGCACAGCGCCCAGTCGATGAAGAGCGCGCCGAAGCGGCGGCCGACCCGTGCGACCGAGCCCGGGCCCTCCTCGGGCAGCCCGAGTTGCTGACCCCGGTACCCGAAGTCGACGCCCATGTCCTCGGCTGCCGCCCGGGGGCCGGAGATCCACGATCCGAATGCTTGCCTGTTGTCCACCCGTCCACGGTACTGCGACCGCGTTCGTTCCCCGGGTGGCGGGTTGCCGGGTCCCGGTTTCCGGTGCGTTTCCGCCACGTCCCCCTGCCCGGGGCGGGGCCGGAACCGCGGGGTCGGCCGGAGACAACCGGGGGCGCCCGGGCGCCCCCGGAGCCCCCGGAGGCAGCCGCCGGAACGGCCCGTCGCGGCCCCGTCTCCCGGCCTGTCGAGCCCGCCTCCACCGGCGTCCCCGCGCCCGCCCGGGCGGGCGCACACTGGGGGTGGGCAGACAGCGTGCCGGTTAACCTCGGCGAAACAAATGGGTCATGCTTGGGAAATCCCGCCTGCCTATGGTCGGGCGAGCGCACCACTGCACGAGGTCGCGCTCCGAGTCGCAACCCCGCGTCCGCCGAGCGGTGACCGGGCTAGGAGGAGTTGGATGTTCCAGAACGCCGACGACGCGAAGAAGTTCATCGCGGATGAGGACGTGAAGTTCGTCGACGTCCGTTTCTGCGACCTGCCGGGCGTGATGCAGCACTTCACGATCCCCGCTACGGCGTTCGACCCGGACGAGGAGCTGGCGTTCGACGGTTCGTCGATCCGCGGTTTCCAGGCGATCCACGAGTCCGACATGGCCCTGCGCCCGGACCTGTCGACGGCCCGCGTGGACCCGTTCCGCCAGGAGAAGCACCTCAACATCAACTTCTTCATCCACGACCCGATCACGGGCGAGCAGTACAGCCGCGACCCGCGCAACATCGCCAAGAAGGCCGAGGCGTACCTCGCCTCCACCGGCATCGCGGACACCGCGTTCTTCGGCCCCGAGGCGGAGTTCTACGTCTTCGACTCGGTCCGCTTCGAGACCTCCGCGAACCAGGGCTTCTACCACATCGACTCCGAGGCCGGCGCCTGGAACACCGGTGCTCTGGAGGACAACCGCGGTTACAAGGTCCGTTACAAGGGCGGCTACTTCCCGGCCCCGCCGGTCGACCACTTCGCCGACCTGCGCGCCGAGATCTCCCTGGAGCTGGAGAAGTCCGGCCTGCAGGTCGAGCGCCAGCACCACGAGGTCGGCACCGCCGGCCAGGCCGAGATCAACTACAAGTTCAACACCCTGCTCGCCGCCGCCGACGACTTGATGCTCTTCAAGTACATCGTCAAGAACGTCGCCTGGCGCAACGGCAAGACCGCCACCTTCATGCCCAAGCCGATCTTCGGCGACAACGGCTCCGGCATGCACGTCCACCAGTCCCTGTGGCAGGGCGGCCAGCCGCTCTTCTACGACGAGCAGGGCTACGCGGGCCTCTCGGACACCGCCCGCTACTACATCGGCGGCATCCTCAAGCACGCCCCGTCGCTGCTGGCGTTCACCAACCCCACGGTGAACTCCTACCACCGCCTGGTCCCGGGCTTCGAGGCCCCGGTCAACCTGGTCTACTCGCAGCGCAACCGCTCCGCCGCCATGCGCATCCCGATCACGGGCTCCAACCCGAAGGCCAAGCGCGTCGAGTTCCGCGCCCCGGACCCGTCGTCCAACCCGTACCTCGCCTTCTCGGCCCTCCTCCTCGCCGGCCTCGACGGCGTCAAGAACAAGATCGAGCCGGCCGAGCCGATCGACAAGGACCTCTACGAGCTCGCCCCGGAGGAGCACGCCGGCGTCCCGCAGGTCCCGACCTCGCTCCCCGCGGTCCTCGAGGCCCTCGAAGCGGACAACGAGTACCTCCAGCAGGGCGGCGTCTTCACCTCCGACCTGATCGAGACCTGGATCGACTACAAGCGCACCAACGAGATCGCCCCGATCCAACTCCGCCCGCACCCGCACGAGTTCGAGCTGTACTTCGACCTCTAAGAGGCGGCGCCCGGCGACCTGGGCGCAAGTTTGAAACACCAGCTGTGACCTGCGGAAACTCTTCTCGTGAGTTCTCGTGGGTCACAGCTGTTTTCCACTCCCTTGTGCACCGTGTGTGCACCGCCTGGCCGATTCCCTGATGTGATGTCAGGTCGACCCTCACTGGGTTGGCGGCGCTTCGGGGCCCTTGCAGATCAGCTGACCAGGGCAACGGATGCCCTCGCGCATTGTTGCCTTCTTGGTCTCCAAGTAAGCGGCCGGGTCAGTGACCTGCGGCGATGGCTGCCGCAGGTCACTGACCTGGCCTTTTGCTGATTGCTGGCGACGGGGTCCGACGGTCCTGATCGGGTGTCTTGCGGACTGTGTGCGGACTGCTGGAACTCGGTGCGGATTATTGGGCACCTGGAGGGCGCCCGAGGGGCAAGTCCGCGGAGCGCCGACGGGGCGTGCTCCGCGGAGTCCCGAAACCCGAGACGCGCCCTCCAAGAAGCAGCTACTTCGCAGCCATGCTGCGCCCGCAACAGTGCTTGAACTTACGTCCTGTGCGCATCATGCACGGGCAAGGGCCGTTCCTGCTGGGACGCACCACGGTCAGCGCCACCGTGCCACCGACAGTGTTGCCCGAAGCCATGGCCCGCACCAGGTAGGACAGATCGTCGGCTGCCATTCCCTGCAAGTTTCTACCGACGACGACGATTAGCGATCCGTCGAGCGCTTTGCGAAACCAGCGGGGGAGGAACTTTAGTGGCATGCAATGCAGAATCTCTCCATGCGGTCCGGTGATCGAGAGGTTGTTGTCCTCGAGTCGTGCCAGAACGTCATTGACGCCGAGGATGTCACGCAAGTCCAGCGGTCGACCGTCATTCCAGTCGAACATGGACTGCAGATTAGTGAACCCCTCCTCGAGGTAGTTTTCGAGGATAGCGTCTACAAACTTTCCATCTTTTCGGGACCCCAACCCTCCGTAACAGTCGACGATGATCCCTGCCCGGTCCCCTCCGAACAGGATGCATTCCACCTCGAAGCCGACTTTCGATTCCTGTGGCGCCTCGCCCTTTAGATGGATAACTCTGGAGGCGACACAGTGAGGATGCGCAAGGCGCACCATGAGGGGGTTCATTTCCCGATGGCGCAGAAGAAGCATTTCGGCATCCCCTGTCTCGTCGATCAAGAGGTTGCAGGCAACGCAAGTCTGCCGGGAATTTCCAAGATGGGTGGCGAGTTGTTCGATATCGATTCCGGTAAGTGCTTGGGTTATGGATTCCGAAATCCTGATCTTTCTTCTGTTGGTGATGGTCGTCGAACCGTCGCGTTCGGGATCGGATTTGGCTATCGGTTCATCGCTGGAAGAGCTGAGATGGCTACGGATGGCCTCCAGTACGCGACTGTCGAGTTTGTGCTCGGTGCCCAGAAGCTCGTTTAGCGTAGGTTCTCCGGCGTCAGGTGCTGTGTCCCAGTGCAGCCTTCCGAGCAGCAGAAGTGCATCGCCAGCTTTTGACCAGTTGTCGAGTTTCTGGTGGAGAGTGAAGGCTTCGCGTGCATGTGTGCGAGATTGCTCAGTGTCGCCAAGCGCACGGTGCGAGCGAGCCAGGTTGAGCAGGCAAGACGCACATGTGGTGTCGTCATCGAGCTGTTCGGAGAGGGTTAGGGCCATGTGGAATTCAGTGATCGCTTGGCTGTGGTCACCAACGTCGGCGTAGTGCACACCGACATTGGCGTGCAGGGCTGCTTCGAGTGACCGCATCCCAAACTGCTCGGTCAGAGGGATTAGCTTGGCGATATCGGCAGCCGCTTTTCCCTTCTCTTCGCCTTGAAGTCGGCACACGGCGGCCTGACTCCGGGCGGTGAGCAGTACATGAAGGTCTCTCTGTTCCGCGGCGAGCTCGGCGGCCTTGTTGTATTGATCGAGGGCCTCAGGCCATTTCCTGTTCCGGGCGTGTACATTACCAAGGGCCATCCGGCAGTGCATTACGGCTGACTTGTTGCCGGCCCGCTCGCACTGATCGAGCGCCTTGATGACCGTGGACATGGCTTCCTTGTGGAGGCCCCGGCGCGAGTAGAGGACGGCGAGCGCACGAGATGCCTCAGCCTTGGTACCAGAAGATGCGTCGTCCGACATCACAGAGACAACCGATTCCAGGACCTGTGCGCCCTCCTTCCATCGTCCCGCGACGATGAGCGCTTCTCCGAGCGCCGTCTTTGCCTGGGCCAGGACCTGTTTTGCTTCGGTTTCCTCCAGCAGGGAGACTGCTTCGGTGAGATAGCTGACGGTCGTACCGATCTGACCCAGATGCCATAGATATTCGGCGTTCCTCTGCAGAATCTGAGCGAGAGTGATTGGGCTCCCCACGCTGCGGGCCATATCCCGAGCGTCAGCAAAGTACCTTTCCGCTTCCTCAAGGTGCCCGACGTTGCTGAGGTAGGAGGCCAGGTAGGCCAGGGCTCGCGCGGCGTGCTCATAGTCGCCGATCCCGATGGCGAGATTGACGCATTCCCAGAGGTGCTCCGCCGCTTGATCGATGTCTGCTCGTTCTGCGGCCTGACTGCCGAGACGATATAGGACCCGGACCTGACCCTGAACGTCGGCAGTGTCCCGGTAGATGGCCAGTGCAGTCTCGAGGGGCTGAACAGGAGCTGACTCTGGCCGCTCCTCCGCGGGAGTCTCGGCGAGCTCCAGCAGCGCCCTTGCCTCCAATTCCCGGCTCCCGACGGCGCGTGCCCGTTCAAAGTCCAACAGAGCTTCCTGGGCAGCCTCAGTCATTCTGCCTGTCTTGCGCAGCAATGCCGCGTGCGTTTCTCGGTTCCACAGATCGGCACTGCTGTCGGATTGGGACAGGCTCCTGCTGTTCTGGAGGTACTGCTCGGCTCGTCGGAGCTGCCCGATGGCCTGGTGAGCTTGGCCCAAGTTTCCCAGGGCCTGGGCCAGTACCCGCTTGTCCTCGATGAGCCGCCAGAAGGGCAACCCGCTGCGGAGATACGGGATGGCATCACGGGCCCGCCCGAGGTTGATGAGCAGTGACCCCAGAGCAAGCTGCGCAATATGTAGCTGGTACGGGTCATTGGCCTCGTAGGCGGTCTCGGCGCAGCGCTGGTACAGGTCCACGACCCGTTGGCTGTCGCCGAGATGGCCAGCAACCATAGCCAGGTTGTGCAAGGCCGTTGCTGTCCACTCATACTTGTCTGACCGGTTGCCGGCTTCAAGTACGGACCTGTACACGCGATCGAGATCGTGCCAGTGGCTGCCATGCCGTAGCGATGCCGTGAGATTCGCGGCAAGAAGGACGAGCGGTTCCCACATCTCGTGATGCCGGGCCTTCTCTGTCATGGCTACGGCTCCGGGGCGATCTGCGTTCAGCAGGTGCAGCGCGTCCGCATTGCCTTGCGCGGGTACCTTGGCTTCCTTGTCCACGAAACCGATTGACTCCGTCGCGGACTGCGCCCGAACGGCCAGCATCAGGCAGGTCTGTCGAATCACGGTTTCCCGGCGCTCCGTCGTGGCCGAGGCCGACTTCGGGCGGG
The DNA here is from genome assembly GCF_039532155.1 of Streptomyces lunalinharesii. NCBI lineage: Bacteria > Bacillati > Actinomycetota > Actinomycetes > Kitasatosporales > Streptomycetaceae > Streptomyces > Streptomyces lunalinharesii. Next base: position 432,007 of record NZ_BAAARK010000002.1, read on the forward strand.
CGAAGCGGTGCAGAATTTCGTGGAACACAAACCGGTCCTCGTCGATCTGCTCGATGAGGCTGAGCTCGAACAGCGAGTCCAGTAGCTCCGTCACGGCATCGACCTGGGCGTCGTCGAGTTTGTCTTGGGGCGTGAGCGCAGCAGCAACCACGTCCGGGGTGACCGACATGTGAGGCAGGATCCCGAGAGTGGTGAAGACTTCTGCCTGTTCCGGGCTGAGCGCGGCAAAGCTTCGCTCGATCACGGGCTTCAGCTCGGTCTGACCGGCCCGCAAGGCCTGCAGGCCCCGGTCCGGGCTGGTGATGTCGTCGAGGAACCGGTCGACACTCATCTTGGGGCGACGTGCCAGGAGAGCGGCTGCGATATGCAAGGCGAGGGGATGTCCCGCGCACGCTTGGGCCAGCGTGGAGACCTGTTCGCCGGTCAGTCGAGTTGGTCCGACTACCGCCCTGACCAGCTCTTTGCTGTGCCGCTCTGGCATCGGACCGAGCTCGATGAGGTGAACGAGCCCGGTCAGTCCGCTCAGCTTTGCCCGACTGGTGCACACCATGGCGAAGGGCCCGTTCATCTGGAGGACCTCGAGAAGCGCACCTTCGGAGGCGACGTCGTCGATGAGTAGCAGGACCTTGCTACCGGACAGCGTCGCGCGAAGCACAGCGAGCTGTTGTGCACGGTTTTCAGGCAGTGGTTCGCTGGGGCGCAGCGTGTGCAGAAGCGCCAGCACCAGATCTGCAGGGTCTCCCTCGCCGACAGCTAGGGCGAGGTCAATGTGGAACTGCCCGTCTGGGTAGATATCCGCAACGAGTCGGGAGAGGTGCAACGCCACGGCGCTCTTGCCGATCCCTGGTGGGCCGGTCACCACAACCGCCGCCCCACTCTCGCGATCCGACCTCTCGAGCAGCTTTCGCCCCTCGGCGATCTCCGCCTCGCGTCCGAACAGTTGGCGTAGCTCTCTCGGAAGGCAGTGGATCTCCGACGGCGACGCGGACGCCTCTGGTGGCATCATCACCACCACCTGCTTGGCCTGCACCCCCACCGCTCCAGCACCGGTAATCGCCTGCCCGATGTCCCCGCCTGCGGCAACAGAACCGTCCCCAGATGCAGTTGCCGCCACAGGTGAGGCGGGCTTCTCCGGGTCTTCGCGCCGACGCCTGAACCATGGACTCAAGACGACCCCTGGCCCGTACCGCCGGTGCTGGCGGTACCGATGTCCCCGCCAGCGGCGATGGATCCTCTCCCGGATGCCGTAACCGTCCCGCCGGTAGCAGCTGGCGGCGACGAGGGAGGCGGTGTCGTATTGGGGGCAGTTGGCGCCGTAGAGGTACCGCCGCCCGTCGTTGCCGTGATGATGTTGCCGCCTGCGGCGATCGCCCCGTCACCGGAAGCTGTCGATACAGGGCCGGTGGCCAGCGTCACGGGAGGCTCTTTGAACAGCGCGTACAGCGAGGCGCCTAGCCCTGCCAGTCCAGCGATTGCTCCCACGACACTGGCTGCTTGACCCGCCGTATTCAGATCCGCGAGCAAGGCCACACCGATCAGCCCGCCGGAGACAACAGTCCCGGCCACTATCCCGCACCATGCAATCACTCGTGCTCGCCCCATCATCCCACCATCGTTACCGAACAGGCTCGGCGCGTCTCGCCGTTGCGCGAATTGCCCACCGCTATGCCCCTTCCCTTCCTGTGTAGGGCGGCAGTGGCTGACAAGCCGCGCTGTTGCGTCGCTCAGGTGCTGGACGGTTCTCTACCGCCACCCGTCCAGGGATACCTGGGGTCCGTCGTCGAGGTAGCGGTGCAATGCGCTGGCCGTGGTGTCGACGAACGCCTCTGGGATGGCGTCGGCGTTGACCCAGCGGACCTGGGCGTGCTTGCGCGGTTCGCGGTTTTCCGGCTCGCCAGCCCACTCGTGGGCGACGAAGACGACCGTAAGGAAGCCATTGGGAGCCTCTACGCCCCAGGCGCCGTGGATGATGTGGGCGACCTTGAGGGACTCGGGCTTCACCGTGAGCCCCGTCTCCTCGTGGAGCTCACGGACGGCGGTCTCCGTGACGGGCTCGCCCGGCTCACTCTTTCCGACCGGGAGGTCCCACATGCCCTGGGCGAACTTGGCGTTCTGGCCGCGCTGGAGGAGGACGACGCGATTGGTGGCCTTGTCGTGGACGATGACCGCGGCGACCAGCAGGGTCATCGATTCGAGCGCCGGTTTGAGGGCCGTCGGCTGGGTGTCGGTCTGCTGGGTCACGGGAGTTCCCTTCGGCAGGCGGGTGTCGGGCATGTTAGGCCAGGGCTTCGCGGGCGCGGCGGGCGAGATCTGCGGCGCCCGGCACTTTGCGTCGCTGGTAGACGGCGAGGGTGGAGCGGAGTGAGGTGATCGCTTTGCGGGTGCGGTCGGAGGTCATGCCCTCCATGAGGGTCAGGGCCTGAGACCAGGCGGCGACGGCTTCGTCGGCACGGGCCTGGGCGGCGAGACTGTCGCCGAGATCGGCATGGGTGAGGGCGTGGACGCGCTTGAACTTCGCAGGGTCCCAACGGACGAGCGCGTCCCGGTGCTGCTGCTCGGTGCCGACTTGATCGGCGAGGTCGGTGAGCGTACGAGCCGTGTGGCTTGTGACGGTCCCGGCAGCTGGCCCGCTGACGAGGGAGAAGCTGGGCTGAGGGCCGTCGTCGCGGAGCAGGGCGTCCTCGGCCGAGAGCAGGGCACGGGCCGCTGCGGGTTTCTCGTCGATCGCGGCGAAGGCGCGGGCGTGGGTGATATGGAGCAGCGCCTCGGTCTGGCCGTCCACGTGGCCAAGGCCGCGGGTGAGGGCCCCTTCGACGAGGTCGACGCAGTGGTGGGGCTGTTTGAGGCTGAGGGCCTGGTGGGCGAGGGTGCGCATCATCCAGGCGGCGTGGCCGTGGGGGTCGGCTTCGCAGGCGAGTTCGTAGCCGACCTGGTAGTAGCGCTGGGCGGCGCCTTCTTGGCCGAGGTCGTGGTGTTTCCAGCCTGCCAGGTAGGCGAGTTCGGCTACCGCGCCGAAGGCGGCTCGACGTAAGGCGTCGTTGGGGAAGCGTCCGCGGAGGATGGGGGCTGCGGTGTCGGCGAGGTAGGCGGTGACGGTGGTCAGGCCGTGGCCGCCGCCGAGGCGTTCGTCGGCCGCGCTGAAGGCGGTGGTGATCTGGCGGACGACGTCGACATCCTCCGCGCCGACCAGGGCCGTGCTGGTGCGGGCGCGGAGCATGCGGGCGGTGGCCTCGTGATCGTAGGCGAGTGGCATGGCGACGCCGGCGGTGGTGAAGGCGGCCACGGCGAGGAAACGGCGGCGCTCGACATCGGCGCGGCCGAGGTCGGTGGCAGCGAGGACCGGATCCGATTCAGTCGAGCCTTCGTTGTCGGCTGGGCTCAGGCCGATCTCGGTTTGGGTGATGGTGCGGCCTGCTCGGCGGGAGAGCGCCTCGGCGAGGTACTGGCCAGTGCGGCCGGTGGGTTGGCGGGCGCCGTTCACCCAGTGGGAGATGGCCGACTTGTTGGTCCGGAGGATTTCGCCGTTCTCCGCGGCGACGCGTCGGACGCCCTTGGCCAGGGCGTCATAGGTGCAGCCGATCGCCTCGATGGTGTCGCGCAGGTGGGAGTTGGGTGCTCTCTGCGCTGACATGGCCGCCTCCGTTTCGGGGCTGTAAACCGCGTATACCGCTTCAACTGCCTCTCACCGTACCCACTGTGCGTGACAACGGGTTCACTAGTTATCAAGCCGCCCGGAACGGCGCGACAGTGTTCCAGGCTCTCCCTTTGGACCGGGCGGCTTCCCGAAGTTCCGTACGCCTACACCGGCGTTGGGCACCCCTGTGCCTGAAGCCGGCCGATCAGAGACGGAGACACGGTGACCACCATCGAGACGATCGACAAGACGGCCATCACGGTCGAGTTGCCCGAGGCGTTCGACGAGCGCTGGAGCCGCCTGCCCGGCATCCAGGTCGAGGGCCGGCGCATCACCATCGACCCGGCCGAGTACTTCTTCCGCTTCGAGTCCCACACCTGGCTCGTCGCCGACTGGGACCTGGTCAAGGCCCAGCTCCTGGACATGGACGAGACGACCGAGAGCGCGGTCGAGCAGCTCGCGCTGGACTTCATCAAGGCCCACGGCCAGTCCACGCCCGACGCTGCCCGGGTCGTGACCACCGCATACGAGGTGTACGCGTACCTGTTCCGCGACGAGCACCTCGCGGGGCTGGGGCTTCCGCAGGTCACCGCCGAGCACCTGCGGATACTGCGCGAAGCGGCAACGCTGATGGCACTGAACAAGGTCGAGCTGGACGGGCGCATCTCCAACGTCGGCCCATGCTGGTTCTTCCCCGCCGCCACCTCCGTCGTCTTCGACCTGGACGAGGAGACGGGCGGGCTGCTCGACGAGGTCTACCACGGCGGCTGGTTCAACGAGCACCGCCGCATCGAGTCCATCAAGGCACACGCCGCGCTCGGCGGGCGGCTCGTGCACGGCTGCCAGTCCGTGCCGGACCAGTCCGGCGGCGTCGTCGCCCCCTACGGTGCGTCGATGGCCACCTTCCGCGACGACCTCGCGGCCTTCAAGGCCGGCTGGATCAAGCAGGTCTACGCCCACCGTGTGAGCCCTGCCGCGTAGTCGCCTTCGATCAGGCTCCGGGGTGGGCCGGCACCATTCGCCCGCCCCGGACGCCTCCAACCCCGAACCGGAGCCCCCACATGGACGCGAACCTCAACGCCGAACTCCTCGACAGCCTGCTCACCATCGCCGGCCGACCTGCCCCAGCGCGCAAGAAGGTGCGCGTGTGGTCCATGTCCGGCGTAGAGCGTCTGACCTTCCCGGATGGCACCACCGCCATCTTCAAGTACGCCAAGAAACCGTTCGATAACGAGGGCCGGGCCCTCCGCCTGGCCCACACCCACGGCATCCCGGTCCCGCAGGTCCACGCCTCCGCCGTCGTGGGTGGCTGGCTCGGAATGCTGCTGGAAGATCTCGGTCCCGCCATCCGCGAGGCCGACGACCTCGACGGCGCCGCCGCGGCCGTGGTCCTCCACCGCACGCCTACGGCCCATGCGCTGCCTGTTCTCGATCAGGCGCAGTTGCGCACGCTGCCGAGCCGGGCCCTGGACCACCTCGATCAACTCCGCAAGGAGGAACGGTGGCAGGAGGCAGACGACATCGAGGACGCCCTCGACCGGATCGCCCGCGCCGCCGAGGTCCGCTCCGCTGGGGCGATGGTGGCACCGTTCGGCTGGGTCCACTCGGAATTCCACCCCACCAGCCTCCACATCGGCCAGCATGGCTGGAAGCTGCTCGACTTCGCCCGCGCCTTCACCGGCCCCGGTCTGCTCGACCTTGCCAGCTGGCACGGCACCCTCGACACCCCCGACCCCGTACGCCTGCGCGTCTTCCTGGAGGCGTACGTCACTGAGGGCGGCACCGCCGACGCCCTCGCCGAGCGCGGTGGGCTCGCAGCCGAGAAGTGGGCACTGGGCTGGCACCGCATGTGGGCCGTCGAGTGGTTCATGGAGCAGGCCATCCGCTGGATCAACGAACCGTCCACCGACCCCGCTTACGTCAAGACCGTCCGCCGCCACCTGACCGACATCCTCCAGCTCCTGGAGGTCTAGATGCTTGCCCAAGCTTCCCCGTGGTACGTCCACGCTCTCCAGCGCACCGAGGCCCGCCCCGCCGAGCCACTCTCCGTGCAGGCCCGGATGGAGTGGACCACGCGGCCCGGACGAGGCCCTGGCGCCGAGATCCTGAGCGCGGACCTGGGCAGCAGGCGAGTGCTGGAACTTGGCTGCGGCCCTGGCCACAACGCCGCGTACCTCGCTACCCGCCACGGAGCCCGAGTCACCGGCGTCGACCTGATCGGCCTCCAGGTCCGCCGGGCCCGCTCGCACTATGGACGACTGAACAACCTCACTTTCGTCGCCGGCCACGCGCTGCACTACCTGCAGGCATCCGACGAACGGTTCGACGCGATCTACTCCGTCTTCGGCGCGGTCGGCCTCGTCGCCCCCGAACTCCTGTTACCCGCCATCGCCCAGCACCTCAAACCGGGCCGCACCCTGGCCTTCTCCACTCCCCACCCCCAGCGCGGCGGCAGACGACCAGCCACCGATGACCGGCCCTGCCGCGACTACGTCACCCTGCCCGACCGCACCCGACTTCCGGTCGCCCGCTGGGACTTCGACGCCGACCGCTGGGAGAGGCACCTCGACCGCGCGGGCCTCTGGCTCACCTCAGCCAGGGAGTTCCACGACGCCCGCGCAGGCGGCTGGCCCACCACCTTGCTGATCACCGCACGCAAGCTCTGATCCCACCCCGGCTTCCTACGGGAGGAACCCATGCGCCTGCCCTACCTACTCCTCGATATCGACGGTGTCCTCATACCGTTCCCCGATGACCAGGGGAACACCCCAGCGACCCACACCCGCCACGACGTCGTCCCCACCGGCCGCCACGCCGACGACCCGGTCACCGTCTGGCTCAACGCTGCCGACGGCCCCATGCTGATGGATGTGATCCGCACCAGGCTGGCCACACCGGTCTGGTGCACCAGCTGGCGCCAGGACGCCACCACCCTGATCGGACCGCTCCTCGGCCTCCCACCCCTGCCGCACATCGATCTCCCGCGCCCGCAGATCACCACCAGCCACCCCAACGGCTACCTCTGGAAACGCGACCACGTCGACGCCTGGCTGGGCGACGCACCCGCCGTCTGGATCGACGACGACTTCACCAGCCTCGACCACGCCTGGGCCGCGGAACGCACCGCCCATGGCGCGGCAACCCTCCTTCTTCAGCCCGATCCTCGCGTCGGGCTGCTGGCCGAGCACTTGGTCGAGGCTCTGGAATGGGCCGGGCAACTGCCCGCGGCGCCACCTTGTGAGTCCGGTGCTCCGCACGGAGCCGAAGCAGCCTGATGCGATCACAGAGCAGGATGCTGGTGCCCTCGCCGCGAGGAGCGGTGAGGGCACCAGGCTGGATCAGGGGCGCCAACGACGCCTGGGGCTATCGGCGTCGCCCTCGTTCCTCGGGCCTGATGTTCACCGGTGTGGCCAGGGGGTGCGGCGCTCCGGGCACGGAGGGTGCACCAACGGCGCTGCTTCGCCGACGCGCTGCCTCTGCGCGCCTGTTCGGCTGGGCGATGATGCGCCAGTTGAGGACCTCAGCGGGGCGCTCGGCGGTGTCGAGTTCTCGCCTGGCGCTGACTTCGGCCAGGAGGCGGCAAGGGCTGTGGCCGGCGGATTCGGCGCGGGCGAGGGTCGTGGCGAGGGCTGGCCAGGCGGAGTCGGTGAGGATGCGGTCGGCGTGTTCGGGAACGGCCTGGCGCACGGCGGCCTCGAAGCGCTGGACGGTCTGAGGACGTGGGACGCGTCGGGCGAGATCCGCAAGGACGGGCTCGGCGGTCTGCTGGCAGCTGGCTTGCAGGTGGCGGAAGGCTTCCTGGGCTGCTGCGGCCTGCTGCTGGTGGCCCCGTTGCTCGTGCCACTTGGCGGCAGCGCGGGCCATGTGCAGGGCGGCGAAGACCACGGCGATGGCGAGGCCGCCCGGAATGTTGGGGGCGTACGCGAGTTCCTTGGCGGCTTGGCGCAGCCCGTTGGCGGCCTGGTGGTCGGCCCGTATCGCCGAGCGGCGCGCCCGGTTGAATGCCTGTGCTGCGGCCTGCAGTTCAGGCTGCTGTGGGCCGGGTGTGGTGCGGGCCAGGTTGTGCAGGGTGTCGCCGTATGCATCCAAGTGGCCCTGGGTCACGGCGTCGTCGCCTGCATCGAGAACCGTGCGGGCCGTGCGCAGCGCGGTTTCGGCGCGGCGCCACGAGTCGGCCGGGTCCGCCGCCTGCTGCGGGCGGTTGGCCACCTCCTGGGTAGGGAGGCGTTCGGTCAGGCGGTTGTAGGACAGGTCAGGGGCGAGTGTGGAGCCGCCGAAGAAGATGATGTCGCCGGGGGCGGCCAGGCTGTAGCCGGTCACCTCACCGGTCTCGGGGCCGATGCGGGGCTTGACCTGGATGCCGAGCGAGGTGAGGACGGTGAAGTAGTCCTCGATGCTGCGGACGGCTGCTGCGACCGCATACGCCTGCTCGCGCAGCCACTCCCGCGCGCTCACCTCCTGGCCCTGCCGCTCGGCCTTGGCCCGCTCCGCCCCTGTCGGCGTCTTGGGCGCGGTCAGGTCACCGGACTTGAGGCGGCGCAGCCCGAACTCGGCCTCGATCGTGCGGCACTCCTTCTGTGCCCGCCAGCCGTCGCGGTTCGTACGGGGGCGACGGCCGTCGGCGCGGACGGTGGTGGCCAGGATGTGGATGTGGTCCTCCGCGTGTCGCACGGCGATCCACCGGCAGGCTTTCTCGTCGCCTTCGGGTGCGATGCCGGTGGCGGCGACGACGCGGCGGGCGACGTCGGCCCACTCGGCGTCGGTCAGGTAGCGGTCACCGGGCGCGGCGCGTACCGGGCAGTGCCACACGTGTTGCGGTGGCTTCTTGCCAAGGTCGCGGGTGCGCAGGTCGACGTGGTGGTCGAGGCGGCGGGCGAGCTGGGTGTAGGTGGCGTTCGGGTCGTGGCCAGGGTCGGGGGCGCCGGCCATGTCCCAGGCGCCCACGATGTGCGGGTCGGTGTGCTCCTCGCGGCGCCCCTTGCCGAACAGGTAGTTGATCAGACCGAGGATGCTGGAGCCGGTGGAGACGTCAGGCACCATGGCCGGCACCTTCCTCCACGAGCTGGTCCATCAGTTGGTAGCTGCGTTCGACGGCCTCGCCTACGCGGTCGAGTACAGCCCTGGTCTGGTCGGGGATCGTGCCGCTGTTGATGGCCATGGTGATCTGGTTAAGGTTGTTGCCGATGCGGTTCAGCGCCGTGATGTGCGACTCGACGGCCTCCACCAGCGGGCGGACGGGGTCGTCCTCCGGACTACTGGTCAGCGCCGTGTGACCGAGGGCAGCGGCAAGCGCAGCGTCGCCGACGAACCCGGCGAACGTCTGATCGCGCCGCGCGGCCTCCTCGTCGATGATGCGAACCGCGGTTGGGGGTGAAACGGATGGTCTTGTCCTGGTCGCGCTTTTCGGTGGTGCGCTTGCGGTTCATGCGCGCGGGCAGCTTGGGGGAATCAGGCTAGCGCCACGAGGGTTGCTCGACGGGTGGTGCGGTGTCGGCAGACGGCTGGGTGGGCGGCGCGCTGGATTCGGTGGCGGGTGCGGTGTTGAGCTCGGCCTTCCCCTCACCCGGCTCGGGCGCCCGCTGGCGCCCGGCCCCCTCTTCCTCCGCCACCCCTGGGGCGGGGGCAAGCGCGGACGAAGCCTCGTTAGAGGCTCGTTCGCTCCAGCTTGCTGCTGTGTGGTTGGACCTGCTGAACAGATGCCAGCGGCGACGAGAGCGGCCTGGCGTGTGGTGGCCATCCTGCCGGTTGACCTCGGTGTCGTCGATGGGGTCGTACATGTCTTGCTCCAAAGGGCGTTTCTGGGGTTCGGGACGGCGGTGGTGGGGGCGTTCACGGAGGGGGCGTTCACGCGAGCCCCCCTCTAAGAGCGTCACCGGTCAGGGCGGGTTTCTGCTCGACTGGGCCGGCTCTGGGCCGTCGGCCGTGTTCTTCCCGCGTCGGGAGTCGCGGCCGACGGCCTTTTCTGTGGCGGCGCTCGCAGGCGGCGGACTGCGCGCATCAGTCCTTCGGCCTTTGAGGAGCGGCCCCACCGCCCCCAGTCGGTTGGTTGGTTGGCTGGTGGTTGTGGTGGTGAGGGCCGTCACCCGTGGTGGGTGGCGGCCCTCGGGGTGTGGGGGTCAGGTGTGGTGGGGGGGCCGGGGTCAGCAGTTGTCGTAGATGAGGGTGCGGACCAGGCGGCAGGTGGTGTCGGAGGGGTGGTGGACGCCGATGGTGCGGGCGGTGGCGCGGATCTTGGTGTTGGTGGCGTGCTCGGGGCGGTAGGTGCCGGTGTCGAGGAGGGCTATGGCCAGGCGCATGGCCTTCAGGCGGCGGTTGTGGGATTCGTACCGCTCGCGGGGCCAGCCGGCGGGGAGCGGTTTCTTGGGCAGCGGGTGGGCCGGGAGGGGTTTCGTCATGAGTGTGGCAGCAGCCATCCGGCGGACCTCCTGGAGCTTCGGTGAACCCTCATTTACTGGTTCCCATTTTACTGCCGGGCACTGACAAAAGCCCCTGGCCAGGAGGTATTTGGTGGCTCGGGAGAGGGGCGGGGGGACGGGCGTTCCGCCGGCGGTTTCAGGGGGTGGGGGCGGAGGCCGTGCGGGTGCGGAGGAGCTTCTTGTCGGGCTTGCCGACGGAGGTGAGCGGGATGGCGTCGACGACGTGGACGGCGGTGGGGGCGTAGAGGGCGCCCTTGCGGGTGGTGACGAAGGTGCGGAGGGCGGTCGGGGAGAGTTCGTCGGCGGGGTGGCCGGGGGCCGGGACGACCGCCACGTGCACCTCCTCGGTCTCGTCGGGGGTGCGGACGCCGTAGACGGCGGCGTGGGCGACGGCGGGGTGGGTGTGGAGGAGGTCTTCGAGTTCGGAGGGGTGGACGTGGCCGCCGACGACGATGATCACGTCCTTGACGCGGTCGACGAGGTAGAGGCGGCCGTCGGTGTCCAGGTAGCCGACGTCGCCGGTGCGCACCCAACCGTCCTTGAGGACCTGGGCCGTGAGGTCGGGGCGCTTCCAGTAGCCGCGCATCGCGCCGGCGGAGTGGACGTGGATCTCGCCCGGTTCCCCCGGGGGCAGGTCGCGGCCCTCGGGGTCACGGATCGCGAGGGTGACGCCGTCCATCGGGCGGCCGACGGTCATCGGGCGATCGGTGCGGATGTCGGCGTGGTCGGCGGGGCCGGCCTCGGTGATCGACATCGCCTCGGACTGGCCGTACATGCCGTAGAGGACCGGGCCGAACGTCTCGGCCGCCTGGCGCATCCGGGGCGCGGAGGCGGTGCAGCCCCCGTAGGTGATGCGGGTGAGGGAGCTGAGGTCGGTGGTGGGGAGGGTCGGGTCGTCCAGGAGGCGGTAGAGGAGCGGCGGGAGCACCCAGAGGTGGGTGATGCGGGCGCGGGCGACGGTGGCCAGGACCGCGGTGGGGTCGAAGCTCCGGTGGAGGACGACGCTGCCGCCGGCCACGAGGGTGGCGTCGGCCATGATGCCCGCCAGGTGGGCCAGCGAGGTGCAGGCCAGGAATCGGGGCGGGTCGCCGGCGGCCTGCCACGTGGCGTGGGTGAGCAGGGCGGCGATCGGGCCGTGGGTCATCCGAACGCCCTTGGGGACGCCGGTCGTTCCGCCGGTGTGGCGGATGCACCAGTCGTCCTCGGGACGGGCCGCGCCGGTGATCGTCGGGGTGCCGGGCAGGGCGGCGCAGGCGGCCAGCAGGTCAGGGCCGAGCGGGGCGGCACCGTCGGCGGGCGGGCCGAAGGTCATGACCTGGGGGCGCGTGCCGGTGAGTCCGTCCAGGAGGGCGGCGGCGGTGGCGTGCAGGTCGGGGTCGACCAGGAGGACGGCGGTCTCGGCGCTCTCGGCCACTAAGGCCAGGGTCTCGGCGGCCATCCCGTCGTAGAGGAGCACCACTCGCGCGCCCAGGAGGTTGACGGCGTAGCGGGCGGCGAGCGCTTCGGGACGGTTGCGGCTGAGGACGGAGACGGTCTGGCCGCGGCCGACGCCGTGGGCGCGGAGGGTGGCGGCCATGCGGTGGACGGTGGTGTGCAGGGCGCCGGCGGTGACCTCGTGGCCGTCGGCCGCGGTGACGACGGGGCGGTCGGGGTCGCGGGCCAGGACGGTCAGGACGAGGTCGACGTAGCTGGTGAAGGGCGGGGCGGGGGTGGTGGAGGGGTGGGCGGTCATGACGGGTGGCTCCTTGGCGACCGAGGGAATGAGATGGGGTGGGGTGAGTGGGGTGGATGCGGTGGGTGGTGATGTAGGGGTGGGAGGGGGGGAGGTGGGGTGGGGAAATGGTTACTTGTGACGTTAGGCGGGGTCGGTGGCGTGTTCCATGACCAAATGCGCCATGTGGTCATGTACTGGCGGGCATGAGGGCAGCCGTGCCGCGGGCCGGGGGTCTCGGCTAACTGGAGCGCCGGGGGCGGCACTTGGGGGCGCGACGTCGCCGGTGGGCGGCAGGATCTCGCGCCGGGCACGGGAATCCCAGGTGGTTTGTGGCGAATCGTCGCGGAATCAGAGGATGTCCGAGTGAGTAACCTGCGGTTCACATACGGGCAACGGACGGGAAACGGCCTGTTGCGAGAGTGCTCCAGTACGCCCGCACGCGTACCCGCACCGACCCGTATTAAGAGGACCCCGTGAGCATCAAGGCCGAGTACATCTGGATCGACGGCACCCAGCCGACCCCCAAGCTCCGCTCCAAGACCAAGATCCTTGCGGACGCCGGCTCGCTGCCACGCTGGGGCTTCGACGGGTCCAGCACCAACCAGGCCGAAGGCCACTCCTCGGACCTCGTGCTCGACCCGGTGTTCAGCTGCCCGGACCCGATCCGCGGCGGCGCGCACCTGCTGGTGCTGTGCGAGGTGCTCAACACCGACCTCACGCCGCACTCCTCCAACACCCGGGCCCTGCTGCGCCCGGTGGCGGAGCGCTTCGCCGCGCAGGAGCCGATCTTCGGCATCGAGCAGGAGTACACCTTCCTCAAGGGCGACCGTCCGCTGGGCTTCCCCGAGGGCGGCGGCTTCCCGGCCCCCCAGGGCGGCTACTACTGCGGGGTCGGCGCCGGCGAGATCTTCGGCCGGGAGATCGTCGAGACGCACCTGGACCGTTGCCTGGCGGCCGGTCTCGGCCTGTCCGGCATCAACGCCGAGGTGATGCCGGGCCAGTGGGAGTTCCAGGTGGGCGCGCTGGCGCCGCTGGTGGTCTCGGACCACATGTGGGTGGCGCGCTGGCTGCTGCACCGCACGGCGGAGGAGCACGGCGTCACCGCCTCCCTGGACGCCAAGCCGGCCCAGGGGGACTGGAACGGCGCGGGCGCGCACACCAACTTCTCCACCCGCGCGATGCGCGAGGGGTACGACCCGATCATCACCGCCTGTGAGGCGCTGGGCGAGGGCGACAAGCCCCTGGAGCACGTCCGCCAGTACGGCACCGGCATCGAGGAGCGGCTGACCGGCGCCCACGAGACGGCGCCCTGGAACGCGTACTCCTACGGGGCCTCCGACCGCGGTGCGTCGGTGCGCATCCCGTGGCAGGTCGAGGTCGAGAAGAAGGGCTACATCGAGGACCGGCGGCCCAACGCCAACGTGGACCCGTACGTGGTGACGCGACTGATCGTGGACACCTGCTGCACGGAGCTGGAGCGGCGCGCGCAGGTGTGACCACCGCCCGCCGGAGCGCGGGAACGGACGGGGCCGGACCGGCGGGTCCGGCCCCGTCCGCGCGTCCGGGCCGGGCGGCGGCGGGGCGGCACCGGCGGTCGGGGCCGGTTGTCGGTGCGGGGTGGCACGCTGGAACCATGCTTGCGATCACCGTGCAGACCGAGTCCGGACCGGCGCTCGCCCGGCCGTCCGCGGACGAACTGGCCGCGCTGCTACGGCGGATCGGCGGCGACGACGACCACTTCGCCGTCGTCGAGCGGATCCCCGGCGCGGACCAGGTCTTCCTCCAGACCTGGCGGGAGGGCGACGGACCGTTCGCCGTGGAGCACCGCGACGGCGGGCCGGAGCGGCACTTCGAGGCCGAGGGCGCCGACGCCGGCGCGGTCGCCGGGGTCTTCCTCGCCTGGGCGCGCGGCACGGAGTCCTGGCGGACCGCGCTCGACTGGCGGCCGGCGGACCTGTACTCCACGCCCGGTCCGGACCCGCAGACCCGGGCGGCGGCCGAGGCGCGGGCCCGCACCGACATCCGGACCGGCTGCTGGACGGCCGAGGAGGTCGCGCAGGGGGTGTGCGACGCCTTCGGCCCCGACGGGAGCCCGGTCACCGTGGAGCAGGCGCGGCGGATCGTGGCGCGGCGGTGGCAGGAGCGCCTCGCCGAGCAGGCGCACTGGCCCGCGGAGACCGACCCGGACCGGGTGGCGCGGGCGTTCGGCGCGCTGGCCTCGCAGGGGCTCACCGCCCTGATGAACTTCGCGTGTTGCAGCGGCTGCGCCCTGAGCGAGCTGGCCGGTGAACGGGCCGAGGGTGACCGGGGGTTCGTCTTCTTCCCCTACCAGGACACCGCCGCCGCGGCGGACGGGCACGGCCTGTCGATACGTTACGGCGCGTACCCGGACTCCGGGGCGGACAGTGCCGCGATCGGGCGGGCGGTGACGGCCGCGTTGACCGACGCCGGGCTGCCGGTGGTGTGGAACGGCGACCCGACGAAGGTCGTCGAGGTCACCCCGCTGCGGTGGCACAAGCGGCTGCCGTCCGGGAGGTGAGGCCACGACGAGGAGGGGGCGTGCGGATGGGCGCACGGGAAGACGGCACGGCGAGGGGACGCGCGGCGGGGCGCGGCACGCTGCGCGGAGCGGCTCCGTGGGTGACGCCGTGGGTGACGCCGCTGTACGTGGGGGCGTTGCAGTGCGGTGCGCTCGCCACCGCCCGGCTGCCGGCGCCGCGGCGCACCGCGCTGCTGCGGGCGCACTCCACCAACGTGGCCAATCTGCGGGCCGGCCGGTGGGGCACGCTGGCCACCAGCGCGGCCTTCGTGGAGGAGCCGCTGCCGGTGGCGTACGGGGCCGCGCTGCTGGCGACGCTCGGGGCGGCCGAGGTGCGCTGGGGCACGGCCCGCGCGGCGACGGTGTTCGCGGCCGGGCACATAGGTGCCAGCCTGCTGGTCTACGCCGGACTGCGGGCGCGGCGGGGCGGCGCCCGGCCGGCACCACGGGCGCTCGACGGGGACGGCAGGGACGGCGGGGACGGCGGCATCGCGCACGCCGTCGACGTCGGGGCGAGCTACGGCTTCTACGCCACCGTCGGCGCGCTGGCCGCGTCGCTGCCGCACCGGGGTGCCCGGGCGGCGGCCACCGGCGGGTTGCTGGCGTTGGGCGCGGTGCCGGTGGTCCGCCGCGGCCGGACGTTCACCGACGTCGGACACCTGGCGGCGTTGGTGCTCGGGGTGGGCATGGGGGCCGTCGGGGCGCCGCTTCGGGGGCGAGTTCCGGCCACCGGGTGGGGGCGCTTCCGACCTGCGGCTACGGCAACTCCGGGGCGGTCAGGGGCAGTCGGGACCGGCCCCGCGGCGGTCCGCCGGGGAGCGGGGGCGGCGCGCGGCGGGATCGCGTCACCACGGGGAGTGGTGTGAAAGACAGATCAGTGACCGTCTGGTTCAATAGGGCCATGGCCAGCCTCACAGATACCGCGACAGGTCGCAGCGACCTTGAGCCGTTCTGGCCGTCCCGACAGGCGCACGCCTTCGACCGTCTGTGTTGCCGCGCGCACTGAGCGCGGGCCCGCACCTTCCTCTTCGACACCGTTGACCGGTGTCGCCAGCCCTGCCCGCGCGCATGACGTCCCCCGACGGTCCCCTGCGCGAAAGAGCTGACGTTCGATGACCAATCTCCGTACCGTGCCTGCCGGTTCCCCCACGGCCGCCGTTCCGCATCCCGCCCACCACCGCCACCGACTGCGCGCCGTCGCACCCGGCGAAGCCGTCCCGGCGCCCGCCGCCCCGGGCTCCGGCGCCACCCGGCACAGCGCCCAACAGGTCGCCGAACTGCTGAACTCCGGGGCGACCTGGCTGCCGGCGCCGCAGCACAGCCTGCCCGCCCTGCCCGGGCAGCCGCCGATGGTCGGCTACCTCGTCCTGGTGCCGGCCGAGCAGGCCCCCACCCCGCCGCAGCCGCCCGTCGGGCCCGCCCCGGCGGCCCGGACCGGCGACGCGACGGTGCGGATCGATCCCGAACAGCGCACCGTGCACGTCCAGGGCCGGCAGTTGGACCTGACGTACCTGGAGTTCGAACTGCTCGCCCATCTGGTCGCGCATCCGCACCGGGTGCACACCCGCGACCAGTTGGTGACCACCGTGTGGGGCTACGGGCACGTCGGCGACGGCCGCACGGTCGACGTCCACGTCGCCCGGCTGCGGCGGAAGTTGGGCGCCGAACTCCGCGGGTCGATCGTCACCGTCCGCCGGGTCGGCTACAAGTACGTGCCGAGCGCCTGACCGGCCCGGTCGGGCACCCGGCCGCCGCGCGGCGCCGCCCGGCCGCCGCCGAGCACCACCCGCTCGGCGGCGGCCGCCAGGGCGCGCCGGTCCAGGCCGCGCCCGGCGGTCGGCAGCGCCGGATGGACGGTGGCCCGCACGGTCAGTCCGCGGGCGGCGACCACCCGGCGCAGCGACGCGGCGAAGGTGTCGGTGCCGCAGAAGGCGGCCACCGTGGTGGGGCGCCCCTGCTGGACGTAGTCGACGGTGACCGGTCGGACGGGGGCGCCGGCGTCCAGCGCGGCCTGGAAGGTGGCCCGGCGGAAGCCGCCCTGCTCCGCGGTGCACCAGGTGGTGGCCTGGGGGAAGACCGCGACCGAGCGGCCGGCGGCCAGGAGCGCGGCCAGTTCCGCCACGGTGCGCGGGAGTCGGCGGGGGTGGGTGCGGTCGATGAAGTGGGTGCCGGCGCGCCGGGCCAGGCCGCCGACCAGCGGCCAGCCGCCGACCTCGCGCTTGGCGAGCAGGACGGCGGGCTCGACGGCGAGCAGGGCGACGATGTCCAGCCACGAGATGTGGTTGAGGACGATCAGGGTGCCCGGGGTGCGCTCCCCCGCCCCGGGGCCGGGCACCGTCAGCGGCCCGGCCGGGGCCGCCCCGCGGACCTCCAGCCCGACTCCCAGCGCCGTCAGCAGGGCCCGGGCGTGCGTCCGGAGCCGTACCGGGTCGGCCAGGTGCGGGCCGGCCGCCAGTGCGCGGGCGACCGCGCCGGTGAACGCGGCGGTGCGGCGGGCGGCCGTCGGGAGGGGGACGGGCACGGTGGCGTGCGCGGCACAGTGCGGGGTGCACACCGCGCGGACGTCCCAGGGGCCGTTCACCGCTCCCCCAGGAAGAAGCGGCGGTAGCGCTCGCCGAGCCGCTCGATGTCCAGGACGGTGAAGAAGTCGGCGACCCCGAAGTCCGGGTCGTGGGCGGGCGCGCCGCAGATCCAGGCGCCGATGCGGAGGTAGCCACGCAGCAACGGGGGCAGTTGGGCGAGGACGGGGCGCTCGGGCAGCGGGCCGGTGGGGTGCCAGGGGCGGCGGGGGGCGACCAGGAAGGCGGCCGGCGCGGCGTGGCGGGTGCGGGCCAGGGCCCAGGCGTGGGTGGCGGCGGTGCCGCCGTCGGCGAGCGGCACGGAGGCGCAGCCGGCGAGGTAGCGGTGGCCGGAGAGCAGGGTGTAGCGGGCCAGGGCGGCCCACATCTGGTTGATGACGGCGCCGTTGCGGTGGTCGGGGTGGACGCAGGAACGGCCGGCCTCGATGAGGGCGGGGCGCACCGCGTCGAGGGCGGTGAGGTCGAACTCGCCGTCGGAGTAGAGGCGTTGACTGCGGCCCGGGGGCAGCAGGCGGTAGGTTCCGACGACCGCGCCGGTTGCGGTGTGGACGACGACGAGGTGGTCGGCGAGGTCGTCGACCGGGTCGACGTCGTGGCCGGGGAGCGGGGTGTCGAGGGTGGCGCCGAGTTCGTCGCCGAAGACCTGGTGGCGCAGCCGCTGGGCGGCCCGGACCAGGTCGGGGGTGTCGGCGATCAGTGCGGTGTAGTCGGGGGCGGCGGCCGGGGCGCCGGGCCGGGCGGCGGCCGTCGCTCCGGTGGGGCCGGTGCTCGCGCCGGGGGCGGGGGTGTCCGGGGTGCCCGATCCGCGGGTCGTCGTGGGTGCCGTGCTCATCGGAGCCTCCGTAGGTGGTGCTGGGTACACCCCCCATGGGGTGCGCAACCCAATGACCTGGCGTTCTCCTACGCGGCAGACTGTCCCCGCGCCCGAGGTCCGGTCGCGTGAAGCCCAGGGAGCGTACGGATGAGGGTCCGCAGAACACTGGTCGCCGCGGCGCGGGGGCTGGCGCTGGCGGTGGCCGTGGAGGCCGGATCGGTCGTCCTCCTGGTGCTGGTCCTGCTGTCGTTGGCGCTCCTGGTCGTCGGCGTGGGGGTGCTGACCACGCCGGTGGTGCTGACGTGGGCCCGCCGCCACGCCGATCTGCGGCGGGTGTGGGCGCACGAGCTGAGCGGGGTGCGGATCCCGGCCGGGTACCGCCCGTTCCCGCCGGTGCTGCGGCGCGGCCCCGCGGGCCGGTGGCAGCGCTGTGCGGTGATGTTGCGGGACCCGGCGACCTGGCGGGAGCTGCTGTGGCTGGTGGTCGATTTGTCGGTGGGGCTGGCGCTGGTGCTGCTGCCGGCGACGCTGCTGGTCTACGGCGCCGGGTTCGTGCTGCTGCCGGTGGTGCAGGGGCTGACCGGGGCGGGCGGCGAGCTGCTCGGGGTCGGGTCGCTGACCGTCGACCACCCGTTGCTGCTGCTGGCGGCGCCGGTGCTGGGCGCGGGGTTGCTGTGGCTGGCGTGGCGCGGCAACCCGGCGCTGTTGCGGGCGCACTTCCGCCTGGCGGCGGCGTTCCTGGCCCCGCCGCAGGCGGTGTTGGCGGACCGGGTGGCGCGGCTGACCGAGACCCGGGCCGACGCGGTGGACGCCTCGGCGGCCGAACTGCGCCGGATCGAGCGCGATCTGCACGACGGGGCGCAGGCCCGGCTGGTGGCGATGGGGATGGAACTGGGCGTCGTCGCGGCGCTGATCGAGAAGGACCCGGCACGCGCCAAGGAGCTGGTGGGCCGGGCCCGGGAGTCGTCCGCGGAGGCGCTGGCCGAACTCCGTGACCTGGTGCGCGGGATCCACCCGCCGGTGCTGGCCGAGCGGGGCCTGGGGGACGCGGTGCGGGCGCTGGCCCTGCGGACGGCGGTCCCGGTAGAGGTGACGGTTCAGCTGCCGCGGCGGTTGCCGGCGTCGGTGGAGTCGGCCGCGTACTTCGCGGTCAGCGAGCTGCTGACGAACGCGGCGAAGCACTCCGGCGCCGACCGGATCGCGGTGGACGTCCGGCATGTGGAGGGCCGGCTGCTGGTCACGGTGTGCGACGACGGGCGGGGCGGCGCCGCGGTGCGTCCCGCCGGGGCCGGTGGGGGCGCGGAGGGTTCGGGGCTGCGCGGGGTGGCGCGCCGGCTCGGTACCTTCGACGGCGTGCTCGCCGTCGACTCCCCGGTCGGCGGCCCGACGACGGTGACGATGGAGATCCCGTGCGCGTAGTCCTCGCCGAAGACCTCTTCCTCCTGCGGGACGGTCTGGTCCGGATGTTGCAGGCGTTCGACTTCGAGGTCGTGGCGGCGGTGGCGTCGGGGCCGGAGCTGAGCCGGGCGCTGGCCGAGCTGGAGCCGGACGTGGCGGTGGTGGACGTCCGGCTGCCGCCGTCGTTCACCGACGAGGGGTTGCAGTGCGCGCTGGCGGCCCGCGCGGCCCGGCCGGGGCTGCCGGTGCTGGTGCTGTCGCAGCACGTGGAGCAGTTGTACGCGCGGGAGTTGCTGGCCGACGGCAGTGGTGGGGTGGGGTACCTGCTCAAGGACCGGGTCTTCGACGCGGAGCAGTTCGTGGAGGCGGTGCGCCGGGTGGCGTCCGGGGGGACCGCGATGGACCCGCAGGTCATCGCCCAGCTGTTGTCGCGGCGGGCCGGGGACCGGCCGATGGCGAGGCTGACGCCGCGCGAGGTCGAGGTGATGGAGCTGGTGGCGCAGGGCCGGTCCAACGCGGCCATCGCGGCCCGGCTGGTGATCACGGAGCGGGCGGTCGCCAAGCACACCTCCAACATCTTCGGGAAGCTGGCGCTGCCGCCGTCGGACGACGACAACCGCCGGGTGCTGGCGGTGCTGGCCTACTTGGACCGGGGTTGAACGCGCGCGGGCGGCGGCTCGGCGCCGCGCGTCCGTGCGGCGGCTTTCGGCCAATCGCCGGGGCACACCGGCGCCCCGCCGGTCGCCGGGTGCCGCCAACTCCCTTGTCCGGCGGGGCGGACGGTCGTCCCGACGCCGCTGGAAGGCACCCCGGGCGCCGCGTACGCTGACCGGCACGGCTCACCGCGAGTAAGGGGATCAGACATGGGCACCGCAGCCGACAAGGAATGGCTCTACGGCCTCGACATCTCCGACGCCGTCTGGCAGCGCCCGCCCGGCGACCCCGACGCGGAGGCGGTGGAGATCGCCTTCCTGGAGCGCGGCGCGGTGGCGATGCGCAACTCCACCGACCCCGACGTCGTGCTGCGCTACACCGAGGCGGAGTGGCGGGCGTTCGTCCTGGGCGCCCGGGACGGCGAGTTCGACCTGGACCGGCACCAGTCGGCCTGACCCCGGCGACGGGTCCGCCCGGGGTGCGGTCACCCGTTCGGGTCGGCCCGGCCGGTCGGTGACCATCACAGGATTCACTCGTTCCACCGAACGTGGAACACCAGCAGGCGGCAACCCCGCGCCCGGACCGCACCTCCCCCGTCGGACCTGCCGACGGGGGTGACCCCATCGACGTCGAGCAGGCCGAGGCGGCCCTGGTCGAGCACTACCCCCGGCTGGCCCGGCTGGCCTACGTGGTGCTGCCGCCGGGGCCCAGCCGCGGGCGGCGGGTGCTGGCCGCCCACGCCGTGGTGCAGCGGGCCCTGCCCCGGCGGGCCGGCCCCGGGATCGCGCTGCCCGCACAGCGCGGCGCGGACGAGGCCGTCGACCCCGGTTACGCCCTGATGCGGCTGCGGGTGCTGCGGGCAGCGCTGGCCGCCGGGCGGCGCCGGTGGCAGCCGCCGGCGCCGCTCCCCCAGGTCTGGGGCCTGCGGTTGTTCCCACGCTCCGGCGGTGCCGACGAACTCGCCCTGGACCAGGCCCTGTCGGCGCTCTCCGGGCCGGCCAGGGCCGCGTTCGTACTACGCGACCTGGAGCGGCTGTCGGTCCAGGAGACCCGGCGGGTGCTGGAGGCCGCGGGGGTCGCCGACGTCCCCGCGGCACTGGCCGGTGCGGACGGGGCGGCCCTGCCGGCCGGGAGCCGGGACCGGGCGCTGCTGGAGTCGGTGGAGTTCGACCCGTGCGCCCTCCAGGCCCGCCCGACGGACCTGATCCGGCGCCGTCAGCACGGCCGGGCGGCGCTGGCGGCCGGCGCGGCGGTGCTGGTCTGCGGGGCGCTGCTGGGCCTGCCGGGCGGAGGCTGGGGTGCGGACGGCGCCGCGGCCCCCTCGTACGCCCGCAACGCCGCGGCCGAGGCGGCGCTGGACCCCGGCCGGCTGACGGTGTCCTCGGCGTCCGCCTGGAAGAGCGCGCCCCAGCCGGACTTCACGTCCTGGCCGGCCCGCGGCGACCGGCTCGGCGACAAGGCGCTGCTGCGGCGGGCGTTGGCGGTGTGGGCCCGGCCCGGCAACGGCGTGCCGGTCACCGCGACCCCCGGCACGCCCACCGGTCCCGCCGCCGGGCCGCCCCAACTGCTCTTCGCGGGCGTGGTGGACCACGCCGTGGTGGTGCTCCTCCACGACGGGCTGCGGGTGGTGCGGTACGCGGAGCGGGTCGACGGCCAGGGGCGGGGCGACGGCTCGGGGGCGAGCCTGGACTTCGCCCGGGCGGACGGCGCGACGGCGGACGCGGCGAGCGCGTTGGTGGTGGGCCGCACGGAGGGCAACGTCCGTTATCTGACGGCCCCTTGGGTCACGTCGGTGCGGCTGGTGGACCTGCTGAAGCCGGACGCGGCGGGCCAGCCGGTCGCCGTCGCGGCGGACGGCCTGACCGCACCGGTGCCGGCGCCGCGCACCGACGGGAACTGCGCCGGATGGCCCGCCCTGCGGGTCGGCGGCCGGTTGGACGGGCAGCCCGGCGGGGTGCCGGGCGGGCGGTCCGACGGCGAACTGGTCACCGACCTCGGGGAGTTGTCGCCCGCGCGCCTGACCTACGGCCCGCCGGACGCGCCGGACGCGGTGGTCGGGCCGGAGGGCCGGACGGCCTGGGCGCGGACCGCCTGCCAGCTGCCGGCGGTCCGTTCGCAGGGCGTGCGGTCGGTGAACACCTGGCGGTTCGCCCAGCAGCCGCTGCCCGGGGGTGCCGGCGTCGCGGCCTGGCTGTGCACCCGGGCGGAGACCTGGCGCGGGGCGGGCAGTCGGACGATGGCGCAGTTCCAGGCCACGCCGCCGAGCGGGCCGCCGTACCCGGCGGGCGCAGTGACGGCGCGGGCGGACGGCGGTACGGCCTGCGGTCCGCGGGCGCCCCGGGTGCTGTCGGGCGTGCTGTGGAAGAGCTCCGGCGGCCGGTGGTGGCTGCTGGCGGCGGGCAGCGAACAGGTCAGGTCGGTCGTCGCCAGCGGCGGGGTGCAGGGCCGGGCGTCGGGCCGGCTGCTGGCGGTGCCCGCCGCGGCGGGTGCGCACGCCGATCTGGTGGGCGAACTCGCCGACGGCAAGAAGGTGCGCGCGCTGCGCTGAGCCCGCGGGGCGCCGGTCGCGGCCGGCGCCCGCCCGGCCGCCCCCGTTTCCCGGCTTTCGGCGTCCGGGGGGTACCGGCATTCCTTACCCGCCAGTACATTGACGCCATGTCTAATACGGCCTCGTTGCGGCCCCAGCCGGTCGCGTCCGAGCACACCCCGCTGAAGGCCCGCAACGTGGCCTTCGACTGGGCGGACACCCCCTTGCACTGGATCCCCGGCGATCCGGCCAGCACCCACACGATCAACGTCCTGCACCTGCTGCTGCCGGCCGGCGAACGCTGGTTCGTGCACGTCTACAAGCAGGCGCTGCCCCTGATACGCGACCCCGAACTGCGGGCGGACGTCATCGGGTTCATCGGCCAGGAGGCCATGCACGCGCAGGCGCACGACGACGTCCTGCCGCACCTGAAGGAACAGGGGCTGGACCCGACCCCGTACACCGCGCAGGTCGACTGGCTCTTCGAGAAGCTGCTCGGCGACCGGACGCTGCCGCCGGGGCGGGCCAGCGAGTGGTGGCTGAGGGAACGGGTGGCGATGATCGCCGCCATCGAGCACTACACGGCCTTCCTGGGCCACTGGGTGCTCAACGCCGGGGCCCTGGACGCCAAGGGGGCCGACCCGACCATGCTCGACCTGTTGCGCTGGCACGGGGCGGAGGAGGTCGAGCACCGCTCGGTGGCGTTCGACCTCTTCGTCCATCTGGACGGCGGCTACCGGCGGCGGGTGCGCACCTGGGCGACCGCCTTCTCCGCGCTGGTGTTCCTGTGGCAGCGCGGCACCCGGTTCTTCATGGAGAACGACCCGACGCTGGTGGGCGGGAAGGCCGTCGTGCGGGACTTCGTACGGGGCGGGCGGCAGGGCGTGCTGCCCACCACCGGGGCGATCGCGCGCTCCATCCCGCAGTACTTGAGCCGGACCTACCACCCGTCGCAGCACGGCAGCACCGAGCAGGCGCTCGCCTACCTCGACCATTCGCCCGCCGCGACCGCCGCCACCGCCACCGCCACCGCCACCGCCACCGCCACCGCCACCGGAGGAGCCTGAGATGCCCGCGTCCGTCCGCGTCCCGTCGTCCGCCGGCCGGGGCGGCCCGCTCCGTCCCGGTCTGCCGCGGCTCCGTACCGTCCTGACGGTGGCCGGTACCGCCCTGGTGGTCCAACGGGCGCTGCGGCGACGGATCCGGCGGTCGCCGCTGTGGCCGTTGCCCGCGTTGGAGCAGCCGATCTCCGGACGGGGGCGGGACGCGGCCCGGGCGGGCGGCCGGGACCGGGACCCGACGCCGCCGGCCCCCGGGCGCCCGGGCGCGCTGCGGCTGCGGGTGGCCGAGCGGACCGAGGTGGCCGACGGGGTGGTGGCGCTGCGCCTGGAGGGCGAGCGGCTGCCCGCCTGGGAACCGGGTGCTCACCTGGACCTCGTGCTGCCCTCGGGGGCCGTGCGGCAGTACTCGTTGTGCGGCGAACCGGCCGACGCGGTACGGGCGGACGGCGGCTCGTACACCCTGGCGGTCCGGCTGATCGGGGACGGTCGGGGTGGTTCGCGGGAGGTGCACGAGGCGCTCCGGGCGGGCACGACCGTCGAGGTGCGCGGCCCCCGCAACCGCTTCCCCCTGGAGGACCGCCCCGCCTACCTGTTCGTCGCGGGCGGCATCGGCATCACGCCGATCCTGCCGATGGTGCGGCGGGCCGAGGCGGCGGGGGTGCCGTGGCGGCTGCTGTACGCGGGGCGTTCGCGGGCGTCGATGCCGTTCCTGGCGGAGGTGGAGAAGCTGGCCGGGGGCGGGGCCGGCGCCGCGGGTGCCGGCGGCGCGCGGCTGACCGTGGTCGCGGAGGACGTGGACGGGCGGCCCGATCTGGCCGCGGCGCTCGCCGACGCGCCGCCGCACACCGCCGTCTACTGCTGCGGTCCCGAGCCGCTGATGGACGCCGTGGCCGACCTGCTGCCGGCCGGGCCGGCGGGGCCGACCCTGCACACGGAGCGGTTCGCCCCGGCCGCGGGCGCGGCGGGCGGCGCGAACGGGGCGGCGGACGACGAGGCGTTCGAGGTGGAGTTGCGGCGGACCGGCCGCACGGTCACCGTCCCGGCCGGCACCAGCGTGCTGCGCGCGATCCGCGAGCAGGCCCTGCCGGACCTGGCGTACTCCTGTGAGGAGGGCTTCTGCGGCACCTGCCAGCAGCGGGTGCTGGCCGGCGAGGTGGACCACCGCGACGCGTTGCTGACGGATGCGGAACGCGACGACTCGCTGCTGATCTGCGTGTCCCGGGCGCGGCGGGGGTCCCCCCTGGTGCTGGACCTCTGAGGCCGGTCCCGCGCCGCGGTGGGCGGGGCGCGGGGCGTGCGGCACCGGGGCGAGGAGGGCGGTCCGCGCGCTGGTGCGGCCGCGCGGCCGGTCGTTAGGGTGGACGCATGACCACCGGGGCACGCCGCAGGATGGGGGTCGAGGAGCGACGGGAGCAGCTGATCGCCGTCGCGCTCGGCCTGTTCAGCCACCGCTCCCCCGACGACGTCTCGATCGACGAGATCGCCGAGGCGGCCGGCATATCGCGACCGCTGGTGTACCACTACTTCCCGGGAAAGCAGCAGCTCTACGAGGCGGCGCTGCGGCGCGCCGCCGACGAGCTGACGGCCCGGTTCGTGGAGCCGCACGAAGGCCCGCTCGGCACCCGGCTGTTGCGCGTGATGCAGCGGTTCTTCGACTTCGTGGACGAGCACGGGCCCGGTTTCTCGGCGTTGATGCGCGGCGGGCCGGCGATCGGCGGGGCGCGTACCAGCGCGCTGATCGACGGCGTGCGACAGGCCGCCTTCACGCAGATCGTCGCGCACCTGGACGTCCAGGACCCGCCGCCGCGGCTGGAGTTGGTGGTCCGGTCGTGGATCTCGCTCGCCGAGACCACGGCGCTGCTGTGGCTGGACGGGCAGCGGCTGCCGCGCGCCGAGTTGGAACGGCAGCTGGTGCACGACTTCGCGGCCCTGGCGGCGGTCAGTGCCGCGTACGACGAGCGGATGGCGCAGGTGGTGCGCCGGATGCTGGCGGACGAGCCCGCGGACGGGATGTTCGCGGACCTGGTGGGGCGGTTGTTGGAGCTCCCGCAGCCGGCGTGACACCGCGGGCGGTCCGGGCCCGACCGGCGGCGCGCAGCTGCGGCAGAATCCGGCCATGGACGAGATCACGTATCGGTTGGCCGGGGCGGCGGACGACCCGGCCGTTCTGGTCGGCCTGCACGACGCGGCGGCCCGTTGGATGGTGGCGCACGGCGTCGACCAGTGGAAGCCCGGGGGCAAGGACGAGGAGCACTTCCGGCGGCGGATAGCGGCCGGCGAGGTCTGGCTTGCGGAGGGCGCCGGGCGGGTGGTCGGCGGGTTCGAACTGTGGTGGGCGGACGGGCCGGCGTGGGGTCCGCAGCCGCCGGTGGCGGGGTACGTGCACCGGCTGATGGTGGACCGCTCGTGCGCGCCGGCCGGGACCGGGCGGGCGATGCTGGCCCGGGCCGAGCGGCGGATCGCCGAGTCGGGGCGGGCCTGGTCCCGTCTGGACTGCATGACGAGCAATCCGCGGCTGCGGGCGTACTACGAGGGGGCGGGCTACGCGGTCGTGGGCGAGCAGCCGTTCAAGGAGGGGGCCGGGGGCAGCCGGTACGGCGTGACGTTGCTGGAGAAGCGGGTGGGCTAGGGCGTTTCCGACGCCCTGGGGAGAACCGCTGCCGACCGCCCCGGGTGTCCGCCGGCCGTCCGCCGGCCCGGGTCAGCCGCGGCGGAAGACGGCGACGGTGCGGGGCGGGACGGTGAAGGTGCCGAAGGCCCGGTCGTAGGTCGCGGTCGCGGTGGTGCGGTCGGCGCCGTGCGCCTGGAGGGGGTGCAGGGCGTAGCGGCGGCCGGTGAGCGCCGGGACGGTCTGGGCCTGTCGTTGCGGGGTGGCGTTGAAGACGACGACGAGGTCGGCCAGGCGCATGGTGAGGACGCCGGGGGTCTCGTCGGGGCCGGAGCGCGGGAAGGAGAGCGCCGACTGGACGGCGGCGGTGGTGGCCAGGCCGAAGGCCGGTTCGGTGGCGTGGATGCGCAGCAGGTCGCGGTAGGCGGCCGACGCGGCGTTCTGGGTGGCGCAGTCCGGGCGGAGGGCCGGGTCGGCCAACAGGGGCTTGGCGTAGGGCCACTTGTCCTTGTTGTCGGCGGCCGGCGGCAGGCCGCGGCCGAAGCCGTTGTCGGCCGCGGCGCCCCGGGGGGCGTCGGTGCACTGCCAGTGCAGGGCGTTGAACCAGTCGCCGCTGTTGAAGGAGTTGCGGTCCAGGGACTTGGAGCGCAGCAGGTCGGAGCCGGCCTGGGAGAGCGCCGGGCCCTGGGCGAGGGCGGCCGTGGCGAGGGCGACGACCTGCATCCGGGCGCGGTCGGCGGCGGGGGTGCCGGGCGGCAGTTTGTAGGCCAGGGCGTCGTAGAGGGTTTCGTTGTCGTGCGCGTCGACGTAGGCGAGAGCGTCGCCGGGGGCGGCGGCGTAGCCGGCGGGGGCGCCGTCGTAGTCGATCTGGGCGCCGGTGACCCGTCGGCCCGCGGTGTCGGTGAAGGCGTAGTCGGCGAGGTTGCCGGTGAGCCCGACCTTGATGAGGTCCTGGTAGTGCAGGAGGCGGGCGCGCTGGGCGGCCGAATCGCCGTTGGCCGGTGCGGAGTTGGGGTCGGTGTACAGGCCGGAGGCGAAGCCCTGGACGCGGGGGTCGGCGTCGAAGGGGCCGCCGCCGCGGACCGCGTCGCGGGCCCGGTCGTTGAAGGTGGCGATGCCGGTGCCGGCCATGTGGCGCTGGGTGGCCTGGACGAAGCGGGCGTCGTCGGCGACCTCGCCGAAGTTCCAGCCCTCGCCGTAGAGGATCACCGATTTCCCGTCGACGCCGTCCCGGGCCGGGGTGAGCGCGTCGAGGGCCTTGCGGACGGCGAGGACGTTGGCCTTGGGGTGGTGGCCCATGAGGTCGAAGCGGAAGCCGTCGACCTTGTACTGCTTGGCCCAGGTGACCACGGAGTCGACGACGAGCTTGCCCATCATGGTGTGTTCGGGCGCGGTGCCGGCGCAGCAGGTGGAGGTGGCGACGGTGCCGTCGTCGAGCAGCCGGTGGTAGTAGCCGGGCACGATGCGGTCGAGGACGGAGTGCGGATCGTCCTGGCCGGCGGCGGCGGTGTGGTTGTAGACGACGTCCATGACGGTGCGCAGGCCGCTGCCGTTGAGGCCCTGCACCATGCGGCGGAATTCGACGGTCCGGGCGGTGCCGTCGGGGTCGGAGGCGTAGGAGCCCTCCGGGACGGTGTAGTGCAGGGGGTCGTAGCCCCAGTTGTAGCCGTCCCGGTCGGCCGTCTTGGCCACGCACTCCTGCTGGCGCTCGGAGCCGGCGGGCAGGGCGGCCAGGTCGCAGGCGGGGCGCTGCTGGTCGGCGCGGCGTTCGGGGACGGAGGAGAAGTCGAAGGCCGGCAGCAGGTGGACGTGGGTGGTACCGGCCGCGGCGAGGGCCTTCAGGTGGCGCATGCCGGCGGAGCCGGTGTCGGTGAAGGCGAGGTACTGGCCGGGGTGGTGCGAGGTGCGGTCCTCGATGGAGAAGTCGCGGACGTGGAGTTCCTGGATGCGGGCCCGGCGCAGCGGTACCGGGGCGGGCTTGCGCAGCGCGGCCCAGCCCTCGGGGGCGAGCCGGGGGTCGGCGAGGTCGACGACGAGGCTGCGGGCGGAGTCGGCGGTCAGGGCGGTGGCGTACGGGTCGGTGACCGCGTTGGTGACGGTCCGGCCGGCGTCCGGCGCCCAGACGGTGACCAGGTAGCGGTACGGCTGCCCGGTCCAGTCGCGCTCGCCCCGCGCGCTCCACACCCCACTCGCCCCGTCGCGGTGCATCGGCACGCGCCGGCCGGCCAGTTCGAGGGCGACGGTGCGGGCGGTGGGCGCCCAGACGGCGAGGGTGGGGCGGCCGCCGTGGAACACCGGCCCCAGGGCGGCGCGGCGGGCGCGGGTGCCGTAGAGGTCGTCGAGGACGCCGGGGAGTTGGACTCCGGTGGTGCGCGGCCCGTCGGCGGTGCGCTGGGTGGCGACCAGTCGCCCGCGCAGGGCGGTGGCGGCCAGGGCGCGGTCGCGGGGGTCGACGGTGAAGGCCGGGTAGCCGGTCAGGTGGGGGTAGGCGGCGCGCTCGGCGGGGGTGAGGGTGCCGGGGGTGAGGCGGATGCGGCCGGTGGGGCGTCCGTCGCGGTCGGCCGGGTCGCCGAACTCCAGTTGTGCGGCGGCGGATCGGGCGCCCTTCCAGACCACGGTGGTGCGGTCGATCCACTGGGCCTCGGCCGTGGTCCGGCGATCGGACGGGACCGCCTGGGCCCGGGGGTGCGGCGGGAGGGCGAGCGCGGCGGCGCCGGCCAGGAGGGCGAGGACGGCGGCGGTCCGGCGGCGGAGGCGGTGCGCGGTGGAGGGCATGGCCCCTGGTTCTAGTCGGACCGGACGATTGCTGCAAGACCTTTCGCAAGAGATTGCAACGGTGTTACGTTCCCAGGCGAGTCGGTCCGGCCGGCCGGAGACCCGCCACCGGTGGGTCCACGCGCCCGGCCGGCCGGACCGGCCGCCATGCGACGGCGAGTTGGCGCATAGTCGCCCGAACCGCTACGCCGTGCGCATCACCCGCACCAGCGCGGGGAATCCCCCCACCATGATCAACACCCCCGAGAACGCCACCGGCAGCGCCCCGCGCCACGACGACGCGACCCACGACGACACGACCCGCGACTACTACGACACCGGCGACGTCGACGCCTTCTACGACGCCGTCTGGGGCGGCGAGGACATCCACGTCGGCCTCTACTCCCATCCACACGAGGCGATCGCGGCCGCCTCGCACCGGACCGTCGAGCACGCCGCCGACAAGGCCGCGGACCTGCTCGGCCCGCACGCCACGGTGCTCGACCTCGGCTCCGGGTACGGCGGTTCGGCCCGCGCGCTCGCCACCCGCTTCGGCTGCCGCGTCGTGGCCCTCGACCTCAGCGAGGAGCACAACCGGCGCCAGCGCGCGACCAACGCCCGACGCGGGCTGGACGGCCTGATCGAGGTCGTCACCGGCTCCCTCAACGACCTGCCCTACGAGGCCGAGCGGTTCGACGTCGTCTGGTCCCTGGAGGTCCTGTGCCACGTGGCGGACCGGGAGGGCGCGCTGGGCGAGGCGGTACGCGTACTGAAACCGGGCGGCGCGCTGGTCTTCTCCGACATCATGGTGGGCGAGGAGACACCCGCCGAGGCGGTGCGGCCGGCGTTCTCCCGCCTGGGCGTCGAGACCCCGGCCACCCCGACCTCCTACCTTCGGCGACTGACCGAACTCGGCCTGGAGGACGTCGACTTCGAGGACCGCAGCGGGGACATCGCCACCCACTACGCACGCCTCGACGAGGAGGTCCGCCGACGCTCGGCCGAACTCCGCGACGTCATCAGCCCCGCCTACCTCGACGAACTGCGGACCAACCTCCCCCTCTGGGCCGACATCGCCCGTCGGGGCCTGCTGCGCTGGGGCGTCTTCCACGCGCGCCGCCCGGCGGCCTGAGGGCCGTCAGCCGCCACGGAGGTCCGGATCCGCGCGGCCGACCCTGCCCACCGAGGGCCGGTCCGGGACGGTCCAGCGGGCGGCGTCCGTCACGTACGCCGCCCGGCAGGGCCGGTGGATCCGCGCACCACCAGCTCCGGCTGGAAGACGAACTCGGTGCGCTGGACGGGATTCCCCTGGATCTCCTCGACCAGTGCGCCCACCGCCGCGGTCGCCATCGCCTGCACCGGCTGCCGCACCGTGGTCAGCGGCGGGGCGGTGAAGGCGATCAGCGGGGAGTCGTCGAAGCCGACGACGGAGAGCCGGCCCGGGACGTCGATCCCCCGTTGCCGGGCCGCCCGCACCACGCCCAGCGCCATCAGGTCGCTGCCGCAGACGATGCCCGTGCAGCCGTCGTCGAGCAGGGCGGCGGCCGCGGCGTGACCGCCCTCGACGCTGAACAGGGTGTGCGTCACGCGCCGTTCGGCCTGCCCCCTCGACAGGCCGAACGACTCCTGGAGCGCCGCGGTGAAACCCTCCGCCTTGCGCCGGGAGGGCACGTAGCGGGCCGGCCCGACGGCCAGGCCGATGTGCTCGTGGCCCAGTTCGGCGAGGTGGCGCACGGCCGTCCGGGCCGCGGCGCGGTCGTCGGGCGAGACGCAGGGCGCGTCGACCCGTTCGTTGTAGCCGTTGATCAGGACGTAGGGCACGCCGCGCGAGGTGAGCCGGGTGTAGCGGGAGGGGTCGGCGGCGGTGTCGGCGTGCAGGCCGGACAGGAAGACGATGCCGGTGACGCCGCGCTCCTCCAACTGCTCGACGAGTTCGTCCTCGGTGGCGCCGCCCGGCATCTGGGTGCACAGGACCGGCGTGTACCCGTGGCCGGCCAGGCACTGCTCGATGACCTGGGCGAAGGCCGGGAAGATCGGGTTGGTCAGTTCCGGGATGACCAACCCGACCAGCCCGGCGCTGCGCCGCCGCAGCCGCACCGGGCGTTCGTAGCCGAGGAGGTCGAGCGCGGCGAGCACGCGCTGACGGGTGCCCGCCGCCACGCCCGCCCGCCCGTTGAGGACGCGGCTGGCGGTCGCCTCGCTGACCTGGGCCTGGACGGCGATGTCGGCCAGGCGCGGGGTGGGGCGGGGGGCCGGCCGGGTCACTCCGCCCACCAGATCGTGGTGTCCGCGGGAATCTCCCGCACCGGCGGGGCGGGCCGGGCCGTCGGGGCGGCGGCGGCGAACGGGGCACGGGAGGAGAGGAGTTGGCGGACCGGCGGCAGCTCCAGTCGCACGGGTTCGGCCGTGGTGTTCACCGTGCAGAGCAGACCGCCGGGGCGGCGGAAGACCAGCACGCCGTCGGGGGCGGCCAGCCACTCCACCGCGTCCCCCGCCCCGAGGCCGGGGTGGGTGCGGCGCACCGCCAGGGCGCTGCGGTACAGCTCCAGCGTGGAGGTCGGGTCGCCGGTCTGGGCCGCCACGGTGAGCGCGGCCCAGTCGTCGGGCTGGGGCAGCCAGGTCTCGCCGGCGCCGAAGCCGTACGGGGGTGCGGTGCCGTCCCAGGGAAGCGGCACCCGGCAGCCGTCCCGCAGGCCCTCCTGACCGTTGGCGCGGAAGAAGGACGGGTCCTGGCGGACCTCGTCGGGGAGGTCGGTGACCTCGGGCAGGCCG
This sequence comes from Streptomyces lunalinharesii, assembly GCF_039532155.1. Taxonomy (NCBI): domain Bacteria; kingdom Bacillati; phylum Actinomycetota; class Actinomycetes; order Kitasatosporales; family Streptomycetaceae; genus Streptomyces; species Streptomyces lunalinharesii. Next base: position 463,477 of record NZ_BAAARK010000002.1, read on the forward strand.
AGTTCCTCGCCCTGGTAGAGGTAGGCCGAGCCGGGCAGGGCCAGCATCAGCAAGGTCGCGGCGCGGGCGCGGTCCAGGCCGCCGCCGAGGCGGGTGCGGTGGCGGACGACGTCGTGGTTGGACAGGACCCAGGTGGCCGGTGCGCCGACCGGGCCCAGGGCGGTGAGGGAGGCGTCGATGGTCCTTCGGAGTTCGGCGGCGTCCCACCCGGCGCTCAGGTAGTGGAAGTTGAAGCCCTGGTGCAGCTCGTCCGGGCGGACGTAGCGGGCGAGGCGCTCGACGGTGGGGGTCCAGGCTTCCGCGACGCCGATCCGGTCCCCGGGGTACTCGTCGAGGATGGTCCGCCAGGAGCGGTAGACGGCGTGCACGCCGTCCTGGTCGAAGAAGGGCAGCACCTGCGAGCCGATCAGGCGGGCCTGTTCGCCGCGGCCGATGTCCGGCAGGCCGGGGGCCTTGACCAGCCCCTGGGCGACGTCCACGCGGAAGCCGTCGACGCCCAGGTCGAGCCAGAAGCGCAGGATCGAGCGGAACTCGTCCTGGACGGCCGGGTGGTCCCAGTTGAAGTCGGGCTGTTCGGGGGCGAAGAGGTGCAGGTACCACTCGCCGTCGGGCAGCCGGGTCCAGGCGGGGCCGCCGAAGACGGACTCCCAGTCGTTGGGCGGGAGTTCGCCGTTGTCGCCCCGGCCCTTGCGGAAGTGGAAGCGTTCGCGCAGGACCGAACCAGGACCCTCGGCGCGCGCGCGGCGGAACCAGGCGTGCTGGTCGGAGCAGTGGTTGGGGACGAGGTCGACGATGATCCGCAGGCCCAGGCGGTGGGCCTCGCGGATGACCGCCTCGGCGTCCGCGAGGGTGCCGAAGAGCGGGTCGGTGGCACGGTAGTCGGCGACGTCGTAGCCGGCGTCGGCCTGCGGGGAGGCGTAGAACGGGCTCAGCCAGACGGCGTCCACGCCGAGGTCGCGCAGGTGGCCGAGGCGGTCGCGGACGCCCGGCAGGTCGCCCATGCCGTCGCCGTTGCCGTCGGCGAAGCTGCGCGGGTAGATCTGGTAGATCACGGCGTCGCGCCACCAGTCGGTGACCCGGGCGGCGGCCCCGACCGGGGCGTCCGCCGGATCGGGGTGGCCGCCGGGCACGGTGGCCGGGGCGCTGGGCTGTCGGGTCATGTCATCCCTTGGTGGTGCCGGCGGTCAGTCCGGAGACGAGGTGGCGTTGGGCGAAGGCGAAGACGAGCGCGGCCGGTACGGCGATGATCACGGCGGCGGCGGTCATCGAACCCCAGTCGCTGCCGTACTGGTTGACGAAGGTCTGTAGCCCGCCGGCGAGGGTGAGGTTCTCCTCGCCGGTCATGAAGGCGGAGGCGTAGGCGACCTCGGCCCAGGCCGTGACGAAGGTGTAGAAGCCGGTGACGGCGAGGCCGGGGCGGGCGAGCGGCAGCACCAGCCGCCAGAAGGTGCCGAACGGGTTGAGGCCGTCGACCCGGCCCGCTTCGTCGATCTCCACCGGGATGGTGTCGAAGAAGCCCTTCATCATCCAGGCGCAGAACGGGACGGCGATGGTGAGGTAGGTGAGGACCAGGCCGAGGGGCTGATTGAGCAGGCCGAGGGCGGCGAGGAGGTTGTAGAGCGGGACGATCAGCACCGCGACCGGGAACATCTGGGTGAGCAGCAGCAGCCACATCAGCGGCCGCATGCCGGGGAAGCGGAAGCGGCTGACGGCGTAGCCGGTGGTGGCGGCGGTGAAGACGCCGAGGACGGTGGTCAGGCCGACGACGACCACGGAGTTGCCGAACCACGTGAGGAAGGAGGTGCCGGTCAGCACGTGGCTGTAGTTGTCGAGGGTGAAGTGGGTGACGAGGCTGGTGGTGAAGGCGTCGTTCTTGGGCTTGAAGGAGGTCACCAACAGCCACAGCGGCGGGAAGACCGCGAGGACGGCGGCGAGCGCCAGCGCCAGGTGCAGGCCGACCGAGGCCAGCGGGTGCCGTTGCCCACGGATGCGGGTGCGGATGCGGGTGCGCGCCATGGTCACCACACCTCCCCTTGCTTGCGCAGCGCCCTGCGGTAGCCGACCGCGACCAGGGCGAGGAGGGCGAGAATGACCACGCCCCAGGTGGCGGAGGCGGAGAAGTTGCGGGGGCTGTCGACGAACGAGAGCCGGTAGGCGTAGGTCACCAGGATCTCGGTGGCGTCGCCGGGTCCGCCCCGGGTGAGCAGGAAGATCACCGGGAACATGTTGAACGTCCAGATGGTCGAGAGCAGGATCACGGTGCCGCTGACCGTGCGCAGACCGGGCACGGTGATGTGGCGGAAGCGCTGCCAGGCGCCGGCGCCGTCCATCTCGGCGGCCTCGTACAGCTCGCCCGGGATGGACTGGAGTCCGCCGAGCAGCGCGACGAGCATGAAGGGCACGCCCAGCCAGACGTTGACGGCGATGACCGAGAGCTTGGCCCAGGTCGGGTCGTTGAGCCACGGCACGGCGTCGATGCCGCCGCCGGCCAGCAGCTTGTTGAGGAGGCCGTTCTTCTCGTTGTAGAGCATCCGCCAGGTGAAGACGGAGACGAACGCGGGGATCGCCCACGGCAGGATCAGCGCCAGGCGGTAGCCGGTGCGGCCGCGCAGCGGGCGGTTGAGCAGCGTGGCCAGTGCCAGGCCGGTGAGGAAGGTGAGGCCGACGCATCCGACGGTCCACACCACGGTCCAGCCCAGCCGGTCCCAGAAGACGCCGTCGGTCAGCACCGCCCGGTAGTTGTCCAGGCCGGTGAAGTGGTAGGTGGCGGGGAGGTGGTTCATGCCGATCGAGCGCTCGACGTTGGCCTCGTTGGCGTCGGTGAGGGAGAAGAAGACGCCGCGGACGAGGGGGATGCCGATGACGACGCCGATGACGAGGACGACCGGGGCGGTCATGGTCCAGGCGTACCAGTGGGTGCCGAACGCCCGGCGGGTCCGGGCGAGGAGCGTCACGTGTAGTCCTTGAGCAGCTTCCGGTAGGCGTCCCCGACGGACTTCGCGGCCTGTTCGGGGGTGGCGGCGCCGGTGAGCACCTTGTTCATCTGGACCTTGAGCGGTTCGAAGAGCGCGTTGCCCTCGGCGATCCAGGGGCGTTGGACGGCGCCGTCGACGGCGGGCTTGAAGAAGGTGACCATCTCGTTGTGCTTGACCGCCGGCACCGCGTAGACGGACTTGCGGGTGGGCAGCAGGCTGAGCGCGTCGGTGGTCTGCTGCTGGACCTTCGCGGAACTCATGTACTTGGCGAAGGCGTAGGCGGCCGGGAGGTTCTTGCTGCCGGCGTAGACCGAGAGGTCCCAGCCGCCCTGCGGCGAGCCCTGGGCGGCGGATCCGCCGGGGACGGGCGCGACGCCGAGGTTCTCCTTGTCCCGGAACGCCTTGCCGGCGCGGGCGCCCTCGATGTCCCAGGGGCCGTCGACGGCCATCGCGACGGTGCCGTCCTTGAGGGCCTTGAGCTGGTTCTCCTGGCCGTCGGTGGCGTCGGTGACGGCGGCCTTGGAGTCGACGAGCTGCTTGAGGGTGCGCAGCGCGCGGACGCCGGCGGCGTTGTCGATGGTGACCTTCTTGTGGGCGGCGTCGACCATGTCGCCGCCCTCGCCGTAGAGGTAGGGCAGGAACCAGTACGGGTCGTCGCCGCGCAGGTAGAGCGCGGTGGCGCCGGTCCTGGCCTTGATCTTCTGGGCGGCGGCGGTGAGTTCGGCGACGGTCTTGGGGACGTCGACCCCGGCGTCCTTGAGGAGCTTCTTGTTGTAGAAGAGCCCGAGGGTGTCGATGACCTGCGGCACGGCGTAGGTCCTGCCGCCGAACTTCGTCGAGCCGACGGCCTGCGGGAGGTAGTCGTCGGTGCGGTCCAGGGCCGGGGTGCCGTCCAGCGGGGCGAGGTAGCCGAGGTTGGCGAAGTCGGCGACCCAGGCGACCTCGGTGCGCATCACGTCGGGGGCGCCCGCCCCGCCGCCCGCGGCGTTCTTGAACTTGGCGTTGGCGTCGCCGAACGGGACGTTCACGTAGGCGACGTGGACCTTGGGGTGCTCCTTCTGGAAACCCTCGGCCAACTTCCGGTAGGTGGCCTTCTCGGCGTCGTTGGAGGTGTCCCAGAAGGTGACGGTTCCGGACAGCTCGCCGCCCGCCGAACTCCCCCCGCCGCCCCCGCCCCCGCACCCCGTCGCCGCCAGTGCCAGGCCCGCTACCAGCGCGGTGGCCAGAGTGCCACGTATGCCACGCCGCATGTGAACTCCTTAGGGAAAGCCTCGGTTGGCGGTCTGGAACGTAGCAGCGCCGAAAACAATCCGAAAGATGTTGCGGGATTTTTCTGCAAGAAATCTGGAAGCGGTTGCGGCGTCCTGGCCGGAACGGGACCCACCGGGGCCCTGGCGCACCGTCACCCGCCGCCCCTCCGAGCGTTGACTCCCTGGAAGCACCTTCGCCTCATGACCTGACAGGGACGGCAGATGACCCAGGAGCTCACTTCCCCCAGCCCCGCCCCCCAGGCCGCCGGACCGGACCGAGGGCAGGGGTGGTGGCGCGACGCCGTCATCTACCAGGTCTACGTCCGCTCCTTCGCCGACAGCGACGGCGACGGCATCGGCGATCTGCGCGGGGTGCGCGAACGGCTCCCGCACCTCAAGGACCTGGGCGTGGACGCCGTCTGGCTCACCCCGTTCTACTCCTCGCCGCAGGCCGACGGCGGGTACGACGTCGCCGACTACCGCGCCGTCGACCCGCTCTTCGGCGACCTCCAGGACGCCGACGAGCTGATCCGCGCCGCGCACGCGCTCGACCTGCGGGTGATCGTGGACGTCGTCCCCAACCACACCTCGGACCGCCACCCGTGGTTCCAGGACCCGGACCTGGCCCGGCAGCGCTACGTCTTCCGCGCCGGCAAGGGCGAGAACGGCGAACTCCCGCCCAACGACTGGGAGTCGGTCTTCGGGGGCCCGGCCTGGACCCGCACCGACCGCGGCGACTGGTACCTGCACCTCTTCGCGCCCGAACAGCCCGACCTGGACTGGGAGCGGCCCGAGGTGCACGAGGAGTTCGCCGCGATCCTGCGCTTCTGGCTGGACCTGGGCGTGGACGGCTTCCGGGTGGACGTGGCGCACGGCATGGTCAAGGCGCCTGGACTGCCCGACATCGGCCGCGGCGAACAGGCCCGGCTGATCGGCAGTCAGGTGCTCCCCTTCTTCGACCAGGACGGCGTGCACGCCATCCACCGTGCCTGGCGCCGACTGCTGGACGGCTACGGCGAGGCCAGCGGACGCGAGGTGATCGGGGTCGCCGAGGCGTGGGCCCCCAGCAGCGAGCGGCTGGCCCTGTACGTCCGGCCGGACGAGCTGCACCAGGCGTTCAACTTCCAGTTCCTGAGCACCCCGTGGGACGCCGGGGCGCTGCGCGCGGTCATCGACTCCTCGCTGGCCGCCACCGTCGCCGTCGGCGCCCCCACCACCTGGGTGCTCTCCAACCACGACGTCGTCCGGCACACCACCCGCCTCGGCGGCGGTCTGGCCCGGGCCCGCGCCGCGACCCTGCTGATGCTGGCGCTGCCCGGGTCCGTCTACCTCTACCAGGGCGAGGAGCTGGGGCTGCCGGAGGTCACCGACCTGCCGCCCGAGGTGCGCCAGGACCCGGCGTTCTTCCGTGGCCGGGTCGGCGCCGACGGGCAGCACGGCGACGGCTGCTCCGGCGCCAGCGGCCAGGACGGCTTCCGGGACGGCTGCCGGGTGCCGCTGCCCTGGTCCGGGGAGCAGCCGCCGTACGGCTTCGGGCCGGGGGGCAGTTGGCTGCCGCAGCCCGCCGACTGGGGCCGGCTGAGCGTCGCGGCACAGACCGGCGACCCCGCCTCCACGTTGGAGCTGTACCGCGGCGCACTTGAACTGCGCCGGCGCCTGCCGGGCCTGGGCGACGGGGAGATGGCGTGGCAGTCGGCCCCCGAGGGCGTCCTGGCGTTCCGCCGGCCCGGGGTGCTGTGCACCGTCAACACCCAGGCCCGGGAGGCCGAGATCCCGCTGCCCGGGGAACTGCTGCTCGCCAGCGCCGCGGTGACGACCGGCGACGGCACCGCGGTGCTGCCCGGGGACAGCTGTAGCTGGTGGGCAATCTGACATGCGACCGGTACAGTCCAGTGCCATGACCGCCCGGCTGGCCGACATCGCAGCGCAGGCGGGTGTCAGCGAGGCCACCGTCAGCCGGGTGCTCAATGGGAAGCCCGGCGTCTCCGCCACCACCCGCCAGTCCGTGCTTGCCGCACTCGACGTGCTCGGGTACGAGCGGCCGGTGCGGCTGCGGCGGCGCAGCGCCGGCCTGGTCGGGCTGATCACCCCGGAGCTGGAGAACCCGATCTTCCCGGCGTTCGCCCAGGTCATCGGGCAGGCCCTGACCCGCCAGGGCTACACCCCGGTGCTGGCCACCCAGACCCCGGGCGGCTCGACCGAGGACGAGCTCACCGAGATGCTGGTGGACCGCGGGGTGGCCGGCATCATCTTCGTCTCCGGACTGCACGCCGACACCGACGCCGACATGGGCCGCTACGAGCGGCTGCGTGGCCAGGGCGTGCCGTTCGTCCTCATCAACGGCTTCTCCGACAAGGTGCAGGCGCCGTTCGTCTCCCCCGACGACCGGACCGCGGTGGAGTTGGCGGTGACCCACCTCACCGCGCTGGGGCACCGGCGGATCGGGCTGGCGCTCGGGCCGAAGCGGTTCGTGCCGGTGCAACGCAAGATCGAGGGGTTCCTGCGCTGCGTCCAGGAGCAGCTGGGTCTGGACCCGGTGGCGGCCGCGCCGCTCGTCCAGCACTCCCTCTACACCCTGGAGGGCGGGCAGGCCGCGGCGGCCGCGCTGATCGAGCAGGGCGTCACGGCGATCGTGTGCGCCAGCGACATGATGGCGCTGGGCGCGATCCGGGCGGCCCGGCAGCGCGGGCTGGACGTGCCGCGGGAGGTGTCCGTGGTGGGCTTCGACGACTCCCCGCTGATCGCGTTCACCGACCCGCCGCTGACGACGATCCGGCAACCGGTGCAGGCCATGGGGCAGGCGGCGGTGCGGGCGCTGCTGGAGGAGATCGGCGGCACCCCGGCGCCGCACAGCGAGTTCGTCTTCCACCCGGAGCTGGTGGTGCGGGGGTCGACGGCCTCGGCACCGAAGGCGGCGAGGGTGCCGCGGCCGCTGCGCGCCGCGCAGTGAAGGCGCACCCCGGGCCCGTAAGGGGTGCGGGGCGGCCCGCGGACCCTCGTCCCGTAGGGGGATTCCCGTCCTCCTCCAGGTCGAGCCAGGGGGCCGTTTACCCGACTGGAGGATGATCGGTCACACGTCCCTTTCTGGCAGACTGTCTGCCTATGGGTGATGCGCATGTGAGGACTCTGGACGACCTGTCAGCCGCCCCGCCAGCCAGCGGGGAGCCTGCGGACCGTCCGGCGGACAAGGGGCGACGGGTCCGGTTCCGGGCCCCGCGCGCACCCCGGCTCTGGTTCGAGGTCCTGCTGATCGCGGTCAGCTACTGGATCTACTCGATGATCCGCAACGCGGTGCCGGAGCAGAAGGCGCAGGCACTGCGGAACGCCGACTGGATCTGGCGGGCCGAGCACGCCCTGGGCATCGCCGTCGAGCACACCGTCAACCACGCCGTGAACTCCGTGACGTGGGTCATCGTCTCGATGAACTACTACTACGCGACGCTGCACTTCATCGTGACGATCGGCGTGCTGATCTGGCTCTACCGCTGGCATCCGGGGCGGTACGCGGCGGCCCGGCTGGCGCTCTTCGCCACCACCGGCGTGGCCCTGGTCGGCTACTACTTCTTCCCGCTGGCGCCGCCCCGGCTGATGCCGGACGGCGGCTTCGTGGACACCGTCGTGCAGCACGGCACCTGGGGCTCGATGGCGTCCGGGAACCTCGCCTCGATGTCCAACCAGTACGCCGCGATGCCGTCGATGCACATCGGCTGGTCGCTGTGGTGCGGCCTGACCATCGCGCTGCTGGCGAAGCCGGTCTGGGCCAAGGTGCTGGGCCTGCTGTACCCGGCCACGACGCTGACCGTGATCGTCTCCACCGCCAACCACTTCTGGCTGGACGCGTTGGGCGGGGTGCTGTGCCTGGCGTTCGGCTACGGGCTGGCCCTGGCGTGGTACGGGCGGCTGCCGCACCGGCTGGCACGGCACGTGGGAACGGCGGAGCTGGAGCCCCTCGGGGCGTGACCGGGCGCGGGGCGGGACCTCGCGCACGGTGCGGCGGCGGGCCGCGGGCGGAGGGTTCGCCCGCGGCCCGTCGTCGTGGCTACCGCTCGGCGCGGTGGGTGAGGTGGCCCCCGGTCATGGTCAGCAGGACCGGGGCGGTGGCCACCTCGTCGGCCGGGGCGGTGACCGGGTCGACGGCCAGCGCGGTGAGGTCGGCGCGGAAGCCGGGGGCGATCCGGCCGGCCTCGGACTCCTCGCCGACCGCCCGGGCCGCGTGCGAGGTCAGGCCCTCCAGGGCGTGGAGTCCGGTCAGTGCCTGGTCCGGGGTGATGGGTGCGGTGTCCGGGTGGCCCGCGGGGCGGCGCAGCCGGGCGGTGGCCAGGACCTGGCGGGGGTCGTGGTGCGCGATCGGCCAGTCCGAGCCGAGGACCAGGACGGCGCCGGCGTCCCGCAGGTCGCGGCAGCGCCAGGCCCGCCCGGCCCGTTCCGCACCGACCCGCCGGGACCAGGCGTCGGTGTGGTCGGCGCGGGTGTAGTGGGTGTGGGTGGGCTGCATGGAGGCGGCGACGCCGAGCCGGGCGAACCGCGGGAGCTGGGAGTCCGGGACGGTCTCGATGTGCTCGATGCGGTGCCGGTGGCGGGCGCCGGGGCGGTCGGTGCCGAGCAGTTCGACGGTGTCCAGGACGTGACGGACCGCGGCGTCGCCGATGGCGTGGGTGGCGGTGCGCACCCCGGCCCGGTCGAGGTGGTGGACGGCGTGGGTGTAGGCGGCGGGGTCCGGCCAGAAGGCGTCGGTGCCCTGGCCGTGGCAGTCGGGGCGTTCCAGCCAGGCGGTGCCGCCCTCGACGGTGCCGTCCATGAAGAACTTCACCCCGCCGATCCGCCAGTGGCGGCCGGCCCGGCGTTGCAGCGCGACCAGGTGGTCCAGCCCGTCGGCGTCGATGCCGGGCATGCACCAGGGGGCGAGCCGCAGGCGGACCGGGAGGGGGCCGTCCGCCTCGATGGCGGCGAGGAGTTCGGGGGCGTCCGCGTCCTCCATGTCCATGACGTGGGCGCCGGTCAGGCCGGCCGCGGCCATCTCGTGGAGCAGGCCGAGCAGCCGGGCGCGCCGGTCGGCGGCCGAGGGGCGGGGCATGGCGGGCAGCACCAGGTTCATCGCGGCGTGCTCGACCAGGTGGCCGGTGGGGCGGCCGGTGTCGTCGCAGACCACGCTGGCGCGCTGGGCGAAGGCCCGTGGTCCGGTGATCCCGGCGGCGTCCAGGGCCCGGCCGCTGGCCAGCGCCGAATGGCCGTCGTAGAGGCGGAGGAAGGCGGGGGCGCCGGCCAGCGCGTCCTCGATCAGCGCCCGGTCGACGGGCCGGTCGCCGAAGGCGTTGTGGTCCAGGCCCCAGCCGGTGAGCCAGGCGCCCGGGGGCAGCGTCCGGGCGGCGGTGGCGAGGGCCGCGCGCAGTCCGTCGAGGTCGCGGACGGCGCTCAGGTCGAGGCCGGTGGCCATCTCGACGCCCCAGACGGGGTGGCTGTGGCCGTCGGTGAGGCCCGGGACGAGGGTGGCGCCGGCCAGGTCGACGACCTCGGTGGTGGCGTCGCGCCAGTGCCGGACGTCCGCCGCGTCGCCGACCGCGGCGATCCGCCCGTCCTTGACGGCGACGGCCTCGGCCCAGGGGCGGGCCGGGTCGAGGGTGCGGACCCGGGCGCCGATCAGGACGGTGTCGGCGGCGGTGCGCGGACCGCCGGACGGGGTGGACGGGGTGGCGGGGGTGGCGGGGGTGGACGGCACGGGCAGCTCCTCGGTGCGGGCGGGGTGGCGGGGCCGGTGCGGGCCCCGGAGAGGTCGGCGGGTCAGCCGCGGGCGGCTGCCTCCTCGGGGGCGGCGGCGGACGGGGCGGCGGGGGCCGGCTCCGGGTCCGCGTCGGGTTCGGCGGCGAAGCCCGCGTAGACGGCGGGGCGGGTGCGGCGCACCCGGCGGGCCAGGAGGAGGCCGCCGGCGAAGGCGACGGGGACGGCCAGCACCAGGGCGGCGTTGGTGGTGGAGCCGGCGCCGGTCATGATGTCGATCTTGGCGATGACCAGCCACAGCGCGCCGAGCATCAGCACCGTGGCGGCGATCGGCGTGACCAGCGTGCGCAGTGCGCCCTCCCGGTGCCGGAAGCGGCGGAAGTACAGCGGCACCGCGAGCGCGGTGAGTGCCTGGAGCGCCAGCAGGCCCAGCATGCCGGGGGTGTTCATCCACAGCAGCAGCTGGGTGTACGGGTCGGCGCCGGCCAGGGCGAAGCCGAGCACGACCAGGACGGCGAGGACGCTCTGCAGGGCGCCGGCGGCGTACGGGGAGCGGTGGCGGGGGTGGACCCGGCCGAGGACGGGGGGCAGCACGCCTTCCTGCGCCATGGCCAGGCCGTAGCGGTTGATCGCGTTGTGGAAGGCCAGTTGCGAGGCCAGGATGCTGGTGAGGATGAACACGTGCATCAGGTCGGCGGCCCAGCTGCCGACGTAGCGGGTGGTGGCGGTGAAGAAGAGGCCCGCCGGGTCCGCCAGGGCGGCCCGCACGATCCGGTCGGCGCCGTACGCCTGGATGACGATCCAGAGGGTGAAGGCGTAGAAGAGGCCGAGGAAGGCGACCGCGATGTAGGTGGCGCGGGGGATGGTGCGGCGGGGCTCGCGGGCCTCGTGGCGGTAGATGGCGGTGGACTCGAAGCCGGTGAAGGCGGCGAAGGCGAAGGCCAGGACCGCGCCGGTGCCGGGGACCAGCACGTGCTGCGGGGTGAAGGAGTCCAGTGCCAGGCCGTGCGCGCCGCCGTGCAGCAGGACGCCGCCGGCGAGCAGCACGAGGATGCCGGTCTCGGCGACCAGCAGGACGCCCAGCACCTTGGCGCCGAAGTCGATGCTGCGGTAGCCGAGGAACCAGATGACGACGACGCCGGCGAGCGCGATCGGCGGCCAGGGGACGTGGACGCCCCAGAACGCCTTGACGGCGTCCTGGGTGGCGGTGGCGAGCAGGCCGTAGACGCCGATCTGCATGCCGTTGTAGGCGAGCAGCGCCAGGGTGGCGGCGCCGAAGCCGGCCGGGCGGCCCAGGCCGCGGGTGATGAAGGCGTAGAAGCCGCCGCCGTGGCGGACGTGCCGGGCCATGGTGGTGAAGCCCACCGCGAACAGGGCCAGGGTGGCGCCGGCCAGCACGTAGCCGACGGGGGCGCCGACGCCGCCGGAGCCCAGGGCGATCGGGGAGGTGCCGGCCATCACCGTGAGCGGTGCGGCGGCGGAGATGACGAAGAAGGCGATGTCGGCGACGCCGAGGGTGCCGCGGCGCAGCGTGGTGGCGGCTGCGTCGGGCGGGGGTGCGGTCTGCTGCGGCGCCTCGTTGGGGGACCCGGACTCTACGGCCATGGCTCGGTTGCCCTTCTGCGACCTGACGGGGAGGGGAGCGGCCGTGCGCGTACGGGGGTGTGACGGCAGGGTGACCGCGGAGGGAGAGAAACCTAAAGCCTTTCGGTTTTTGGGACCGTACCCGCCGCCGTACGATTCGGGAAGACCCCGCGACGGGGACTCTCGCCGGGAGGGGACACCATGGGGCGGCCGCGGAAGGCCCTGCTGGACCGGGCGCGGATCGGCGCGACGGCACTCGAACTCGTCGACGAGAGGGGCGACTTCAGCGTTCCGGAGGTGGCCCGGCGGCTCGGCGTGCAGACCGCCTCGGTGTACCACCACGTGGACGGCCGGGCCGGGGTGATCGAGCTGCTGCGGGAGCGGGTCACCGACGCGATCGACCCCGGCACCCTGGCGGACGCCCGCTGGGACGTGGCGCTCGCCGCCTGGGCGCACTCCTACCGCGCCGCGTTCGCCGCCCACCCGCGGACCATCGCGATGCTGATGACCTCACCGGTCCGGGCGCCGAAGGTGCTCGCCCACTACGACCGGGTGGCCGGGCTGCTGCTGGACGCGGGCTTCGCCCCGGAGGCGGTGCTGGCGGTGATCACCGGGCTGGACAACCTCGTGCTCGGCTCGGCGCTGGACATGTCGGCACCGGACCCCATGTGGGAGGTCGCCTACGGGGTCGACGCACCGCGGCTGGTGGCGGCCCAGGAGGCGAGCGCCCCGGACCGCGCCGACGCCGCGTTCGCGCTCACCCTGGCCGGGTACCTGGCGCACCTACGGGCGCTGCTGGGCGACGCGCCGGAGCCGGCCGCCCGCTGATCCGGGCGCGGGAGCCGGGTCCGTGGGCCGGGGCCGGGATCAGGCCCCGTAGAACAGGTCCTCGACGACGGCGCGCGCCCGCCGGGTGATCCGCCGGTAGTCGTCGACCATGTCCCCGACGTGCCCCTCCTCGTAGCCGAGGTAGCGGCCGACGGCGGCCAGCTCCCGGCCGTCCGCCGGGAAGGTGTCCCCGGGCCGGCCGCGCACCAGCATCACCGCGTTGCGCACCCGCGCCGCCAGCACCCACGCCTCGTCCAGCGTCCGGGCGTCGTCGGTGCCGATCAGGCCGGCGGCGTGCGCGGCGGCCAGCGCGTCCCGGGTCCGGGTGGTGCGCAGCCCGGGCAGCTCCCAGCCGTGCCGCAACTGCATCAGCTGGACCGTCCACTCCACGTCGCTCAGGCCGCCGCGGCCCAACTTGGCGTGCGTGGTGGGGTCCGCGCCGCGGGGCAGCCGCTCGGACTCCATCCGGGCCTTGAGCCGGCGGATCTCGCGGACCGCGTCCTCGCCCAGCCCCTCGGCGGGATAGCGCAGCGGGTCGATCAGTTCGACGAACCGCTCCGCCAACTCGACGTCGCCGGCGACCGGTTCGGCCCGCAGCAGCGCCTGCGCCTCCCACACCAGCGACCACCGCCGGTAGTACGCCGCGTACGAGGCGAGGGTGCGCACCAGGGGGCCCGACCGGCCCTCCGGCCGCAAGTCCGCGTCGATCAGCAACGGCGGGTCGGCGGAGGGGAGTTGGAGCAGCCGCCGCATCTCGTTGGCGACCGCGTGGGCGGCCTTGGCGGCCTCCTGCTCGTCGGCGCCCTCGCGCGGTTCGTGGACGAACAGCACGTCGGCGTCGGAGCCGTAGCTCAGCTCGTGGCCACCGAAGCGGCCCACCCCGATCACCGCGAACCGGGTGGGCAACATGTCGCCCCAGTGCTCGCGGACGGCGGCCCGCAGGGCGCCGGCGAGGGTCGCGGCGTTGACGTCGGAGACCGCCGAACCGACCGCGTCGACGGCGTGGCCGTGGTCGGTCTCGGCCGGGCTGGACTCGGTGCCGTACGCGCCGATGACGTCGGCCGCGGTGGTGCGGAACAGCTCCCGGCGGCGCACCCCGCGGGCCGCCGCCACCGCCGCCTCGGCGCCGTCGGCGCGGCCGACCGCGGCCAGCACCTCCTGCTCCAGGGCGGCCCGGCTCCGCGGCTGGAGCCCGTCGGCGGCACCCAGCAGGGCGACCGCCTCGGGAGCGCGCAGCAGCAGGTCGGGGGCGAGCCGGCCGGCGGACAGCACCCGTGCAAGGTTCTCCGCGGCGGCGCCCTCGTCGCGCAGCAGCCGGAGGTACCAGGGGGTCTTGCCGAGCGCGTCGGAGACCTTGCGGAAGTTCAGCAGGCCGGCGTCGGGGTCGGCGGAGTCGGCGAACCAGCCGAGCAGCACCGGCAGCAGCGTCCGCTGGATCGCCGCCTTGCGGCTCACCCCGGACGCCAGCGCCTCCATGTGCCGCAGCGCGGCGACCGGATCGGCGTAGCCGAGGGCCTCCAGGCGGTGGCCGGCGGCCTTCGCCGACAGCCGGACCTCGCCGGGCTCCAGGTGCGCGACGGCGTCCAGCAACGGCCGGTAGAAGAGCTTCTCGTGCAGCCGGCGCACCTCGCGGGCGTGCCACTTCCACTCCCGGCGCAGCGAGGCGACCGGCTCGGTGCGCAGCCCCAACGACCGTGCCAGGCGCCGCAGTTCGCTCTCGGCCTCGGGCATCAGATGGGTGCGGCGCAGCCGGAACAGCTGGATCCGGTGCTCCAGCGTGCGCAGGAAGCGGTAGGCGGCGTCGAGCGCGGCGGCGTCCTGGCGGCCCACGTAACCGCCGGACGCGAGCGCCGCCAGCGCGTCCAGGGTGGTGGCGCTGCGCAGCGTGGCGTCCGTGCGGCCGTGCACCAACTGGAGCAACTGGACGGCGAATTCGACGTCCCGCAGCCCGCCGGGGCCGAGCTTGAGTTCGCGGTCTACCTGGCCGGCGGGGATGTTCTCCACCACCCGCAGGCGCATCTGGCGGACGTCGGTGACGAAGTTCTCCCGCTCGGCGACGTCCCACACCATCGGCGCCAGCGCGTCCACGTACTCCTGGCCCAGCGCCAGGTCACCGGCCATCGGACGGGCCTTGAGCAGCGCCTGGAACTCCCAGGTCTTGGCCCACCGGTGGTAGTAGGCGAGGTGGCTGGTCAACGTGCGCACCAGCGGCCCGTTGCGGCCCTCGGGGCGCAGGTTGGCGTCCACCGGCCAGATGGTGCCCTCGGCGGTGCTGTCCGAGCACAGCCGCATCATCCGGGCGGCGAGCCGGGTCGCGGCCTGGAGCGCCTTGGCCTCCTCGGCGCCCTCCCGCGGCTCGGCGACGTAGATCACGTCCACGTCGGAGACGTAGTTGAGTTCCCGGCCGCCGCACTTGCCCATGCCGATGACCGCCAGCCGGCACTGCGCGGCGTCGCCGGGCTGCTCCTCGTAGGAGATCTCCAGGGCGGCCCGGACGGTGGCGGTGGCCAGGTCCGCGAGCTCCGCCGCGGCCTCCGCGACGTCGGTGGTGCCGCACACGTCACGGGCCGCGATGCCCAGCAGGCAGCGGCGGTAGGCGGCGCGCAGCGCGTCCGCGCGCGGCCGGTCGGCGCCCCGCTCGCCCCAGATGCCGTCGGCGAGCGCCTGCTCGAACTCCGGGGTGGTGGGGTGCAGGTCGACCGACTCGTAGGTGACCAGCGACCGCCAGTCGTCCGGGTGCCGGACCAGGTGGTCGCCGAGCGCCTCGGACGCGCCCAGCACGCCCAACAGCCGGTCGCGCAACGGCTTGGCGGCGGCGACGGTGGCCAGCAGCTCCTGCTGCTCGGCCGGCTGGAGCGCCTCCACCAGCCGGAGCAGGCCGCGCAGCGCCAGATCGGGGTCGGACGTGCCGCCGAGCGCTTCGAGGAGCACCGAATCGTCGCGTACGGAGGCGAGTTCGGGGGCGTCGAGCAGCGTGCCGGCCGCCGAGGGGTCGGTGAAACCGTGCCTCAGCAGCCGGGCGAAGGCGCTGCTCCGCCGTCCCTGCGGAGCGGGTAGTGCCATGGGGCGGCCTCTCGGTGGCGGGTCGGCACGGACACGGGGCGCGGGTCCGGGCTCACAGCACCGGCAGCATCTTCCGCAGCTCGAAGGCGGTGACCTCGGAGCGGTACTCCTCCCACTCCTGCTTCTTGTTGCGCAGGAAGAAGTCGAAGACGTGCTCGCCGAGGGTCTCGGCGACCAGTTCGCTGCGCTCCATCAGGTCGATGGCCTCGCCGAGGTTCTGCGGCAGCGGCTCGATGCCCATGGCCCGACGCTCGGAGTCGGACAGCGCCCACACGTCGTCGTCGGCGCCGGCCGGGAGTTCGTAGCCCTCCTCGATGCCCTTCAGGCCGGCGGCGAGCAGCACCGCGTAGGAGAGGTAGGGGTTGGCGCCGGAGTCGACGGAGCGGACCTCGACGCGGGTGGAGCCCATCTTGCCGGGCTTGTACATCGGGACGCGGATCAGCGCGGAGCGGTTGTTGTGGCCCCAGCAGATGTACGAGGGGGCCTCGCCGCCGGCGCCCGCGGTGCGGTTGGCGCCGCCCCAGATGCGCTTGTAGGAGTTGACCCACTGGTTGGTGACGGCGGAGATCTCGCCGGCGTGCCGGAGCAGACCGGCGATGAAGGACCGCCCGACCTTGGAGAGCTGGTACTCCGCCCCCGACTCGTGGAAGGCGTTGCGGTCGCCCTCGAAGAGCGAGAGGTGGGTGTGCATGCCCGAACCCGGGTACTCCGAGAACGGCTTGGGCATGAAGGTGGCCTGGACGCCCTGCTCCAGCGCGACCTGCTTCATCACCAGCCGGAAGGTCATGACGTTGTCGGCGGTGGAGAGCGCGTCGGCGTAGCGCAGGTCGATCTCCTGCTGGCCGGGGGCGCCCTCGTGGTGGCTGAACTCCACCGAGATGCCCATCGACTCCAGCATGGTGATCGCCTGCCGGCGGAAGTCCATCCCGACGTTCTGCGGGGTGTGGTCGAAGTAGCCGGAGGAGTCGCCGGGGATCGGCCGGGAGCCGTCCACCGGCTTGTCCTTGAGCAGGAAGAACTCGATCTCGGGGTGGGTGTAGAAGGTGAAGCCGAGGTCGGAGGTCTTCGCCAGGATGCGCTTGAGGACGAAGCGCGGGTCGGCGTACGAGGGCGAGCCGTCCGGCATCAGGATGTCGCAGAACATCCGCGCGGTGCCCGGGGCCTCGGCCCGCCACGGCAGGATCTGGAACGTGCCGGGGTCGGGCTTGGCGATCATGTCGGACTCGTAGACGCGGGCGAAGCCCTCGATCGCGGAGCCGTCGAAGCCGATGCCCTCGTCGAACGCCTGCTCCAGCTCGGCCGGGGCCACCGCCACGGACTTCAAGAACCCGAGGACGTCGGTGAACCACAGCCGGACGAAGCGAATGTCGCGCTCTTCCAGCGTCCGGAGCACAAACTCCTGCTGCTTGTCCATGGTTCACCAATCCTTGCAGGTCATATGGCCTGTCCACGCGCGGGGATCATCGCGTTCCGGCCCACCAGTATCACGTCAGGGGGTTACCGTCACATTACGCACCCTTGGCCTGAATCAGAACCGCCGACCCGTGACCCCCTCCTCGGTTCC
The DNA here is from genome assembly GCF_039532155.1 of Streptomyces lunalinharesii. Taxonomy (NCBI): domain Bacteria; kingdom Bacillati; phylum Actinomycetota; class Actinomycetes; order Kitasatosporales; family Streptomycetaceae; genus Streptomyces; species Streptomyces lunalinharesii. The sequence continues at coordinate 480,456 of NZ_BAAARK010000002.1, forward strand.
TTCCCGCATCTTCCCCGCCGCGACCAGAGTCAGCGCACGGCGACCCGCGAAGCGAGGGCCTTGGCCCACTCTTGGACGCTCCGTGATCCCTCGTTGACCCGGCATTGAGCGCTCCGTGTGCCGATGTTCGGCGGGTATGCGCCGTTGGCAAGGGCCACCGTCACCTCAGGTCCAGCACTGCCCGGGCCACCGCCTCCGGCACGTCCGCCATGACCAGGTGGCCGGAGGGCGCGGCGACGGTGCAGCGGCCGCCCAGCTCGGCGGCGAGCGCCCGCTGCCGGGCCAGCCAGCGCAGTTCGCCGGCGGACTCGCTGCCGTCGTAGGCGGCCAGCACCGTCACCGGGACGGCCGGCATCGGGCGGTGGGCGCGCAGCGCGACCAGGTCCGCGGCCTGGTAGGGGTAGCCGGCGTTCTCCAGGGCGCAGGCCCGCAGCACCCGACTGGTGCGGTAGCCGGCGCTCTCCCAGCGGTGGCGCGGGTGCCGGCCCACCGTCCCCGCGCGGGATATCAGGCGGCGCGCGGCGGGGCCGAGCAGCTGCGGCAGCCCGGCCGCGGAGAGCGCCCCGGCCGCGCCCCGGGCCCAGGCGGCGCGGACCGCGCGCGGCAGCCGGGGCCGGGGGTCCTCCTCGACGCTGCCGTCGACGAGGACCAGACCGGCGCAGCGGGCCGGGTGCAGCCGGGCGAACGCCTCGGCGTGGAAGCCGGCCAGCGAGTGCCCGACGACGGTGGCCGGCGCCCGGTGGCCGAGGGCGTCCAGGAGGGCGGCGATCCGGTCCGCCTCGGCGGCGAGGTCGGGCGGCGCCGCGGCGGGGGCGCTGAGTCCCAGGCCCGGACGGTCGAAGCGGACGACGGTGCGGTGCGGGACGAGCAGCGCGGCGACCGCGTCCCAGTCGAACCAGGCCATGCCGAGACCGCCGCTGAGCACCACGACGGGGCCGGCGCCCTCGCTCAGCACGTGCAGCGGCAGCCCGTCGACGCGCACCATCCGGCCGGGGGCGGGGCGGGGGTTCATCGGTCTCCTCGCGGTGGGGTCGACGGGGGCGGCGGCACGTGTGGGGTGCCGGTCCGGGCGGGGTGGCGGGCCAGGCACCGGGCGAGCAGGGCGAGGTAGAGCGCGACCAGCAGCACCTGGAGGCGCTGGCCGACGCCGAGCGCCCAGGTGTCCCGGCCCGCGGTGAGGACGGCGACCTCGGCCAGCGTCCAGACGGTGGCCGCGAGTTCGGCGAGCACCAGGGGCGGGCCGAAGCGGGCGAGCGCGGGCCACTGGGCGTACCGGCGGGCCGCGACGGTCAGCAGGACCAGCGCGGCCAGCGCGCCGAACATCGCCAGCGTGCTGCTGACGGCGTGTGCGGTGTGGGTGGCCGGGACCAGTCCGGCGGTCTCCCGGGCGGCGCACACCGGGTCGCTGGTGGGGGCGCAGCTCAGCGGCAGCCGGGAGTCCAGCGCGGTGGCGGCGCCGAAGAGCGCCAGGGCGGCGAAGCCGGCCACCGTCCAGGGCCGGCGCTCGGTGGTGGCGAGCGCGAGGAGCGCGCCGACCAGCACCAGCAGCCCGGCGACCAGGTCGGTGGCGCGGAACAGACCGCCCAGCGGCTGGTCGGCGGCGGCCAGTTCGCTGACGTACGCCCGCACCGGGTCCAGGCCGGTGACTATCACCAGTTCCAGCACCCAGGCGGTGTAGGCGAGCGCGCCGAGCAGCAGCGCGACGGCGGCCGCGCCCGTGGTGGTGCGGGTGCGGACGCCGGTGGCGGCGGCGCCGGATGCGGGGCGGGTCGGGCTCACGGACATCCTGGTGTTCGGGTGGTCCCGACGGCGCGTCCGGAATGCCGGATACGTCGGGAGTGCGGGAAGGCCAAGAATAGGCAGACGGTCCACCGGACGCGGCGAGCGCGGCGCGCTGGGCCACCTCTGGGGCCGCAGCCCCGGGAACCAGGGTGCGTCGGCAGGTCTCCGATCGTCGAGAGGTCCGCGATGGGTGAACACCGCAAGGCCGCCACGCGGCGCGGCCACCCGCCGCCCGGGCCCGGGGCGATACGCCCGGCCGCGTCGCCCCTCCCCCGCCCGACCGCCGGCTGAGTGCGCCGCAGCGCACCCCGCCCCGCCACCGCCTCCGCCGCTTCCCCCTTCCCCGGCCCCGCCCCGTTTCCGTACGGGTGCCCCTCCGGCCGGGGACCGCCGGCCGGAGGGGCGCGGTCGCCCTCGCCTCCCCGCCCCCGACATCGCCACGAGGTGCTCCCCCCATGGATTCCCCTTCCCCCCACTCCCGCCGCGCCGTGCTGACCGCGGGCCTCGCGGTCGCCGGCGGCAGCCTGCTGGCCTCGGCACCCGGCGCCGCCGCCGCGACGCCGGGCCCGGACGGCCGGCGCGCCGACGCCCGCCCGCGCGGCGGCCGCTACGTCGACCCGCACGGCCCGGAGGTCGCCGAGGTCGAGCGGCGGCGCGCGTCGTCCGGGCGGGTGCGCCAGCTCCACCTCGAGGCGCGGAAGGCCCGCATCGACATCGGCAGCCGGACGGTCGACACCTGGGTGTACGGCGACCGGCTGCCCGGCGAGGAGGTCCGGATCACCGCGGGCGACACCCTGTCGATGACCTTCCGCAACGAGCTTCCGCAGTCGACCACGCTGCACTGGCACGGACTGGCGCTGCGCAACGACATGGACGGCGTCCCGGACGTCACCCAGCGCCCGATCCGGCCGGGCGACTCCTACCACTACCGCTTCCGGGTCACCCAGCCGGGCACGTACTGGTTCCACCCGCACGTCGGCGTCCAGCAGGACCACGGGCTGTACGCCCCGCTGATCATCGACGACCCCAGGGAGCCGCTGGAGTACGACCACGAGTGGGTCGTCGTGCTGGACGACTGGCTCGACGGGGTGGACGGCAGCGACCCGGACGAGGTGCTCAACGAGCTCAACCACGGCCGGGGCTCCATGCACGGCAACAGCGACGCCGACCACGGGCACGGCTCCGACGGCGGGCACCCGCACGAGGGCGGCGGGCACGGCGAGGCGGCCGGGCACGGCAGCCACGGCACCGGCCACGGCAGCAGCCCCGGCCACGGCACGAGCAACAACAACGGCAACAGCAACAGCAACCACCGGGACCACAGCGGTCACGACAGCGGCAGTGCGGGGACGGCGGTGCCCGCCTGGGTGCCCCCGGCCTTCCCCGACGTGGACCTCGGCCGGTACGTCCCGCTCGTGAACGGCCCCGGCAACCTGGGCCTGGACCTGGCCAACAAGAGCCTGAACGAGGTCGGACTGGGCAACCTGCCGCTGCACGGCATGAACGCCAGCGCGGCCGCGGGCGCCGCGGCCATGGGCGCCGCGTCCAGGGAAGCGACCCGGGCCGGTCGCGGGGCGCGCCGCGACGACGGCCCCGGCCGCGGCCACAACGGACCGTCCCGGCTGCTGAAGAGCGGCGCCCGCAGCGACGTGCTGGGCGGCATGCCGGGCAGCGTGGACTACCCGTACCACCTCATCAACGGCCGCACGAACAAGGACCCGGAGGGCTTCCGGGCCCGGCCCGGCGACCGCATCCGGATCCGCTTCATCAACGCCGGCGGCGACACCGCCTACCGGGTGGCGCTGGGCGGCCACCACATGACCGTGACGCACACCGACGGCTACCCGGTGCAGCACGCCCGCGCCGAGCAGCTGCTCATCGGCATGGCCGAGCGCTACGACGTCCTGGTCACCGCCAAGTCCGGGGTCTTCCCGCTGGTCGCCGTCGCCGACGGCAAGGGCAGGGACAAGACCGCGCTGGCCGTGCTGCGCACCGGAAGCGGCCCGACGCCGGAGCCCTCGGTCCACCCCAAGGAGCTGAAGGGGCCGCTGACGACCGCGGACCGGCTGCGGGCAGCCGAGAGCGTCCGGGGCCGGTCCGGGAGGCCGGACCGCGTGCTGACCATGAAGCTCATGGGCAACATGGAGCGCTTCAACTGGTCGTTCAACGGATACCCGTACACCCCGTCGCAGCGCTACGCGATCGAGGAGGGCGAGCGGGTGCGGCTGGTGTTCCGCAACCGCACCACGATGTGGCACCCGGTCCACCTGCACGGCCACAGCTTCACGCTCCCCGGCGGCGGACCGCGCAAGGACACCACGGTCATGCGGCCCGGGCAGCGCCTCGCCGTGGACTTCGACGCCGACAACCCGGGGCTGTGGATGCTGCACTGCCACAACATCTACCACTCGGAGTCGGGGATGATGACGGTCCTCGGCTACCGGCGGAAGTGACCGCGCGCCGACCGGGCCCGTGCTCCAGCGGGCCGGTCGGCGGCCGTGCGGCGCCCCGTTCGGCCCCCGGCAACCACGTTGCCGGGGGCCGCCGCGCGCCGCGCCGCACCCCATTGCGTCAGAAGGACGATTACACTGGCGGGGTGCCCCGACTCCGTCTCGCCCTCCACCAGATCGATTCCTGCGTCGGCGACCTCTCCCGGAACGCCGAGGCGGTCGTGCACGGGACCCGGCAGGCCGCCGACCAGGGCGCGCACCTCGTCGCGTTCCCGGAGATGGCGCTGACCGGCTATCCCGTCGAGGACCTCGCCCTGCGCCCGTCGTTCGTCGAGGCGAGCCGGGCGGCACTGTCCGCGCTGGCCGCCCGACTGGCCGCGGAGGGGCTGGGCGAGGTCCCGGTCGTCGTCGGCTACCTCGACCGGTGCGCGCGGGCGCTGCCCCGCTACGGCCGGCCGGCCGGTGCCCCGCAGAACGCGGCGGCGGTGCTGCACCGCGGCGCGGTCGCGCTCTCCTTCGCCAAGCACCACCTGCCCAACTACGGCGTCTTCGACGAGTTCCGGTACTTCGTCCCCGGCGACACCCTGCCGGTCGTCCGGGTGCACGGCGTCGACGTGGCGCTGGCCATCTGCGAGGACCTGTGGCAGGAGGGCGGCCGGGTGCCCGCCGCGCGCGACGCCGGCGCCGGACTGCTGCTGTCCGTCAACGCCTCGCCCTACGAGCGGGACAAGGACGACACCCGCCTGGAACTGGTCCGCAGGCGGGCGCAGGAGGCCGGCTGCACCACCGCCTACCTCGCGATGACCGGCGGGCAGGACGAGTTGGTCTTCGACGGCGACTCCCTCGTCGTCGACGCGGACGGCCGGGTGCTCGCCCGGGCCCCGCAGTTCGCCGAGGGGTGCGTGCTGGTCGACGTGGAACTGCCGGCCGCCGCGCCGACGCCGCCGTCCGGGGTGCTGACCGACGGCCTGCGGGTGGACCACGTCGTGCTCTCCACCGCGCCCCCGGCGCAGCCGCCCGCCCGCGCGAAGCGGGCGGCGGGGACGCTCGACGAACACGCCGAGCGGCTGGGCGACCTGGAGGAGATCTACACCGCGCTCGTCGTCGGCCTGCGGGCCTACGTCACCAAGAACGGCTTCGGCAGCGTGGTGCTGGGGCTGTCCGGCGGGATCGACTCGGCGCTGGTCGCCGCGCTGGCCTGCGACGCGCTCGGCCCCGAGCAGGTGCACGCGATCGCGATGCCCTCGCGCTACTCCACCGAGCACTCCGTCGGCGACGCCGCCGAACTGGCCCGCCGCACCGGGCTGCACTTCCGCACGGTGCCGATCGGCCCGATGTTCGACGCGTACATGACGGCGCTGCCCCTGACCGGGCTCGCCGAGGAGAACCTCCAGTCGCGGCTGCGCGGCACGACCCTGATGGCCCTCTCCAACCAGGAGGGGCACCTGGTCCTCGCCCCGGGCAACAAGTCCGAGCTGGCGTGCGGCTATTCGACCCTCTACGGCGACTCGGTCGGCGGCTACGGCCCCATCAAAGACGTCTACAAGACCGTCGTCTACGAGCTGGCGCGCTGGCGCAACACGGCCGCCGCCGCGCGCGGCGAGACCCCGCCGATCCCCGAGCACTCGCTCAGCAAGCCGCCCAGCGCCGAGCTGCGGCCCGGCCAGGTCGACACCGACTCGCTGCCGGACTACGCGGTGCTGGACCGGATCCTGGAGCTGTACGTCGACCGCGACCGGGGCCGCGAGGAGATCGTGGCGCAGGGCTTCGACGCGGCGCTGGTGACCCGGGTGCTGCGGATGGTGGACCACGCCGAGTACAAGCGCCGGCAGTACCCGCCCGGCACCAAGATCTCCGCCAAGGGCTTCGGGAAGGACCGCCGGCTGCCGATCACGAACCGCTGGCGCGAGGGGGGCTAGGGCGCCGCGGCGCCCCTACCGGCCGGCGACGTCGGGGGCGAGGGCCGCCTCCGCCGCGGCCGCCGGCGCCGGTTCGCCCTCCCGGCCGCGCGCCACGATGCGGGTGGGGGCTCCGCCGCCCGCCCCGGGGGGCGCGTCGCCGGCGCCGCGGTCCAGCAGGCCGGCGACCAGCGCAACCACCAGGCCGGCGGCGGCCAGCACCGCGCCGGCCAGGGCGGGCGCGGTCCAGCCCCAGCCCGCCGAGAGGACCAACCCGCCGATCCAGGCCCCGCCCGCGTTGGCCAGGTTGAACGCCGACTGGTTGGAGGCGGCGGCCAGGGTGGGGGCCTGTCGCGCCTTGTTCATCACCAGCATCTGCAGCGGCGTGGTGGTCAGGAACCCGGTGGCGCCGATGAGCACGACGCCGACCAGCGCCGCCCACTTCACCGGGGCGACGAAGTGGAAGGCCGCCAGGATGACGGCGAGCGCGCCCAGGGACCCGTAGAGGGTGGGGCGCAGCGCCCGGTCGGTGAGCGGTCCGGCGGCCAGCGCACCGAGCGTCATGCCGATGCCGAAGAGGGCGAGGACCAGTGGGACCGAGCCGGCGGCGAAGCCGGTGACCTCGGTCATCATCGAGGCCAGGTAGCTGTAGACGGCGAAGATCCCGGCGAAGCCGAAGACCGTGGTGAGCAGGCCGAGGAGCACCTGGCGGTTGCCGAGGGCGCGCAGCTCGCGGCCCAGGCCGGTGTGCGGTTCGGCCGGCAGCGGCGGGATCAGCCGGGCCAGGGCGGCCATCGCGACCAGGCCGATGGCGGCCACGACGAGGAAGGTCGCGCGCCAGCCCAGGTGCTGCCCGAGCAGGGTGGCCGCGGGCACGCCGACGATGTTGGCGATGGTCAGGCCGAGGAACATGGTGGCCACCGCGCGGGCCTGGCGGCCACCGCGCACCAGGCGGGCGGCGACCACTGCCCCGACGCCGAAGAACGCGCCGTGCGGGAGGCCGGCCAGCAGCCGGCCGGCGATCAGCAGCCCGAAGGTGGGGGCCAGGGCGGAGGCGAGGTTGCCGACCGTGAAGACCGCCATCAGCGCGACCAGCATGCGCGTGCGCGGGACGCGGGCGCCGAGGGCGGTCAGCAGGGGTGCGCCGATGACGACGCCGAGGGCGTAGGCGGAGACGAGGTAGCCGGCGGTGGGCACGGAGGTGCCCAGGTCGTTCGCGACGTCGGGCAGCAGGCCCATCATCACGAATTCGGTGGTGCCGATACCGAAGGCCGAGATCGCGAGCGCGAGCAGAGCCAAGGGCATGGAGAACCTTTCGGGGTGGGGGTGGCGCGGTGCGGCGCGCGGCGTTCTAAGTTCTGTATCGGAACAAAGTCTCCCAGGCCGAGTGTTCCGACGCGAAAACGGGACGTGAAAAGCCCGCGTCCGCAGGACGGCCGGGGGCCGACCCACGGGGCGCGGGCTTGCGGGGGGGGCGCGGTGCGGGCGCGCCGCCGCCGGTCAGACCTTGACGGTGGCCGCCACCGGCCGGTGGTCGCTGCCGGTCGCCGGCAGCACCCACGCCTTGACCGGGTCGATGCCCTTCACCAGGATCTGGTCGATCCGGGCCATCGGGAAGCCGGCCGGCCAGCTGAAGCCGAGGCCGTCGCCGGCCGCGCCCTGGGCGGAGCGCAGCTGCGAGGTCAGCGGGGCCAGCGAGCGGTCGTTCATGGTGCCGTTGAGGTCGCCGAGCAGCACGACCTGCCGGACCGGGTCGGCGGAGATCGCCTCGCCGAGGGCCTGGGCGCTGCCGTCGCGCTGGTTGGCGGTGAAGCCCTTGTCGACGTAGACCCGCACCGACGGCATGTGCGCGACGTAGACCGCGACCTTCCGGCCGTCCGCGGAGGTGACGGTGGCGCGCAGCGCGCGGACCCAACCGATCTTGATGTCGACCGGTCGGGCGTCGGCCAGCGGGCGCTTGCTCCACAGGCCGACGGTGCCCTGCACGGTGTGGTACGGGTACGTCTCGGCCAGGCCCTTGCGGTACGCGGGCAGGGCGGTGCCGGTCAGCTCCTCCAGGGCGACCACGTCGGCGCCGGAGGCCACGATGTCCCGGGCGGTGCCCGCCGGATCGGGGTTGCCCGCGTCGACGTTGTGGGTGAGCACGGTCAGGTTGCCGCCGGTGCCGGTCTTGTCGGTGAGCTGCCCGCCGAAGAGGCTGACCCAGGCGACGGCCGGCAGCAGCAGTGCCACCAGCGCCGTCGCCGAGCGGCGCAGCAGCGCGCAGAGCAGCAGCAGCGGGACGCCCAGCCCCAGCCAGGGCAGGAACGTCTCCAGCAAACTGCCCAGGTTCCCCACGGTGTTGGGGATGCGGGCGTGCAGCAGCATGGCCAGCCCGAGGAGGACCGCGAGCACCGCGAGGACGATGCCGCGCCGCCACATCCCTTCGCGCCGCCACCAGTTCCGCAGGCGCCCGGGCCGGGAACCGGCCCGCTCGGACCCCTGGCCCTGTCCCGGCTCCGTCATGTACGCCTGCGCCATACCGTTGTCCTCACTGCCTTGCCGCCCTGCTCCGGTGCGCCTCACCTGTGATCATCGACCCTAGGTGATGGCCGTGAAACGCACTCTTAGATCCGCGTTCCGCCGAACCGTCTTGTGCGTTCCCGCAGGAGAGGACGGCATGCCTGCGGCCCGGGGTTCCGCTCCACGGGTTCATGACGGCGGCTGTGACAGAACGGGCATGGTCCGGTCACACGGCGCCCACCGCCCGGTCAGTGCGCCGGCGTTCCCGGGCCGGTGCCCGGCTCGGCCGCCGGCGGCCGGACCCCCTCCAGCACCGTGTCGACGACGTCCTCGGCGAGCCCCTCGGGCAGTTGCCGCCACTCGTGCAGCAGCGCGCGGGCCAGCATCGGGCCGACGAAGAGGGCGGCGAGGGTGTCCAGGTCGCGGTCGGCGCGGATCTCGCCGGTGGCCACCCCGCGCCGCAACGCCCCGAGCAGCGCCTCGTGCCGGGCCCGGACGACCGTCTCGTGGTACTCCGCCCACAGTTCGGGCTGCGCCTCGACGTGACTGACGACCGTGCGCAACACGGCCGAACTGCGCTTGGCCAGACCGCGGCGGTGCAGGAACTCCACCAGCCGCACCAGGTCGTCCCGGACCGAGACGCCCTCCAGCGGCGGACAGGGCGCGTCCAGCGACCGCATCGCGTCGAGCAGCAACGCGCTCTTGCCCGACCAGCGGCGGTAGAGCGTGGCCTTGCCCACGCCGGCCTCGCGGGCGATCCGCTCCATGGACAGCTCGGCTATCGGGACGCCGTCCTCGATCAGCCGGAGCACCGCCTCGACGATGGCGGAGTCGGCCGCGGCACTGCGCGGACGGCCCCGGCGCCGGGGGGCCACCCCACCCGTGCGCGCCCCGGCCGTCCGCCCGCGGTCTTCCGCCACCCGGCTCATCGTGCTGCGCCCGCCTTCCGCCCGTCCCACGGCTCCGCCGCGTGCGGTGCCGGGCCCATTTTGCCCGGCAGGAACAGCACGACCACCACGGCCCCGACCATCGAGACGGCCGCCGCCCCCAGGGCGGTGACGTGCATGGCGTGCAGGAAGGCCGCGTCGGCCCGTTGGGTCAGCACATGGGCGGGCAGCGGGCGGAGCCGGGCGGCGAGGCCGAGGGTGGCCTCGATGGACTCGCCGGCCGCGGTCCGCACCGGGCCGGGTACGCCGCGCAGCGCGTCGAGGGTGCCCTGGATGCCGTCGCGGTAGCTGGTGGAGAGCAGCGAGCCCAGGACGGCGACCCCGAGCGTGCCGCCGACCTGCCGGAAGATGTTGTTGAGTGCCGAGCCGGAGCCGGCCTTCTCGCGCGGCAGCGACTGCATGATCGCGACGGTGACCGGCGGCATGATGTGCGCCATCCCGGTGCCCTGGAGGAAGAACAGCACCTCCAGCACCCAGATCGGGGTGTCGGTGCCCAGCAGCAGCATCCCGGCCATCGTGACCGCGACCACCAGCATGCCGACGGTGCACACCGCACGGGCCCCGAAGCGGTCCACCGCGAGCCGGGCCCGGGGCGCGAAGATCAGCTGGGCGGCGGCCAGCGGCAGGATCAGCAGCCCGGAGTCGAGCGGACTGTAGCCGCGCACGCTCTGGACGTAGAAGACGATGAAGAAGGTGACGCCCATCAGCGCGAAGAAGACCAGCGCGATGGCGGCGACGGCGGCCGAGAAGGCCGGTTTGCGGAAGTAGCCGATGTCGATCGACGGGTGGTCGCTGCGCTTCTGGTGGACGACGAAGCCGGCCAGCACCACCAGACCGCCGAGGACCGTGGCGAGCACTTCGGGGTCGGTGAAGTCGGCGAGCTGACCGCCCTTGATGATCCCGAAGACCAGCAGGACCAGGCCCACCACGGAGAGCAGCACCCCGACCGGGTCCAGCCTGCCGGGGGCCGGGTCCTTGGAGTCGGGCACCACGATCACCATCGCGACCAGGGCGCACACCACGATCGGGACGTTGATCAGGAAGACCGAGCCCCACCAGTAGTGGTCCAGCAGCAGTCCGCCGGCGATCGGGCCGACGGCGATGGCCAGCCCCACCCCACCGGCCCAGACGCCGATCGCCCGGGGCTGTTCCTCGCGTTCGAAGACGTTCATCAGGATCGCGAGGGTGGCCGGCATCACGAACGCGCCGCCCAGGCCCATCAGGGCGCGGAAGGCGATGAGCTGGGTGGGCGAGGCGGAGACCGCGGCCAGCACCGAGCCGGCGCCGAAGACCGCCAGGCCGAAGAGGAGGACCTTCTTCCGTCCGAGTCGGTCACCGAGCAGGCCGGAGGTGAACAGCAACCCGGCGAAGACCAGCGTGTAGGAGTTGATCGCCCACTCCAGCTCGCTCTGGGTGGCGCCGAGGCCGGTGGGGGCCGGGGTCGCGATGGTCTTCATCGCCACGTTGAGGATGGAGTTGTCCAGCACCACGATCAGCAGGCTGAGCATCAGCACGGTGAGGATCACCCAGCGCCGGCGGTGGATGTGCGGGGGGATGCACGGGGCGGCGGGAGCGCCTGGGGCACCCGGTGGGGTCGGTGAGGTGGCCATGGCGGCACCATACGCTCATTTCGATACGGAACCGTTCCGTATTGGTGTTGAGCCGTGCGGAAGCCACCGGTTCGCCGGAACGCGCGCCGCCCCGCCACGCCCCCGCCCGCCTCCGCCCCCTTTTGCTCCCCCGGGAGGCCGTGCCAGCATGGACGGGAGTCCGGAGACACCGTCAGGGTGCTTCGAGATGACGAAACAGGAGCCGTCACCATGACGCTTTCGCCTGCCCAGGAGCCGGCCGCGGGGGCCACCGCAGAGCCCACCGCCCAGCCCGCCAAGGAGAACACCAAGACCCTCTACGGGGGCACCGGCTCGCGCCGGGTCACGGTCCGCGACGTCGCCGCCGCCAAGGGCCGCGGCGAGAAGTGGCCGATGCTCACCGCCTACGACGCGATGACCGCGTCGGTCTTCGACGAGTCCGGCATCCCGGTGCTGCTCGTCGGCGACTCGATGGGCAACTGCCACCTCGGCTACGAGTCCACCGTGCCGGTCACGATGGACGAGATCGCCCTGTTGTCCGCCGCGGTCGTACGCGGCACCAAGCGCGCCCTGGTCGTCGCCGACCTGCCGTTCGGCGCCTACCAGGAGGGCCCGGTCCAAGCACTGCGCAACGCCACCCGCCTGGTCAAGGAGGCCGGGGTCGGCGCCGTCAAGCTGGAGGGCGGGGAGCGCTCCGCGCACCAGGTGGAGCTGCTCGTCTCGTCCGGCATCCCGGTGATGGCCCACGTCGGGCTGACCCCGCAGTCGGTGCACGCCTTCGGCGGCTACCCGGTCCAGGGCCGCGGCGAGGAGGCCGCGGCGCAGCTGCTGCGGGACGCCAAGGCGGTGCAGGACGCCGGGGCGTTCGCGGTGGTCCTGGAGGCGGTGCCGGCCGAGCTGGCCGCCGAGGTGACCCGTTCGCTGCACATCCCCACCGTCGGCATCGGCGCCGGGGCGGAGTGCGACGCCCAGGTGCTGGTGTGGACCGACATGGCGGGCCTCAACGCCGGCCGGGTGCCGCGGTTCGTCAAGCAGTACCTCGCACTGCGGGAGCTGCTCGGCGGCGCGGCCAAGGCGTTCGCCGAGGACGTGGTCGGCGGCGCCTTCCCCGCCGAGGAGCACACCTTCCACTGATCCCCCGCCGACGGGCCGCCGACAACCGTTGCGCACGGGCTGTCGGCGGCCTGTCGGTGCGCTGTCGGCAGCGGCTGGCACCTTTGCTGGCATGACGCGACAGACGATAACCACCAAGGGCGGCAACGCCGTGGAGGTGCGCGGCCTGGTCAAGCACTTCGGCGAGGTGAAGGCCGTCGACGGGGTGGACCTGGACGTGCGCGAGGGCACCGTGCTCGGTGTCCTCGGCCCCAACGGAGCGGGCAAGACCACGCTCGTGCGCTGCCTGTCCACGCTCCTGGTGCCGGACGCCGGGCACGCCATGGTCGCCGGCTGCGACGTGGTGCGCCAGCCCCGCGCCCTGCGCCGCCGGATCGGCCTGACCGGGCAGTACGCCTCCGTCGACGAGAAGCTCTCCGGCTGGGAGAACCTCTACATGATCGGCCGGCTGCTGGACCTGTCCCGCAAGGACGCCCGGGGCCGCGCCGACGAGCTGCTGGAGCGGTTCTCGCTGACCGAGGCCGCCAAGCGGCCGGCCGGGAAGTACTCCGGCGGCATGCGGCGCCGGCTCGACCTGGCCGCCTCGATGATCGGCCGACCGGCGGTCCTCTACTTGGACGAACCCACCACCGGCCTGGACCCGCGCACCCGCAACGAGGTGTGGTCGGAGGTCCGGCAGATGGTCCGCGAGGGCGCCACGGTCCTGCTGACCACCCAGTACATGGAGGAGGCCGAGCAGCTCGCCGACGAGCTGACGGTCATCGACCGCGGCCAGGTGATCGCCGAGGGCCGGGTCGAGGAGTTGAAGGCCAAGGTCGGCGGGCGGACCCTCCAGGTCCGGCCGACCGATCCGACCGAGCTGGACCGGATGGTGGGCGCCGTCGCCCAGGCCGGCCTGGACGGCATCAGCGGCGCCACCGCCGACCACGCAGGGGGCGTGGTCAACGTCCCCATCGTCAGCGACGAGCAACTGACCGCGGTCGTCGGGGTGTTGGGCGCCCGGGGCTTCGCACTGGCCGGGATCAGCACCCACCTGCCCAGCCTGGACGAGGTGTTCCTGGCGATCACCGGCCAGAAGACGTCCGGGGCGGTCGCCCCGGAGACCGGTTCCGTTCAGCACGACGAGGAGTACGCGGGGGTGTCGGCATGAGTGCCGCGACGATGACGGTGCCGCCGCTCGGCACGACCGGCGGCGACGAGGGCCGGATCGGCCTCCGGGCCAACCTGCGGCACATCGGTGCGCTGGTGCGGCGCAACCTCGTGCAGATCAAGCACGACCCGGAGACGCTGTTCGACGCGGTGCTGATGCCGGTGATCTTCATCCTGCTGTTCGTCTACGTCTTCGGCGGCGCCATCGCCGGCAAGGGCAACCAGCAGGCCTACGTGCAGTACCTGGTCCCCGGCATGATGGCGATGATGGGCATGAACATCGCCATGGCGGTGGGCAGCGGCGTCAACGAGGACTTCCGCAAGGGCGTGATGGACCGCTTCCGGACGATGCCCATCGCCCGGTCCTCGGTCCTGATCGCCAAGATCGTGGTCGAGCTCGGCCGGATGCTGCTCGCGATCGCGATCCTGCTCGGCATGGGGTTCCTGCTGGGCCTCGAAATCCACGGCTCCCCGCTGGAGTTCGTCACCGCGATCGTGCTGTCCGCGGTCTTCGGCGCCGCCCTGATGTGGATCTTCATCCTGCTGGGGCTCAGCGTGAAGACGCCGCAGGCGGTGCAGGGCATGGCGATGCTGGTTCTGATGCCGCTCCAGTTCGGCTCGTCGATCTTCACGCCGACCCAGCAGATGCCCGGCTGGCTGGAGGCGTTCACCAAGATCAACCCGCTGTCCAACCTCGCCGACGCGGCCCGCGCGCTGATCAACGGCCAGGGGGCGGTGGCCCATCCGGCGCTGATCACGCTGGCCTGGGCGGTGGCCATCACGGCGGTCACCATGCCGCTCGCCGTGCGGAAGTTCCGCACCAAGACCTGACGCGGCGTCCGCGGCGGCGCGCCCCCGCGGACCGTCCAGCCCGCCCGGCTCGCGTCAGATGAGGGCGGCGGCCTCGTCCAACCCGAGGCCGCCGCCCTCGGCGTGCGCGGCCTCGTAGGCGGCGTCGCCCAGCAGCGCCCGGACGGCCTCCTCGGTGCGGACCCGGTCCCGACGGTTGGCCCGCGGCGCCACGTGCGGGCCGACGAGCAGCGCGTCGTGGGCGCCGATCAGCCGGGCCGCGTCCCGGGCCCCGGCCGCACCGCGGACCGCCGCCACCACCCGGGCGCCGGTCAGCAGCTGCACCACCGGCAGGTCCGGCGCGACCAACTCCACCAGCGGGTCCCGCACCTGGTCCACGGCCAGCCGGATCCGTGGGAGGAGTTCCGGCCCGTGCTGCCCCTCGTCCACGTCCAGCGAGACCAGCGAGGCGTCCAGCAGGCCCAGGAACATGTCCGAGTCGCGCGCGGTGAGCGCCTCCCGCACCACGAGCAACTCCCGGCGGGCCTCGTGGGTGCGGCCCTCCGCCGCCAGCTGCACGGCCAGCGTCATCCGGGTGAACCACGCCGCGTCCCGGCCGCTGTTGGCGTCCTCCGCCTCGGCCAGCACCTCCTTGAGCATCCGCTTGCCGTCCTCCGGCCGGCCGTCCTCGATCAGCACGGCGCCCAACCGGGCCCGCAGCAGCAGCGTCTGGCCGTGCGCGCCCAGCTGCTCGGCGTACACCATCGCCGCCTCGTAGTCGCACACCGCGGCGGCGTGGTCGCCGCGCTTCTCGGCGGACTCGGCGCGGCCGGCCAGCGCCTCGGCCGCGCCCCAGACGTCGCCCAGCCGGACGAAGATCCCGAGCGCCTCGTCGGCGTCCCGGGTCGCCCGCGGCAACTGGCCGGGGCGGTCGTTGAGGATCTTGGAGCGCAGTTGGAGGACGTAGGCCAGCTCCCAGTCGTAGCCGAAGCCGCGACAGCCCTCGACGGCCTGGTCGAGCATCTCGACCAACTCCCGCCACCGGCCGGTCATCAGGACCGCGTGGTACCACAGCACCCCGGGCACCTTGCAGGTCTGCGGCATGCCACCGCGGTAGGCGGCGATGATCCCGGCCAGTTCCTCCTGCCCCTCCGGTTCGCGCAGCCACTCGATGTTGCCGTCGGCGCTGGCGAGCGCCACCAGACGGACCTCGCGACGGGCCTCCACGAGCTGCTCGGGCGGCATCGGCGGGGGTGCGTCGATCGGCCGCGCGGGGAGTTCGGGGGCGACCTCCACGGGTGGGGCGAAGGGGTTGGGGCCGAGTGCGCCGACGGCCGCCGCCCAGGTGGCGGAGTCGCCGCGGTGGTCGCGCAACGACCAGAACCAGTGGAGCGACAGCACCAGGCACAGCCCCTCCTGCTCGTCGCCGGCGGCAACGGCCCGGCGCAGCGCGGTGCGCAGGTTGTCGTGCTCCAGCTCCAGCCGGTCCATCACCGCGCGCTGTCGGGGGCCGCGCAGCAACGGGTCGCCGGTACGGGCCAGTTCGCGGTAGGTGACCAGGTGGCGGCGCTCGACCGCGGCCCGTTCGCCGGCCTCGTCCAGCCGCTCCCCGGCGTACTCGGCCACCGTCTCCAGCAGCCGGTAGCGCATCTGGCCGCCGGCCCCCGCCCCGGTCCGCGGCGCGCGCCCGGCCTCGCAGCCGCGGGCGCCGGGGAGGACCCCGGTGCCGGGCCCCTCGTCGGCCGGGGCGGCGACCACCAGCGACTTGTCGATCAACGAGCCCAGCAGCCCGGCCACCTCGTACGCGGGCACGCCGTCGCCCGCGCAGACCTCCTCGGCGGCGGCCAGGTCGCACCCTCCGGCGAAGACCGACAGTCGGCGCAGCACCGCACGTTCGGGCTCGTCGGTGAGGTCCCAGGACCAGTCGACGACCGCGCGCAGGGTCTGTTGGCGGGGCAGCAGCGTGCGGCTGCCGCTGGTCAGCAGGCGGAAGCGGTCGTCGAGCCGGTCCGCGAGCTGACGGGGCGTCATCATGCGGAGGCGGGCGGCGGCCAGCTCGATCGCCAGCGGCAGGCCGTCCAGCCGACGGCAGATCTCCGCGCAGGCCAGGGCGGTCTCCTCGTCGACGTCGAGACGGAAACCGGGGCGGGCGGCGGCCCCGCGGTCGGCGAGCAGCCGCAGCGCGACCGGGTCGGGCAGCGGCTCCACCGGCCGCACCACCTCGCCCGGCACGGCCAGCGGCTCCCGGCTGGTGGCCAGCACGGTCACGCCCGGGCAGGCGATCAGCAGCCGCTCGGCGAGTTCCGCGGCGGCCCCGATCACGTGCTCGCAGTTGTCCAGCACCAGCAGCATGCGACGGCCCGCGCAGTGCTCGGCGAGCCGGGCGTGCGGGTCCCGGGCGCTGTGGTCGGCGGCGGCCCGCAGCCCCTCGGCGGTGGTGCCGCGGACGACGGTCTCGCGGGCCCCGAGCGCGGTCAGCACCGCCTCCGGCACGGTCCGCGGATCGTCCACCGGCGCCAACTCGGCCAGCCAGACGCCGTGCGGCCAGGCGTCCGGCAGCGCGGCCGCGGCGGCCTCCGCGCCCTCCTGGGAGAGCCGGGTCTTGCCGGCGCCGCCCGGCCCCAGCAGCGTCACCAGCCGGTGCGCGGCCAGGTCGGCCCGGAGGGCGTCCAGGTCGTGTTCCCGGCCGACGAAGGAGGTGAGGCGGGCGCGGAGGTTGCCGGGCCGGGCGGCCGGCGGCACCACAGCGTCCGCCGCCGGCGCAGGCGGAGCGGCGACCGGCGGCCGGGGGCGGCCCGTCGCGCCGACGCCCGCAGCCGCCCCCTCGGCCGCCGGGGCCGCGAGGTCCGGCCGCAACAGGGCGGCGTGCAGGGCGCGCAACTCCGGGCCGGGATCGGCGCCCAGGCGGTCGGCGAGGTCGGCGCGTATCGCCTCGTAGGCGGCGAGCGCCTCGGCGGTGCGGCCCGCGGCGCGCAGGGCGCGCAGCCGGAGCGCCTGGAGCGGCTCGTCCAGGGGATGGTCCTGGCAGAGCGCGCTCAGCGCGGGCAGCGCCCGGGCGGCCCGGCCCAGGGCCAGGTCGGCGGCGAAGCGGGTGCGCTGGGCGTCCAGGCGGCGG
The DNA here is from genome assembly GCF_039532155.1 of Streptomyces lunalinharesii. Taxonomy (NCBI): domain Bacteria; kingdom Bacillati; phylum Actinomycetota; class Actinomycetes; order Kitasatosporales; family Streptomycetaceae; genus Streptomyces; species Streptomyces lunalinharesii. The sequence continues at coordinate 497,790 of NZ_BAAARK010000002.1, forward strand.
CTCTCGGCGCGGGCCGCCTCGACGGTCGCGTCGGGCAGGTCGGCCAGGGCCGGGCCGCGCCACAGGGCCAGCGCCTCGTCGAGCAGGGCGGCGGCGCGGCCCGGGTCGGCGGCGTCCAGCGCCCGGCCGCCCTCCGCCGTCAGCCGCTCGAAGCGGTGCAGGTCGACCGCGTCCGGCTCGGCGCACAGCAGGTAGCCGCCGTCGACCGAGGCGATCGCGGACCGGCCCAGGACCCGGCGGAGCCGGCCGACCAGCGCCTGGAGGGCACCGGGCGCGTCGGCCGGCGGGTCCATCCCCCAGACGTCGGCGATCAGGACGTCCGCGGGCAGTGCCCGGCCGGGGCGCAGCGCGAACGCCGCGAGCAGGGCGCGCAGCCGTGCACCGCCGACGGCGAGGGGGGTGCCGTCGGCGTGGCCGACCTGGGTGGTGCCGAGAATTCCGTAGCGCACCGGGCCATTGTCGGTCACCGGCGGAACTCTCCGCGTACCGCGCGGCGTTTCCGTTGGCGGGGCGCGGCCGTCACGGGGCCGTGCGCCGGCGGCCGCACCGCGGATACGGTCGGGGCGGCCCGCCGCGGCCCGGCCCCGCCCGCGACCCACCCTGGGAGATCCGTACCGATGACCACCGCAATCCCGCGCGCCGACCGACGCGTCAGTCCGGTCTTCCTCGCGCTCGTCGCCGTCCTGGCGGTCTCCGGCTGGGCCGTCTGGAGCGGGACGCTCGCGGCCGGCACCGGCTTCGCGGTCTTCCTGTTCGTGACGGCGGGCTGGGTGGTGTCGCTGTGCCTGCACGAGTACGCGCACGCCCGCACCGCCCTGCACGGCGGCGACATCACGGTGGGCGCGAAGGGCTACCTCACCCTCAACCCGCTGGTCTACTCGCACGCGCTGCTGAGCATCGTGCTGCCGGTGCTCTTCGTGATCATGGGCGGGATCGGGCTGCCGGGCGGCGCGGTGTTCATCGAGCGCGGCCGGATCCGGGGCCGCTGGCGGCACAGCCTGATCTCGGCGGCCGGGCCGCTGACCAACGTCCTGTTCGCCGTGGTGGTCAGCGCGCCGTTCTGGCTGCACGCCCTGGACGGGGTGCCGGACGCCTTCCGCTACGCGCTGGCGTTCCTGGCGCTGCTCCAGGTCACCGCGGCGCTGTTGAACCTCCTGCCGGTGCCCGGGCTGGACGGCTACGGCGTGCTCGAACCGTGGCTGTCGGACCGGGTCCGGCGACAGGTCGCGCCGATCGCGCCGTTCGGGATGCTGGCGGTCTTCGCGCTGCTGTGGGTGCCGGAGCTCAACCAGGTCTTCTTCGACCTGGTGCACACCGTCCTGCGGGGGCTGGGCGTGTCGACCTGGGACACCTACTGGGGCCAGGAGTTCTACCGCTTCTGGCAGGGCGAGCCGCAGGTGCCGCTGACCGGCGGGGCGGCTTGAGGCGCTTCTGCCGGATCTCCGCCGGAAGCGCCCCGAGCCGCCCCGCGGCTCAGCCGGCGGCCTCGGCCCGGCGGGCCCGCTCCAGCTTCGCCTTGCGGAGGTAGAACCACGCCATGTTGCTGGAGACGCCGGCCAGCAGGATCCACACGATGCCGATGAAGCTGCCCCGGACGAAGGAGAGGACCGCGGCGGCGACGGCGAGCGCGCACACGGCGAGGGCGAGGACGGCGAGGCGCCGGTCCGGTCCGGGCGGGGGCAGGGAGGGCATGGGGTCGGCTCCTGTCGGGTCGTGCGGTCCGTTCCAGTGTCCCCCATGGCCCGCGCCGCCCCCGCCGCCCCCTTCCCCGCGGCGGTGCGACGGCTCAGACGTCGGTGACCCGCAGGCCGGCGTGCGCCTTGTAGCGGCGGTTGACCGAGATCAGGTTGGCGACCAGCGACTCGACCTGGTGGGCGTTGCGCAGCCGGCCGGCGAAGACGCCGCGCATCCCGGGGATGCGGGCGGTCAGCGCCTGCACCAGGTCGGTGTCGGCGCGGCGTTCGCCGAGCACCATCACGTCGGTGTCGATCTCGGCGACCTCGGGGTCCTGGAGCAGGACGGCGGAGAGGTGGTGGAAGGCGGCGGTGACCCGGGAGTCCGGCAGCAGCGCGGCGGCCTGTTCGGCGGCGCTGCCCTCCTCCGGCTTGAGCGCGTAGGCGCCCTTCTTGTCGAAGCCGAGCGGGTTGACGCAGTCGATCACCAGCTTGCCGGCCAGTTCCTCGCGCAGCGCCTCGAGGGTCTTGGCGTGTCCCTCCCAGGGCACCGCGACGATCACGGCGTCGCTGCGGCGGGCGCAGTCGGCGTTGGCGGCACCCTCGACGCCCAGGCCGCCCAGCTGGGGGTCCTCGGCGGCGGCCCGGGCGCGCTCGGCGGCCCGGGAGCCGATGATCACCTTGTGGCCGGCCCGGGCGAACCGGTAGGCCAGGCCGCGGCCCTGGTCACCGGTGCCGCCGAGGACGCCGATCACCAGACCGGAGACGTCGGGCAGGTCCCACGGATCGCGGGCGGCCGGCTTGGCGCCGGTGGTGGACGGGTTCTCGGCCGGGGTCGCGGCAGCGTCGGAAGTAGTCATGACAGCGATACTGTCACGCCCCGGGCCGGTGTCGAGGGCACGGTCACGCCTTGACGCTCCCCTCCGTCAACCCCGTGCGCCAGTACCGCTGGAGCACCGTCATCAGCACCATCAGCGGCAGCACGGACAGCAGCGCGCCACCCACCGTGTACTGGTAGAGCACCGGCTGTCGGTCCGCGTAGCCCATCCAGGTCGTCAGCCCCAGTTGGACCGGGTACAGGTCGGAGTCGGAGAGCATCACCAGCGGCAGGAAGTAGTTGTTCCAGATGTGCACGAACTGGAACAGGAAGACGGTGACCAGCGCCGGTCCCATCAGCCGCAGTCCCAGCCCGGCGAAGATCCGCGCCTCCCCCGCGCCGTCGATCCGGGCCGCCTCCAGGAGCGCGTCGGGCACCGCGGCGGCCGCGTAGATCCGGCACAGGTAGACCCCGAACGGGCTGACCACGCTGGGGATCAGCACCGCACCGTAGGTGTCGGCCAGGCCCAGCGCGCTGAAGAGGAAGTACAGCGGCAGGGCCAGTGCGGTGCTCGGGATCAGCACCCCGGCCAGCACCAGGCCGAAGACCGTCTCCCGCCCCCGGAAGGGGAACTTGGCCAGTGCGTAGCCCGCCGCGGCGGACAGCCCGGTGGCGCAGACCGCCCCGATGCCGGCGTAGAGCAGCGAGTTGGCGAACCAGCGGACGTAGACGCCGTGGTCGTACGTCAGGACGCCGGTGAGGTACGTCAGGGGCCGGGGGTGGTCGGAGAACCAGAAGCCGAAGGTGCCGAAGAGGTCGGCGCTGTTCTTGGTGGCCGAGACGACCAACCAGTAGACGGGCGCGAGGAAGTAGAGGGCGGCGACGGCCAACAGGGAACTGGTGATGATCCGGTGACGGACGGGGACCCGGGTGCTCACGGGAGGTCCTCCCCTCTCCCGTCGGGGGCCTGGGGGCTCATCCGCGGTCCTTCCCGCGCCCGCCGACCAGCCGCAGGAAGCCGAACGACGCCGCGCACGCCACCAGGGCCAGCAGCACCGCCTCGGCCGCCGCCCGGTGCTGGTTGTTGCCGACGAACGCCTCGCTGTAGGCGTGCAGGTTGGGGGTGTAGCCGGAGTCGATGGACGAGGCGAGCGGGCGCAGCACCATCGGCTCGGCGAACAGCTGGAGGGTCCCGATGATGCTGAACACGGTGGTGAGCACCAGCGCCGGGCGGAGCATCGGGAGCTTGACGTACCGGGCCACCTGCCAGGCGCCCGCGCCGTCGATCCGGGCCGCCTCGTAGAGCTCGCCGGGGACCGACTTCAGCTGGGCGATCAGCACCAGCATGGTGTAGCCGGTGAACTGCCAGGTGACGATGTTGGCGACGGACCACAGCACGCTGCCGCGGGAGAGGAAGTCGACGTTCCAGCCGACGGCTTGGGCGATCCGCACCAACGGGCTGAGGCCGGGGACGTAGAGGAAGCCCCACAGGATCGAGGCGATCACCACGGGCACCCCGTAGGGCAGGAAGAAGGCGCTGCGGAAGAAGGTGACCCAGCGGGCGGCGGCGCTCTCCAGGAGCAGCGCCAGCGCGGTGGCGAGCGCCGTCATCAGCGGGATCTGCACGACGCCGAAGAGCAGCACCCGGCCGAAGCCGGTCAGGAACCGGTCGTCGGCCAGCGCCTGGGCGTAGTTGGCGAGGCCGGCGAAGACATCGTGCTCGGTGCCGAGGCCGAGCGGCCCGGTGCGTTCGGTGCGCCGCAGGCTGGTCCACACCGCGTAGCAGAGCGGGGCGAGGTAGCAGAGGGCGAAGAGGGCGAGGAACGGCAGGACGAATCCGGCCGCGGCCCGGGCGTTGCGGGCGCCGGGCCGCCCGGTCCGGCGCGGGCGTCGCGCAGCGGTCGCGCTCATGTGCCGCTCTCCGCCTTGAGCCCCTTGTCCCGCAGGTCGGCGACGGTCTGGCGCTGCACCTTCGTCAGCACCGCACGGAACGAGGTGCCGTCGGCGAGCGCGTCGGTGAAGGCGTCGCCGAGCCGCTGGAAGAGGGTGTCCACGCCCGGCCCCCACTGCCAGGCGGTGTCCACGTGCGCGCCGGCGTCGGCGAAGACCCTGCTGTACTGCTGGCCGCCGAAGAAGTCCCGGTCCGCGTCGAGGTCGGTGGTGGCGTAGCCCGTCTTGGCGCTGGGGAAGCCGTAGCCGCCCTTCAGGAGCAGGGCGATGGACCGCGGGTCGGTGTTGAGCCAGAGCGCGAAGTCCAGGGCGTCCTTGGGGTAGCTCGCCTTGGCGAAGACGGCGGTGGTGGAGCCGCCCCAGTTCGCGTACGCCCGGCCGCCGGGCTGCCACTGGGGCAACGGGGCGGCCCGCCACTTGCCCTTGGTGCCGGGCGCGTTGCCGGCCAGCAGGGCGTCGCCCCAACTGGCGCCCACCCAGGCGGGGATGGCACCGGTCTGGACGTCCTTGTACCAGGCGTCCCGGCGGTCCGGGACGGTCTTGACGAGCTTGCGCCGCACCAGCCCCTCCCAGAAGTCGGCGACCCGACGGGTGGGGGCGTCGTCGAGGTGCACGACCCAGGTGTCGCCGTGGGTGGCGTACCACTTGGCACCGGCCTGCCAGGCCAGGCCGGCGAAGCGGTTGCCGTTGGTCGGCGCGAAGGTCTCGATCCAGGCACCGTGCCGACGGACCTCCTTGGCCGCGGCCTCGTACGCGTCCCAGGTACGCGGCACCACGATGCCCCACCGGTCGAAGAGGTCCTGCCGGACGAACAGCCCCATCGGGCCGCTGGCCTGCGGAATGGCGTAGATCCCGGAGCCGAAGACGGACTGCCGCCACTGCCAGGCGAAGAACGCGTCGCGGTGCCGGGCGGCGCCGAGCGGGGCGAGGTCGCGCAGCCCGCCGTCCAGCAGGAAGCTGGGGATCACCGGGAACTCGATCTGGCCCAGGTCCGGCGGGTTGCCGGCCTTGATGGCGGCGTGCATCTTGGCGTACTGCTCGCCGTTGACCGCCGACACCTTCTCGACCCTGACTTCGACCTCGGGGTTGTTGCGGTTCCACAGGTCCACCGGCCGGTCGATGCCCGGCACCCAGGACCAGAAGGTGAGGGTGATCTTCTGGCCCTTCCTCCGCTGCCTGGGGGCGCCGTCGTCGCCGCTGCCGCACCCGGCGAGCGCGAAGCCGGTGGCGGCCGCGGCCGCCCCGCCCAGGACCGTTCTCCGGCGGACGCCGCCGCGGGGGGTGTCTGCATGGGTCATGCCGGCTCCTTGAGGGGGAAGCGGGGTCGCCTTCGGCGGTGGGGGTGG